>JADGHE010000089.1 GCA_019689555.1 Variibacter sp. | reverse complement strand
TCCCACTCGATGGTTCCGGGCGGCTTCGAGGTCACGTCGTAGACGACGCGGTTGACGCCCTTCACCTCGTTGATGATGCGCGTCGCGACGTGGCCGAGGAAGGTCATGTCGAAGGGGTAGAAGTCCGCCGTCATGCCGTCCGTCGAGGTGACGGCGCGCAGGCCGATGACGTGCTCGTAGGTGCGGGCGTCGCCCATCACGCCCACGGTCTTGACCGGCAGGATCACCGCGAAGGCCTGCCAGATGTCGTCGTAGAGGCCGGCGCGGCGGATCTCCTCGATGAAGATCTCGTCGGCGAGGCGCAGCGCATCGAGCTTCTCGCGCGTGATCTCGCCCGGGCAGCGGATCGCGAGCCCCGGCCCCGGGAACGGATGGCGGCCGACGAAGACCTCCGGCAGCCCCAGCTCGCGGCCGAGCGCGCGCACCTCGTCCTTGAACAGCTCGCGCAGGGGCTCGACGAGCTTCATGTTCATGCGCTCCGGCAGGCCGCCGACGTTGTGGTGCGACTTGATCGTCACCGAGGGCCCGCCGGTGAAGGATACGCTCTCGATCACGTCGGGGTACAGCGTGCCCTGTGCCAGAAACTCGGCGCCGCCGAGCTTCTTCGCCTCCTGCTCGAACACGTCGATGAACAGCTTGCCGATCGTCTTGCGCTTCTGCTCGGGATCGGTGACGCCCGCGAGCGCGCCGAGGAAAAGCTCCTCCGCCTCCACGTGCACGAGGGGGATGTTGTAGCTGTGGCGGAAGAGGCTCACGACCTTCTCGGCCTCGCCGAGGCGCAACAGGCCGTGGTCGACGAAGACGCAGGTGAGCTGGTCGCCGATCGCTTCGTGGATCAGCACCGCCGCGACCGCGGAGTCGACCCCGCCCGAAAGGCCGCAGATGACGCGCCCGCGCCCGACCTGCGCGCGGATTTTCGCGATCGCCTCCTCCTTGAAGGCGCGCATCGTCCAGTCGCCGGCGCAGCCCGCGATTCTGCGCACGAAGTTGCGCAGCAGCGCCGCGCCATGCGGCGTATGCACCACTTCCAGATGGAACTGCGTCGCGTAGAACTTCCGCGCCTCGTCGGCGATGACGGCGATCGGCGCATTGGGCGAGGTGGCGACGACGCGGAAGCCTTCCGGCGGGCGCGTGACGCGGTCGCCGTGGCTCATCCACACGGGATAGCGCTCGCCCTTGCGCCAGACGCCGTCGAACAGCGCGGTGTCTTCCGTCACCTCGACCTCGGCGCGGCCGAATTCGCCGTGATGACCCCCCTCGACCTCACCGCCGAGCTGCTTGGCCATCGCCTGCTCGCCGTAGCAGATGCCGAGGATGGGCACGCCCGCCCGATAGATCGACATCGGCGGAAGCGGCGCCTTCTCGTCGAGCACGGAGGCCGGGCCGCCCGAGAGAATGACCGCCTTCGGCCGCATCGCCGCGAAGGCTTCCTCCGCCTTCTGGAAGGGCACGATCTCGGAATAGACCCCCTCTTCGCGCACCCGCCGGGCGATGAGCTGGGTGACCTGGGAGCCGAAATCGACGATGAGAACCTTGTCGTGCATGGAAGCCGCCTGAAGACCCTGTCTCGGAGGCCGACGGCTCCAAGGCGGTGTCGCCACGCGGCCCCTCCGGCGGGCGCGCTCCCGCAGGCGCTGTCGACACGCAGCCAATCGTGGCCGTTCGGAGGGGCTTTTTGCAGCGCACCCGGCGCCGGGTCAAGGCGGGAGAACGAGGAGGCCCCGCGAAATCGCCGCGCCGGCGCCCGCCGTCACCCTGCGCGCCTGAGCAGCGCGACGAAGAAACCGTCCGTATCGGTGCGGCGCGGCGTCATCAGCAGCCCCTCGGCCGACTCGAGCACCGCCCGCTCGAACATGAAGGCGCGCTCGCCCAGAGCGGCCGCGACCTCGTGCGGCGGAACGAGCGCGAACTCGGCGTGGCGTTCCAGGAAGGCGCGCACCTGCGCGCCGTTCTCGGCCTCCAATACCGAACAGGTGATATAGGCGATGCGGCCGCCCGGCCGCACCAGGGCGGCCGCGCGGTCGAGCACCGCCGCCTGCTCGGCGGTCCGCCGCTCCAGCGCGCCGGGCCGCAGCCGCCACTTGGCGTCGGGGTTGCGGCGCCACGTGCCGCTGCCGGTGCAGGGCGCGTCGACGAAGACGAGATCGGCCCGCCCGGCGAGATCGCCGACGGCGTCCGCGCCCGCGCGCGGCGTCCGCACCTGCACGTTGCGGACGCCGGCGCGCCCGATGCGCGCATGGATCGGCGCGAGCCTGCGCTTGTCGCTGTCGGTGGCGTAGATCTGCCCGTGGTTCTCCATCATGGCGGCGAGGGCGAGCGTCTTGCCGCCCGCACCGGCGCAGAGATCCACGACCTGCTCGCCGGGCTTCGCGCCGGACAGAAGCGCGACGAGCTGCGAGGCTTCGTCCTGCACCTCGACCCAGCCCTTGATGAAGGCCGGTTCCGCATGCACGGCCGGGCTCTTGGCCTCCGCACCGAGCGGGATGCGCAGGCCGACCGGCGACCAGCGCGTCGGCTGCGGCTTCAGCTCCGCGAGCGCCTGCGCGGCCTGCTCGCGCCCGACCTTGAGGGTATTGACCCGCAGGTCGAGCGGCGCGCGCGAGGCGAGCGCCGCCCCCTCCTCCGCCCGCTCCGCGCCGAAGACCCGGTCGAACTGCGGGTCCAGCCATTCGGGATAGTCGCCGACGACGTGAGGCGGGGCACCGGCAAGGTCGGCCGCGTCAAGGCGTGCCGCCTCCGCATCGCTCAGCGGCGGCGGCGCAAAGCGCGAGCCGTCGCAAAGCCGCGCAATGGCGTCGGCGTCCAGCCCGCGCTCGCGCCGCAGCATGCCGAGCAGGATGGCGCGCGGCGTCTCCGCGCCCATGAGCCATGCCGCCGAGGCCTTGCGCCGCAGCGCGTCGTAGACGAGCCCGGAAATCGCGGCCCGATCGCCCGAGCCGGCGAAGCGATGGGCAAGACCCCAGTCCTTGAGCGAGTCGGCGGCCGGCCGCCGCCGCTCGAGGATGTCGGCGAGAACGTCGATGGCGGCGGAAAGACGCGCGGCAGGAGTCATCAGAAGGCCAACAACACACGCAGAGCGAAGACGATCCACATCACGAGCAGCACGACGGCGCCGAACAGGAAGGCCTGGAAGCGGCGGCCCACATGGTTCGATGTGGTGTGGATCGCCGCATGCACGATGCGGCTCAGGACGAAAAGCCAGGCCAGGGCGACGAACAGCAGGTCCGTCTTGCGCGCTTCGAGAGCGAGCAGCACGAGCACGTAGAACAGGACCGGAAGCTGCGACTGATTGTGATAGGCGTTCGATATCTGCTGGACGCGCGGCGGCCAGTTCGGCTGGCCGAGCGCGATATCGGCGACGCGGCGCTCGCCGCGGCGGATGCAGGCGACGCGGGCGCCGCCCATCCAGAACAAAAGGACGAAGGTCAACGCCACCTGCACGAAAACGGGCAGCAGGATTGCGGGCAGCGACATGGCCGATCCTATCCGTGGTCTTTCGATGGCTGCGCCGGAATCACGCCGCTCCGTCCGCGTCGGCGACGCGCACGACGACCTTGCCGAAGTTCTCCCCCCGCAGGAGGCCGATCAGCGCGCGCGGCGCATTCTCCAGCCCCTCGACCACATGCTCGCGGTACTTGATGCGGCCGTCGCGCACCCATGCGGTCATGTCGCGGTGGAACTCCGCCTCGCGCGCGGCGAAGTCCGAGACGATGAAGCCGCGGATGGTGAGGCGCTTGGTCAGCACCGCGCGCATGAGCTGCGGCACGCCGATGCGCCCCATGGGAATCTCGGTCGCGTTGTACTGGGAGATGAGCCCGCAGACGGGAATGCGGGCGAAGAAATTGAGCAGGGGAAAGACCGCCTCGAACACCTCGCCGCCGACGTTCTCCCAATAGACGTCGATGCCCTTCGGGCACGCCGCGCGCAGTCTCTCGGCAAAATCCGGCGTGCGGTGGTCCACGCAGGCGTCGAAGCCGAGCTCCTCGGTGACGAACCGGCACTTCTCCGGTCCGCCGGCGATGCCGACCGCCCGCGCGCCCTTGATCTTGGCGATCTGGCCCACGACCGACCCGACGGCGCCGGACGCGGCGGCGACGACCAGCGTTTCGCCGGCCTGCGGCCGGCCGATTTCGAGCAGGCCCGTATAGGCGGTCATGCCCGGCATGCCGAGCACGCCGAGCGCCGTGGTGATCGGCGCGTCGCGGCCGATCTTGCGCAACCCCTTGCCGTTCGACAGCGCGTGCGTCTGCCAGCCGGTGCGCCCGACCACGAGATCGCCCGGGGCGAAGCCTGCGACGTTGGAGGCCACGATCACGCTGACCGCTCCGCCCTCCATCACCTGCCCGATCTCCACCGGCGCGGCATAGGACGGCGCGTCGCTCATGCGGCCCCGCATATAGGGATCGAGCGAGAGCCAGAGCGTGCGCAGCAGCATCTGCCCGGGGCCCGGCTGCGGCGGCGCGAAGGTCTCCAGCCGGAAGTCGCTTTCGCGCGGCTCCCCGACCGGTCGCGCGGCGAGCACGATACGACGTGCGGTCTCGGTCATGGCCATCCCGGCTCCTCCATCTCGATGAGGCCAGTTACCCGCAAACGGGGCCGACCGCAAACCGCACCATGGCGAAAACCTCGTCCTTCGGGCGAATGCTGTCTTGCTCTCCGGCGCCCTGTCTTCGTGCGCGCGGACTGCGTAACCTAGGCGCGGGGCCGCCCGGCGCCGGTCCGGCGAGACCCCGCCGATGTCGTCCGAAGCCTAGGGAGGAGCGTCATGAGGGGGAGGATCACGCGGCGCGCCTTCGCGCTCGCCGGTGTTGCGGGCGCGGCCGCGCTCGGCCTGCGCGGCACGGCGGCGCTGGGGCAAGGCGATTATCCTACGAAGCCCATCCGCATCATCATTCCGTTCGGGCCGGGAGGATCGAGCGACATCAGCGCGCGGGTGTTGCAGAGCCATCTGCAGCAGCTGCTCGGGCAGCCGTTGATCGTCGAGCACAGGCCGGGCGCCGGCAGCAATATCGGCACCGCCGCGGTCGCGCGCAGCGATCCGGACGGCTACACGCTCTTGATCACATCGAGCGCATTCGTGGTCAACCCGACGCTCTACGCCAAGGTGCCGTACGATCCGTACAAGCAGTTCGCGCCCATCGCCGACATCGCGGATGCGCCGAACGTGCTGGTGGCGACGCCGCAGTCCGGCCTGAAGTCGCTTGCGGACGTGATCGCGCGCGCCAAGGCGGAGCCCGGCAAGCTCAACGGCGCGACGCCGGGGATCGGCACGACGCCGCACCTGTCGTTCGAGCTGCTCAAGCAGCGCGCGGGCCTCGACATCGTCCTCGTGCCCTACCCGGGCGGCGGTCCGGCGGCGCAGGCGGTCTTGAGCGGCACGACCGATCTCTTCTTCACCGCCATGCCGAACATCTACGGGCAGCTGCAATCGGGCGCGCTCAAGGCGCTCGCCATCGCCTCCGACCGCCGGTGGCCCGATCTGCCGGACGTGCCGACATTCATCGAGAGCGGCTTTCCGAACTTCGTGACGAGCACGGGCCACCTCTTCCTCGCGCCCGCGGGAACCCCGCCCGCCATCGTGAAGAAGCTCTCGGACGCGACGGTGCAGGTGCTCAAGCGGCCGGAGATCGTCGAGCAGTTTCTGAAGCTCGGCTACTTCACGGTCGCCGGGGACGCGGAGACCGCGCAGGCGCGCATCGCCCGCGACGTGCCCTTCTACGGGGAGATCATCGCCAAGGCGAAGCTGCGGATCGAGTGACGACCGCAGGGCCGGCGCTTCCGCCGGCCCTGCCCCTCGCGAAGGCGGGCATCCGGACTGCGGCCGCGGCCGCGCCGGACCCGCCCGCGCCGGCGCCGCCTCACACGCGGCTCGGATAGTTCGGGCTTTCGCGCGTGATCGTCACGTCGTGGACGTGGCTTTCGCGCAGACCCGCGGCGGAGATGCGCACGAACTCGGCCTTGGCGCGGAACTCGGCGAGCGTCGCCGCCCCGATATAGCCCATGGCGGCGCGCAGGCCGCCGGTGAGCTGATGCAGCACGTTCGCCACCGGCCCCTTGTAGGGCACCTGACCTTCGACGCCCTCCGGCACCAGCTTGAGCGAGTCCTTGATGTCCTGCTGGAAGTAGCGGTCGGCCGAGCCGCGCGCCATCGCCCCGACCGAACCCATGCCGCGATAGGTCTTGTAGGAGCGCCCCTGGTAGAGAAAGACCTCGCCGGGCGTTTCGTCGGTGCCGGCGAGCAGGGAGCCGATCATCGCGCAGTCGGCGCCGGCTGCGAGCGCCTTGGCGAGGTCGCCGGAATATTTGATGCCGCCGTCGGCGATGACGGGCGTATCCGTCTTGCTCGCCACCGAGACGGCTTCCATGATGGCCGTGAGCTGCGGCACGCCGACGCCCGCGACCACGCGCGTCGTGCAGATCGAGCCCGGCCCGATGCCGACCTTGATGGCGTCGGCCCCGGCGTCGATCAGTGCCTTTGCGCCCTCGGCGGTCGCGATGTTGCCGGCCACCACCTGCACCTTGTTGGACAGCCGCTTGATGCGCTCCACCGCCTCGAGGACGCGCTTCGAGTGGCCGTGCGCGGTGTCCACCACCACGAGATCGACGCCCGCGTCGATGAGCCGCTCGGTGCGCTCGTAGCCGGCGTCGCCCACCGTGGTCGCGGCGGCGACCCGCAGGCGACCCTGCTCGTCCTTGCAGGCGTTGGGATTGGCGACCGCCTTCTCGATGTCCTTGACCGTGATGAGCCCGACGCAGCGGTAGTTCTCGTCCACGACGAGGAGCTTCTCGATCCGGTGCTGGTGCAGGAGCCGCTTGGCCTCTTCCTGGCTCACGCCCTCGCGCACGGTGATGAGGCGCTCCCGCGTCATCAGCTCGGATACGGGCTGGTCGGGGTCGGTGGCGAAGCGCACGTCCCGGTTCGTGAGGATGCCGACCAGCTTTCCGGGGCGCCCGTTGCTGCCGCCCTCGACCACCGGAATGCCGGAAATCTTGTGCGCCTTCATGAGGTTGAGCGCATCGATGAGGCGCGCCTGCGGCTCGATGGTGACCGGGTTCACCACCATGCCGGATTCGAACTTCTTCACCTGCCAGACCTGGGCGGCCTGCTCGGCGGGGTCCAGATTGCGGTGGATGACCCCGATACCGCCGGCCTGCGCCATGGCGATCGCCATGGCGGCTTCGGTCACCGTATCCATCGCCGAGGCGACGATCGGGATGTTGAGGGCGATGGAGCGGGTGATCCGCGATCGCACGTCGACCTCCGACGGCAGAACGTCCGAGAGGCCGGGGCGCAGCAAGACGTCGTCGAAGGTCAGTCCCTCACGCACAGCAGGCTCCGGGTTCGTGGCCATGGTCAACTCCAGTCTGCGGCAGCCCTCGCCGCCAATGAAAAAAGAGGCCGCTCTGACCCCGGACGAGACGCCCGGCGGCCGACTCAGGCGACCACATTTGGGTTGACGGCGGTCGATAGCATACCTTGATTGGCTTGACGAGCCGTGGCGGCCGCGGATCGGCAGCGGCGCGGCCGCCTGCCCGTGCCCTGCGGCGGCGCCCCGCCGCGCCCGCGAGGCCTCCCCGTCCCGGCGC
>JADGHE010000011.1 GCA_019689555.1 Variibacter sp. | reverse complement strand
TCCCGCAGTCAGCCTCCCGGCAATCGCCAGCTGACCTGCCCGGCCCAGGCCGGCAAACGCGGTGCCCCGCCGCCAGTTACACCACGCCCAGGGACACGATCAGACCCGATGGGTATGTGCCGCCTCGTGCGGCCTTTCCTTAAACTCGCGACGAATCGAAACTCGCGACGAATCGGTCGAAGCGGTCCTGCTGGTTGCGTCCTCGGCCAACCGCCCCGTCGCAGGGATCGGAAGCGAGCGGCTCGCCGCCCCGCGCACCTGCGCACCGGGTGCGCACCTATGGGGTGCGCACCTGCGCACCAAAAATTCCGGTAGACTGCGCCGAAAAGCGCGGAATGCGCTCGGTAAAATCGCAGCAAGGTCAATGCGTTAGAGCGGCGCAAAGAAACCGCAGACGCAAGGTGCGCACCTGCGCACCTAGTGCGCACCCGGAATTTTGTTCTGCCGCTGGATTTTTCCCGGGCCTTCGCCGCCCGCATAGCTTTGGCGACGAGGAAGAACCTACGGGCGCCCGGGTGCGTGCAGATTATCACAGCCGAGGCGCGGTGACGTGCGGAAAAGCGTTTCTTTTCCCAGACCTCGGGATGTGCCCCACCGCACCCCCGCACCCCATATAGGGGTGCGGTGCGGTGGTGCGGAACGGGGCATCCGCACTCATGCGACGGAGGTGCGGAAAAGTGCGGAAAGGCGTTAAGCTCTCTCATGCGTCGGCCCATTTTCCCACTCTGACGACAGGTCGTTTTCGGCCGTTCCGCGGATCATCCCCTTGCTCCTCGACCAGCGCGCCCGTTGCCAGCCAGGCCCGCAGGAGTATTTTGACCCGTGCCGCCCCAGCCTCATTGGACGTATCGATGCCGAGCACCTTCCCGATGGCATGGCCCACCCAGCCCTTGGCCTGGACACTGGCGGGGTAATCCTTGCCGTGAATTTCCTGTTGCACCCGATAGAGGTCGGCCGCCGTCACGCCGGCCAAAGCGTCCGGCCATTGCCATGGGGTTACCACGCCGACCGAATCGCCCGGACCAATGCCGCCATTGCCGAGGTCTACCGATAGCAGGCGATACCACGTCTTTGCGTCGGACGGCGGTGCAAGATTCGACTTGCCGTTCACGGCATAGAAATGGAACCCGCGTGAGATTGGATCGATGCCGGCCTCCCGCGCTTCCTCTTTTGACATGACATTGAGCACGCGGGCCGACCGCGCGGCGGCAAGTAGGGCAGAGGCGCCGCGCGCATCTTCCGCTTTGGTTTCCTGCCCTCCGTTCTTGCGCGTGTGATGGACGAGCTCCACGGCGCACCTGTTTTCATGCGCGAGCCGTGCCCACGTCTTTGCCACCGCATCGATCGCGCCGTTGTCGTTTTCCGCGACGCGGTGGCAGGTGACGAAAGGATCGACCACGAGCACGTCGATCTTGCGCTCTCTTATCTCCTGCGCCAAGGCATCGTAGACGGGTTCGGCGATGATCGCGCCGTCTCGCCCTTGTTGCGCGAGCAAGAGCGGCACGTCCCACCCGCTGTCGAGATAGAGCGTTCCCGGGCAATCTCGCCCAGTCAGCCCATAGTGACGCGCGGCCGCGGCCGCACGGCGCAAGAGTTCATGCCGTGGGTCTTCACCGTTCCACACCCAGACATTGAGCGGGCGCGCGGGCTTGTGGCCGACGAGGTTGCGGCCCGAAACCATCGCCAGCGCATCGGCGATCACAAGCGAAGACTTGCCAACGCCGCCAGGCGCGACGGTGCAGCTCAAAAACCCACGAATAAGGTGCCGGCCGTACAGCCATTCGCGCGGCGGTAGGGTCGCGGGGTCGGGCCAGCTGAAAGGCGTGGCCTTGATCGGTGTTGCCGGTTGCTGAGGCGTTCCGCCCTGCGAAAGCAACTCAATCGGCGCGAAGCCTTTGCGCCTTGCACCTTCGATCATGCGTTTAAGATCGCGTCGCGTGTCGTCGACGGTCCAACCGGGCAGCGTGATCTTGTCGGCGAACGCGAGGATTTCTTCGTCGGAAAAGCCGCGCGCGACGAACGAAGCAACCAGGCGGAGCGTGTGATCGTGCCAGCCATTGCCCGCGCGGATCGCGGCGAGAGCCGCCTCGATGTCCAGCGTTCCTATGTTGAGCGCCCGTTTTGCCTTGCCCGCCAGCGGGGTCGGGTCGACGCAAGCAAGCTCTTGCAGCCATTGCGGCATAGGCGCAAGCCCAAGCCCGGGCGGCATGATCCACTCGTACGGATTGCCGTTGGGGTGCCGGCTGCCGGCCGCGACGACATAGCCGCCGTCGCCTTTCGTGTCCAAGCCTTTCACGGCGCACCATGCGGAGCGCGAAGTGACTTTCACGCCAGGATGTTCGAAATAGAAATGCTTCCCACCCCTACCGGTGCGTACCGATGCAGTTGCGGGAAGGCCGCGCCGTTCCGCCTCAGCAATCGCCTCGGCAGTATCGAGGTCGAGGACCACGAGGCCGGAAATCTCACCGGTAACGATGCCGACGTTGCAGCCGGGCCATCGGCGCGCCCAATCCGCGATTTCGTCGAGCGAGGGGCGCCGGCCCTGGTATTCCTCCCATTTTATGAGAGGTTCTTTGCCGCCTGCGCGCAGGGGGATCACCGACCAGCCGAGGGCAAACGGCGTGCCCCATTTTGGGGGGAGGAGTGCAAACTCCGTGCACACATCGCTACCGATCAACTCAGCCCGAATCGCGTCAGCACTTGCAGCGCCGACGCTTTGGTCGGACGCGAGCGAGGGCGTACTCATCGACCCCTCCGCGCGCGAAGGGCGGCCGGCGTGAGATCGGCGTCGTGCGCATGAATGGTCAAGCTGGCGTTATGGGAAAGGGCAACCGCAGCGCCAATACGCAGCGCCTGCTGTTTAGACACTCCTCCCACCAGCAGCTCGCCCGAGTCTTCCATTTGTTCGATCGTCATCCAAACGTCGCGATCAGGCATGACCTCGACGCGCCGGCGGCGGCGTGTAAAGCAGTCAGACGGCAGCGGCCGGTACTGGAACGAAAGTCGCATAACCGTCGGCGACGCGATTGATGTCGCACGCGCAGTCATCGATGCTTCCTTGTACACGGCGCCGATGGGATGGGGCGATCCGCGCCGTCCGATAGATTGTTCTTGGCGCCCCACGCGATCGGTCGATCCGTTGGAGCACTCGGTTTGGCGGTCCGCGCATCAGGAAGCCCGCAATTCCGATGTCGAGCTGACCGGCGGCGACATGATCGACGCCGCGTATTCGTCGAGCAGTTCGGCGGTGTAGATCACGCTGCGGCGCGCCTTCATGAAGCGCGGGCCGCCACCAGTGACTGCCAGCTTCGCGAGATACGCGGGCGAATGACTGATTCCGTGTTTTTCCTTGAGGTAGGTGCTGGCCTCAGCGCGGCTCAGCGGGCGCGTGTTGGAGATGGTCATCTTTGGCCGCCTCCTTGTGTGTCGGCGGCACTTCAGTTGTCACGCGCGGCGTTGGAAAGAAATGTCCCTGTAAATTTTTTCCGCGGAATTAAATGCGCGCGCACTTAATTCCCGTCCGGATTCATTGCCCGCCGATAGGCATCGCGAAGTTCCCGCGTGAATTCATCATCGCGAAATTCCTTGCCGTGAAATTCCGCTCCCCGCAATCCTCGGTGCCACGCATCGATAAGTTCTTGCGCAGCCTGATCGAACGGGATGATCTCGAATAGTGTGGGTTCGTCTGGGTTGGGGCCGGGCAATGGGTAGGCGAATTCGACTTTCATTGCGCGGCTCTCGGCGAGACCTTCGTCCAGCATCTTTCGATACCAGTCGACATTGCGAGCAATCGCTTCCGCGCGGTCGTGATGCTTCCTCAGTACTTGCCAGCCCGGGATTCCCTCAAAATACCGCCGTGCCTTCTCGGCGAGGTTCCGACACGCCTTCTCGATCGTCAGCCGCCGGCCGGCAGGGCCGTTGTCCCGCTCGCGCTCGACGGCGAGCCAGCCTAAAGCGGCCATGAGTACGTCGTTGTACTTTTTTGGCCTGCCGCGCCTTTTCGGCTCGGCCGTTTTCTCGAGGATTTCGCCGAGCGTCGCACTGCGACCGTATCTGCCTATCAGCCGCCGGATGGTCTCTTCCTCGTCGAGTTTCATCGCGTGTCTTCCAGCTGCACGATGTCGACAATTGGCGCGCCCTTGGCCGCGGCCATGCCGGCGAGGGCAGGGGCTGCAGCGCGCTCGGCGAGCGCCGAGCGGGCCCGGTCCGCGAAGTGGATGTAGCGGGCCGCGGTCGAAAGCTGACGATGCCCGAGCACGGCCATGATCTGCGCGATCTCGGCGCCGCCGACCGCGAGATGCGAAGCGAGGCTGTGCCTCAGGGCGTGGAGACCATACGTTTCGGGCAGGCCGGCCTCCTCGCGGATTGCGCGCCAGATTTTCGATAGCTCAAGCGGGCCGGAGCCCTTGGCGGGCGCGAAAACGAAATCATCGGGGCCGCCCGCAGGCTGACGTGCGATGATTTCCTGCCCCGCGGCCGGCAAGGCGATGATGCGGGGCTTGCCGGTCTTGGCGCCGGTCTTGTGCCGTGTCGGCGGCAAGACCAAGCGCCCGTTCTCGACTTCGCGCCACTTGAGTCCGGCAATCTCGCCGCGCCGCGCCCCAGTCAGCGCGATGAGCCGCACCGCATCGGCCTGAGCCGGACGCAACCGCCGCTCGCGCTCCATCTTGTCAAGCGCCACGAATAGTCGGCGATACTGATCTTCGGAAAGGATGGCTTCACGCTTGCCGTCCGAACCGAACGCGATGCCTTCGCAAGGATTGGCCGGCAGATGGCCTTCCGCGATCGCCCACGCCATCGCGGCGCGGAACAGCCGCATCGCATAGCGTGCTGCGCCAACGCCGCCCGTGACGCGCGCAAGCCCGCGTGTTCGTGTCTTGATGCGTGCCGCCGTCTTGCCGTCGCGGATCGCTGCATAGGCCCAGCGCACGTCATCCTGCGTCAGATCCTTGGCGTAGCGCTTGCCGAGCAACGGCTTCAAATGCCGTTCGATCTGACCACGCCCGATGGCCTGAGTCGTCGCCGCTTTCTCGGCGTAGCGCGGGCTCGCCATGTACAGATCGAGCAGCGCCGCCACCGTCAGCGCGTCCTTGTGTTTGCGCTTTGCGGCGAGCGGATCGTGGCCTTGCCGCACTTCCCACGCCATCGCTTCAGCGAGATCGCGCGCTTTGTCGGGCGTCAGCGTCCCCACTTTGGCGATGGTGGCACGCCGCGTGCGGCCTTCCTTGGTGCGATACTGGAAGACGAAACTCTTGACACCGCTCGGGAACACGACGAGCCCGAAGCCCTTGAGCAGCTCATCCCAAATGAAGAAGGGCCTCGCGGCCGGCTGCGCCGCGTCCACAACGCGCTTCGTAATCCTTGCCATCTGCGTCTCTTCAAGTAAGCACTAAGTAAGCAGAGACAGGGTAATTCGGGGTCGAATCGATTATGACCACTCTCTTACAGGTAACGCAAAAAGGCCCGTCAGGGAAGCAGAAAGTCAATGTTGGTCGTTCTGAGTAAGCAACAGCAAGAAAGGCAGCGTTCCCTTCACACGGGAGAGGTCGCAGGTTCAATCCCTGCAGCGCCCACCACCAAATTCCAAGGTCCCGTCCCGGGTGGTGGTGTAACCCGGCCTCGGCGGCGCCCGGCGCGCGCATGAGCCTGATGGCGCCGCGCCCCGCCCGCGGCAGGTGACTCGGCTCCGGGCACGACGGGTGCCGACCGGCAAGCCTGGGCGCGGCCTCAGCTGAAAGCGGTCGCAGCTGCCATCGGTGCAGGCCCCCCGCGGGCTCACCCCTTTGCCGAAACTCGAATGACCCGGAAAAGCGCGGGCAGGCGCAGCCGAACCCGCTTGTCGGGCGCGAACCGGTTGACGTTCGGCGCCGGCCGCGCCGCGCGGCAGCGGGCTCGCCGGCGCCTCGCCGTCCCCTCGGCCGCCGTGCGCCGTCCACTGCCGCGCGCCGTGCGTCCGCTGGGCGTGGGCCGTGCCGCGCAGCCAGGCAGGTCTTGCGCAGAGCGCAGGGCTTGCGTTCCCGCCCCGCGGGTTCCTGCGCCACGGCGTTCCGCCTAAAAGGGCGTCATGGGAGGCTGGCCGGCACATCCAGACGCCGGCGGCTTGTTGCATCTCAAGCTCCGGGACGTCTCAATGAACGATGCGCCTTTGCTGATCAACGGCTCCTGCGAGCCGGAATTCGCCGCCGTCCGCGAAGCCTTCATCGACAACTTCCGCCGCCGCGGAGAGATCGGCGCGGCCGTCTGCGTCTACAAGGACGGACGGAAGGTCGTGGACCTGTGGGGCGGCTACAAGGACCTCGCCAAAACCGACCCGTGGCGCGAGGACACGATCGTGATCATGAACTCGCTCGCGAAGAGCATGACCGCGCTGTGCATCCACATCCTCATCGACCGCGGGAAGATCGATTTCGACGCGCCGGTTGCGGATTATTGGCCGGAATTCGCCCAGGCGGGCAAGAAGGACATTCTCATCCGGCATGTCCTGTCGCACACGGACGGCGTCATCTACTGCGACCACGCTTCGCCGGGCTCGTGGTTCCGCTGGGAGGAGCACATCAAGGCGCTCGAAAAGCAGGAGCCGGCGTGGGTTCCCGGCACCTACGGCGCCTACAATTCCATCAACATCGGCTTCCTGTTGGGGGAGGTGCTGCGCCGCGTCACCGGCGAGACCGTGGGCAGCTTCCTGCGCAAGGAGGTGACCGAGAAGCTCGGCGCCGACTATTACATCGGAATGCGTCCCGAGGAGATCGCCCGCGTCTCCGACATGCACCAGAACCCGAAGAACGGGTTCTTCCGTATCGCCGCCGATCCGACGACGCCGCTCGGCCGCGCCTTCCGTTCGGCGCCGACATTCGGCTACTTCCAGAACTGCCGCGAAATCCGCGAGCTCGAGGTGCCCTCGTTCGGCGGCCACGGCAATGCGCGGGGCATGGCCCGCATCTACGCCATGCTGGCGGCGGACGGAACGCTCGACGGCGTCCGCATCCTCAGCCCCGGCGCGGTCGAACGCACGCGCTGGCTCGTCTGGGAGCGCGACTGCATCATGACCCAGCGCTATCTGCGGATGGGCTTCGGCTTCATGCACAACGAGCCGGAGACGGTGCCGATGGGCGCCAACATGGCGGCTTACGGTCACACCGGCACCGGCGGCGCATTCGCCTGGTGCGACCGCGACCGCAACATGGCGTTTGCCTACTGCACCAATTTCCAGCGCGAAGGGCCGGGCATCGGCCCGCGCGGCGCGGCGCTTTCGGTCGCCGCCGGCGGGGGACCCGCGCCGTCCTGGCTCACCTGACGGTCGCGCCCGCGCCTTCGGCCGGCGGGCGCCTTGCCGCGGCGCGCGGCCCGTGGCCGCGCCGCAACACCGGCCGGGAAACGCGCGCGCCCTGCGGCGCGGCCGGTGTCCCCCGGGGTTATTGCGCTATGTAATCGAGGGTTTCACCCGCCCGGTGCGCGGCCGCGCACCGGCTCTCATGACCCAAGACTTTGACGAGGTCCAGCAATGCCTTGGCGTTTCATGGCGGGCGTGGCCGTGCTTGCCGGTCTCACTCTTGCGGCTGCCGATCGCTCCCGGGCCAATCCAAGCTGGGATCCGGAAGGCCGCTTCACCGGCGGCGCCCCTGAAAGTCAGCTCCGCAACGGGGGCTTCTTCGGCGGAAGCGGAGGCTCCGGCGGCGGCCCCATTCCGCGGCAGGTCGTGAGCTATCCGAGCAACCAGCCGCCCGGCACGATCGTCATCAACACCTCGGAGCGTCGCCTCTATTTCATTCTCGGCGACGGGCGCGCGATCCGCTACGGCATCGGCGTCGGCCGGCCCGGCTTCACCTGGACCGGCGTGAAGCACGTCTCCGCCAAGCGCGAGTGGCCGGACTGGACGCCCCCGCCGCAGATGCTGCGGCGCCGACCGGACCTGCCGCGCTACATGCCCGGCGGGCCCGACAATCCGCTCGGCGCCCGCGCCCTCTATCTCGGCTCGACGCTCTACCGCATTCACGGGTCCAACGAGCCGGAGACGATCGGCCAGGCGGTCTCCTCCGGCTGCTTCCGCCTCACCAACGAGGACGTGATCGACCTCTACAATCGCGTGAAGGTCGGCGCCAAGGTCATCATCCAGCGCTGAGGCGGAAGGACGCGGAAGAAACGAAAGGGGGCGCCGGCGCGTCCCCTTTGTCGTTTGGGCTCCGGCGGCGTCGCGGGGCTCAGCGAACCGGCGGATCCCGCGACTGGCCCTTCGCCGCCAGATCGTCGAGATAGTCCTGCCAGTACCGGTCGCGGTTGCGGCCCAGCTCGAGCAGGTAGCTCCAGCTATAGATGCCGGTCGCGTGCAGGTCGTCGAACGTGAGCCGCACCGCGTAATTGCCGACGGGCTGCACCTCGAGGATCGCGACGTTGCGCTTGCCGCCGACCGTCTTGCGCTCGGAGGGCGAGTGGCCCTGGACCTCGGCGCTCGGGCTTCTCACCCGCAGATATTCGGCGGGCAGGGCATAGGTCTCGCCGTTGTCGAAGGCGACCGACAGGGTCTTGCGATCCTTGTGCAGGCGGATTTCGGTCGGCCAGGGCTGGTCCGACGCACCTTTATCGGCGTCCATGATTGCCTCCACCGGCGAACATGTCGTGTCCGGTCCGGCCGGTGGCCGGGCCCTTCCAATTCGGTCGCCGGAGCTTCATATTGGAGTAAGGGAGGCATTGCCAAGGGGTCGGCGCCCAGGAGCATCGGCTCCCAGGAGCAGGATCCCGGCGTGAGACGAACATGCGAGACGAAGAGCCGAGAGCAGCGTCGGGTTCACTTCCGCAGGAATTTGACCGCGCCGGCACGGTGCAGCGGGGGCCTCTGGTCGACCCGTTCGGGCGCGCGATCACCTATCTGCGCGTTTCCGTGACCGACCGCTGCGACTTCCGCTGCGTCTACTGCATGTCGGAGCACATGTCCTTCTTGCCCAAGCAGGATCTGCTGACGCTCGAAGAGCTCGACCGGGTGTGCTCCGCCTTCATCGCGCGCGGCGTGCGCAAGTTGCGGCTCACGGGCGGCGAGCCGCTGGTGCGGCGCGGCATCATGGGTCTGTTCGCGTCGCTGGCGCGCCACCGCACCACAGGCGCGCTCGACGAGCTCACCGTGACCACGAACGGCTCGCAGCTCCCCAAATACGCGGCCGAGCTGAAGAGCTGCGGCGTCGAGCGCATCAATGTCTCGCTCGACACGCTCGATCCCGACAAGTTCCGCGCCATCACGCGCTGGGGCGCGCTCGACAAGGTGCTGGCCGGCATCGACGCTGCTCAGGCGGCGGGGCTGAAGGTCAAGATCAATGCCGTCGCGCTGCGCGGCGTGAACGAGGACGAGTTCCCGCAGCTTCTCGAATGGGCGCACGGGCGCGGCATGGACCTGACGCTCATCGAGGTGATGCCGCTCGGCGACGTCGGCACCGGCCGGCTCGACCAGTATCTACCGCTTTCGCTCGTGCGGGCGCGGCTTTCCGAGCGCTACACGCTGGAGGACATTCCCTACCGCACGGGCGGCCCGGCGCGCTACGTGCAGGTCAAGGAGACGGGCGGGCGGCTCGGCTTCATCACGCCGCTCACGCACAACTTCTGCGAAAGCTGCAATCGCGTGCGGCTCACCTGCACGGGCACGCTCTATATGTGCCTCGGCCAGGAGGACGCGGCGGATTTGCGCGCGCCCCTGCGCGCCTCGGAAGGCGACGATCTGCTGCACGCGGCGATCGACGAGGCCATATCCCGCAAGCCGAAGGGCCACGACTTCATCATCGACAGGCGCCATCAGCGCCCGGCGCTCGCCCGCCATATGAGCGTGACGGGCGGCTGAGCGCGCCTTGCGCGAAGCGGCTCCGTCCTAGGGATTGCGCTTGGCGGCGATGGGCCCGAACGCCTGCATCACCGGCATCATCTGCAGGCGGTTGATGTTGACGTGGCGGGGAAGCGTGCAGCTCCAGAAGATGGTCTCGGCCACATCCTCGGGCCGCATGGGCTGAATGCCTTCGTAGACCTTCGCCTTCTGCGCGGCATCGCCCCTGTAGCGCACCAGCATGAAGTCGGTCTCGGTCATGCCGGGCTCGATGTTGGTCACGCGGACATTGGCGCCCAGCAGGTCGCCGCGCAGGCCGAGCGCGAACTGCTTCACGAACGCCTTGGTGCCGCCGTAGACGTTGCTGCCGGGATAGGCATAGTCGCCGGCGATCGAGCCAACGAGCACGATATGGCCCTCGTCGCGTTCGAGCATGCCGGGCAGCAGCGCGTGCACTGTATAGAGCACGCCGTTGATGTTGGTCGCGACCATGTCTTCCCAGTCGGCGATGTCGGCCTTCTGCGCCACGTCGCCGCCGAGGCCGTGGCCGGCATTGGCGACGACGACGTTGACGCGCCGGAACGGCTCCGGCAGGCCGGCGACCGTCCGTTCCACGGCGGCGCGGTCGCGCACGTCGAGCGGGGCGACGTGGCAGGCCTCGCCGAGCTCGTCCTTCAGCGCCCGCAGGCGGTCTTCGCGCCGGCCCGTGGCGATCACACGCCCGCCGGCGAGGGCGAAGCGGCGGCACACCGCCGCTCCGATGCCGGACGTGGCGCCGGTGACGAAGACCGTCAGCGTCTTCGGGTCGAGCATCTCAATCACCAGCGTTCTCCTTGAGTGGGCGATTTGATTTGGCGACCGGCCTTAAGGTCTCCGAAGTGGCAGGCGGCGCGCGACCGCGCCGGCGTTTGCGCGAAGAGATTGCCGGACGGTGGGTGTCAAAAGGATTGCGCACGGATCAGCGGGCGGTGAGACCGCCATCGATGGCGAACTCCGCGCCGGTGACGAAATGCGACTCGTCGGACAGAAGGTAGACGCAGAGCGCGGCGATCTCCGCCGGCGTTCCGAACCGGCCGAGCGGGATGTCCCGCGTCATGCGGGCGCGCGCGTCCTCGGCATTGCGGGTGCGCGCGACGATCGCGTCGACCATCGGTCCTTCGATGAAGGCGGGGTGGATCGAGTTGCACCGCACCGGCGGGTCGAGGCGCGCGCCGTGCAGGGCCACGGACTTGCTGAGGAGGCGCACGCCGCCCTTGGAGGCGTTGTACGCCGCAAGATTGTGCCCGCCGACCAGGCCGGACACGGACGAGAGGTTGACGATCGAGCCGCCCCGGCGCCGCAGCAGCTTCATCGCGTGCTTGCAGCCGAGAAACGTGCCGTCGAGGTTCACCGCCATCACGCGCTTCCAGGTCGCGTAGTCGGTGTCTTCGACGCTGCCGAGCGTCGCGATCCCCGCCGCGTTGACGAGGCCGTCGAGCCGGCCCGCGCGGGCCTCGAGCGCGGCGACCGCGCGCAGCCAGTCCCCCTCCGACGTCACGTCGAGGGCGAGGTCGACGCCGGGGGCCCCGGCGAGGTCCGTCGCGACGGCAACGCCGCCCTCGCGGACGACGGCCTGCGCGACCGCCGATCCGATCGCCCCCGCGGCGCCGGTGATGAGGATGATCTTGTCCTTCAGCCTGTCCATGACCCTCCCGCGGCTCGTGTCTCGTGATCCAGGACGGGGGAAGCCGCGCGCGCTGCTCCGGCGCGTGCCGATCCGGTGAAAGGAGGCGCTAGTTGAGCCAGCGGACCACCACCAAAGCGAGGCTCGGAAAGGTCGCCACCAGCGCAAGGCGCACGATGTCCGCGGCGACGAACGGCAGCACGCCGCGATAGATCGTGGCGATCGGCACGTCCCGCGAGATCGACGACACGACGAAGACGTTGAGGCCGATCGGCGGCGCCGTCAGGCCGATGCCGACGACGATCAGCACCAAAATTCCGAACCAGATGGCGACGTCCTCGCGCGGCATGCCAAAATCGAGCGCCGAGACGATGGGGAAGAACACCGGCAGCGTGAGCAGGATCATGGCGAGCTCGTCCATCACCGCCCCGAGCAGGATGTAGAAGATCATCAACGCGGCGATGACGGCGAACGGCGGCAGCGCGGCCTCCGCGATCATCTCCGCGAGCTTCACGGGAAGCTGCGACAGCGCGAGAAAGGCGTCGAACACCTCCGAGCCGAGGATGATGGCGAAGATCATGGCCGAGGTCTCGGCGGTCTGCACCAGGCTCTGCTTGAGGTCGGCCCACCCCAGCGTGCGCTGCGCCACGGTGGTGCACAGCATGGCGATGGCGCCCACGGCCGCCCCTTCGGTCGGCGTGAAGACGCCGCCGTAAATGCCGCCGACGACCACGACGCCGATCAGGATCGCCGGCCACACGGCCGTCAGGGCCTTCCAGCGATCGCGGTTCGAGACGGGAGGATGCGCCGGCCCGGCCTCCGGATCCCGTCGCACCACGAGCGCGATGACGAGGCAATAGAACAGCGCGGCCAGAAGGCCGGGAATGAGCGCGGCCTGAAAGAGCTTGGCGATGTTCTGCTCGGTGGTGATGGCGTAGACGACGAGGATGATCGACGGCGGAATGAGGATGCCGAGCGTGCCGCCGACCGCGATGGTGCCGGTGGCGAGCGCCGGCGCGTAGCGGTAGGCCCGCAGCTCCGGCAGCGCGGCGCGGGAGAACGTCGCCGTGGTGGCGACCGAAGATCCGCAGATCGCGCCGAAGGCCGTGCAGGCGCCGATCACCGCCATCGACATGCCGCCGCGCCGGTGGCCGAGCAGCCCTGCCGCCGCGCGAAAGAGCTTGGTCGAAAGCCCCGAGCGTTCCGCCAGCGCCCCCATCATGATGAACAGCGGGATCACCGACAGCGTGTAGTTGGAGAACAGGTAGTAGGGCGTGGACTTCATGTAGTTGAGGAACGGCGACAGGCCCGCGAGCCAGATATAACCGAGGCTGCCGGTCACCAGCATCGCGAGCCCGACCGGCATGCGCACGGCAATGAGCGCGAGCATCACCGCAAAGCCGATCCCGGCGACGGCGAGCTCGCTCATCGACGGCCCCGCACGAGGCGCCACGCGGTCGCGAGCGCGACGACCATGAGCAGCGCCGCCATGACGGCGCAGGCCGCGATGACCCAGCCAATGGGCAGGCCGAGCATCATCGAGACGGTGTGGCTGCGGATGGTGTCCGCCGCCCCGACGGCGAGCCGCCAGGCGATCACGGCCGCCGCGCAGGCGTAGACCACGTCCCACAGCGCATCGAGCCCCCGTTGCGCCCGCGCCGGCAGCCAGGTCGTGAACGTGTCGACCATGATATTGCCGCGCTGCGCCTGGCAGAGCGGCAGGAAAGCGAAAATCGAGAGCCCGGTCGCGATCTGCACGAGCTCGATGTCGCCCGGCACCGAATGGACGGTGAGCCAGCGCAGCAGCACGCTCGTCACCACCATCGCCGCCGCGGCGAGCGAAAGAAGGCCGCCGGCAACGGCGAGCGGCCGCGTCAGCGTCTCGAGCGCCCGGCCGCGCGCGGCGGGCGGCGGCTCGGAGTCAGGCCCGCCGTCCATCGCGCCGGTCAGACTTTTTCATATTGGGCGACCAGCGCGCGGGCGGCCTCGATGAGCTTGCCGCCGTCGAGCCCGCGCTCCTTGACCTGCTTGATCCAGGCGTCGATCACCGGCTCGGTCGCCTTGCGCCAGCGTGCGGCCTCCTCCGCGCTGATCTGGGTGATCACATTGCCGCGCTTGCGGACCATCTCCTCGACCACCGCGGCCTGGGTGTCCCACATGCTGCCGGCGAGCGCGGCGACCGCGTGGCCGGAATTGTCGTCCATGACCTTCTTCAGGTCGGCCGGCAGC
Organism: Variibacter sp.; assembly: GCA_019689555.1. Taxonomy (GTDB): domain Bacteria; phylum Pseudomonadota; class Alphaproteobacteria; order Rhizobiales; family Xanthobacteraceae; genus JADGHE01. The sequence goes on along the minus strand of JADGHE010000011.1, from coordinate 62,947 downwards.
GACTCGTATTTCGCCTTGTTCATCGCCAGCACGAAGGTGGCCGTATAGAGGGTGGGAGACCCGGGAATGTCGGTGTGGTACTTCACGAGTTCGTGCACCTTCACGGCGGGCACGACCTCCCAAGGGATGACGCAGCCGTCGAGCACGCGCTGCGCGAGCGACTCCGGGAGCTGCGGAATCGGCATCGGAATGCCGATCGCGCCCAGTGCCTTCAGGGCCTCGCCGGCGAGCCGGGTCGGCGAGCGCAGCTTCAGCCCGCGCAGGTCCTCCATGACCTTGATCGGCTTGCTCGCGTGGATGAGCCCGCCGTCATGCGCCCACAGGCAGATCGGATGCACCTCCTTGAACTCGTCCCGGAGGTGGGTTTCGTACAGCGCCTGCACGGCGTGGGCGTTCGGCGTCGCCTTCTTCGCCCCCACGAACGGCAGCTCGAACACCTCGATCCCCGGGAAGCGCCCCGGCGTGCTGCCGGGCAGCGTCCAGATGATGTCGGCAACCCCGTCGCGCGCCTGGTCATAGAGCTGCGGCGGCGTTCCGCCGAGCTGCATGGACGGGAAGATGTTGATCTTGATCCGCCCGCCGGAGTCGCGTTCGACCTTCTGCGCCCAGGGCACCAGGAATTTTGCATGCGCGTTCGAGACCGGCGGCAGGAAATGGTGCAGCTTCAGGGTCACCTGCGGTGTTTGGCCCCAGGCGACGCGGGCGACGGAGGGCGCGGCCACGGCGGCAGCCGCCGCCTGAAGGAAGTGACGACGAGCGATAGTCATAGGAGTCCTCCCTGAGGACGGCTTCCGCCCGACCCCCGTCTTTCCGTCGTGGTCGCAGCGATGGCGGACGCGATCGTCCGGTCATCGCCGATAGCAAAAAGAGGGAAGGCGAACAATCGACCGCAGGCAGGGCCTGACGTTCGATCAGTTGAGGCGGGCCGGGCGCTGATCGTCGGGCGGGACCGCTCCCGCTCCGCCGAGCCCTTCCGTGGGGCCCGGTGCGGCCTGCGCCTGCGCCGCTTCATGGCGTTCGGCGCGCGCCTCGGCCGCGGCGCGTTCGAGCTGGCGGTACGACAAAACGCCGAAGGGAAGGCTGCCGAGATAGAGCAGCGTGCCGATCGTCAGCACCTCCCAGGGATAGCTGATGAGCAGCGCGACGAAGAGCACGACGAGAATCACGACCGGCAGCACCAGCTCGGGCGGCACCCGGTTCCCGAGCTTCTTGCCCGAATAGACCGGCAGCCGCGAGACCATCAGGAAAGCGACGGCGAGGGTGTAGAGGAAGGCCGCGCTGACGAGCAGCGGCTGCTTCGGCACGCCGAGGAAGGACACGTAGACCGGCAACAGGACCGTGATGGCTCCCGCGGGCGCCGGAACGCCGACGAAAAAGTTCGCGGCAAAAGCGGGTTTGTTCGGCTCGTCGATCGCCACATTGAACCGCGCCAGCCGCAGCCCGGCGCAGATCGCAAAGACCATGGCGGCGATCCAGCCCACGGATTTGAGGTTCTGCAGGCCCCAGAAGTAGAGCACGAGCCCCGGCGCCACGCCGAAATTGACGAAGTCCGCGAGGCTGTCGAGCTCGGCGCCGAACCGCGAGGTGCCCTTGATCATGCGGGCGATGCGCCCGTCGATCCCGTCCAGCGCCGCCGCGAAGACGATGGCCGCGAGCGCGAGCTCCAGCTTGCCCTCGGCGGCCATGCGGATGGCGGTGAGCCCCGCGCAAAGCGCGAGCAGGGTGATGACGTTCGGCACCAGCGTGCGGATCGGGATCGCGCGGAAGCGCGCCCGCCGGGCTTCGAGCCGAGCCGGATCGAGACGGGAGATCATGCGCCGAATATAGCCGGCAAGCCGCGCCTTCGCCACGGGTCGGCGCTTTCGCCGCGGACGGAGGTGTTCGCCGCGCGTGGGCGCGTCCGCCGTCGGCGGGCGTGTTCGCCCGCAAGGGCCGGGCGTCTCAGGCCGCGACCGGTTGCGGGCGGCCTCAGCGGTCGCAGCAGCCCGCCTCCTTAAGGAGCTGCCGCAGCTCGGCCGCGCTCGCCTTCGTGCTTTGACGGTAGGCGGCGAGAAGGGAGGACGGCTCCGGTTTCAAGCGGCGCTTGCGGGCGCGCATGCGCAGGACGGCGGAATAGCTGTTCAGCGGCAGGCCGGCGAAGCGGCAGACGGCCGCGGTCACCTCCGGGCGTTCCGCCGTCAGCGCCTTCAGGACCACGTCGCTGTCGATGGCGGCGCGGGAGGCGATCAATGCGGCCAGGTCCTCCTCGCGATCCGCGTCCGCGAGGGCGATCGCCGTCTCGGCGAATTCGATGAACCTGTTGGCGATGTCTGCCGCAACCTTCTGCACCGGGGCGCTCCAAAAGGGGACGTTTGGCGTGGGCGCACCGATACCACCGGAGTTCGCTCAAGCTCCCTAACCCCGGCGCGGGAAGATGCTTAATCCGCGCTAACCATTCCCGCTCAGCCGATCCGGAATGTCGTCGGCGCGGGGCGCGCCGCGAGATCGGCGAGCGGCGTTTCTCCGGCGACGGCTGTCTGTCCCTCGGCCACCAGGAGCGCCGTGCCCGCCGGCAGATAGACGTCGACGCGCGAGCCGAAGCGGATGAGTCCGATGCGGTCGCCGGCGCGGACCGCGCCTCCCTCGCGCACGAAGCAGACGATCCGCCGCGCCACCAGCCCGGCGATCTGGACCACGCCGACCTCCACCCCGCCGCTCTCGATCACGAACATGTTGCGCTCGTTGTCCTCGCTCGCCTTGTCAAGGTCGGCGTTGAGGAACTTGCCCGCCCGATAGACGATGCGCTTGATGCGCCCCGCCACGGGGCTCCTATTCACGTGGCAGTCGAACACGCTCATGAAGATCGAGATGCGCAGGGCCGGCGCCTCGCCGAGCCCCAGCTCGAGCGGCGGGACGACATTCGTCACGCGTAGGATCTTGCCGTCTGCCGGCGCGACCACGAGGCCCTCGCGGATCGGCGTCACGCGCGGAGGATCCCGAAAGAAGTAGGCGCACCATGCGGCGAGGATCGCGCCGATCCAGCCGAGCGGCTGCCACACGAAGAACAGGAGCACGGCGGCGGCGGCGAAGGCGGCGATGAAGACGTAGCCCTCGCGGTGGACGGGAACCAACTGGGAGCGAATCGAGGCCAGCACCGACATGGACAATCCCTGCGCCGCGCGACCGAGGCGGCCGCCCGTGCGTAGTGGCGGGCCACGGCCGGCGCAAGAGGCGTTCTCGTCCGATCACTCCGCCGCGGTCGCCTCCGGCGTCTCGGCCAAGGCGGGTTCGCCGGGAGCCTGGGCAGGCGACGGCGGTTCGCGGTTGGGAGCGGACTGATCCTGTTCGGCGCGCGCGAGCTTCTCGCGCGCTTCGTCGGCCTCGCGTTGACGGTTCCACATGCCGGCATAGACACCGCCCCGGGCGAGGAGTTCCTGGTGCGTGCCGCGCTCCACGATTTCTCCGGCATCGAGCACGATGATCTCGTCGGCGGCGACGACGGTCGAGAGCCGGTGGGCGATGACCAGCGTCGTGCGGTTGCGCGACACGCGCTCGAGCGCGTTCTGGATTTCCTTTTCCGTGTAGCTGTCGAGCGCCGAGGTCGCCTCGTCGAGCACCAGGATGGGCGGCCCCTTGAGGATGGTCCGGGCGATGGCCACGCGCTGCTTCTCGCCGCCCGAGAGCTTCAGGCCGCGCTCGCCGACCTCGGTTTCGTATCCCTTGGGCGCGGCGCGGATGAAACCGTCGATCTGCGCAAGGCGCGCCGCCTCCTCGACCTCCGCGTCGCTCGCCTCCCAGCGGCCGTAGCGGATGTTGTAGCGGATCGTGTCGTTGAAGAGCACGGTGTCCTGGGGAACGATGCCGATCGCGGCGCGCAGGGAGGCCTGCGTCACGTCGCGGATGTCCTGCCCGTCGATGAGGATGCGCCCGCCGGTCACCTCGTAGAAACGGAAGAGCAGGCGGGAGATCGTCGACTTGCCGGCGCCCGAGGGACCGACGATGGCGATGGTCTTGCCGGCCGGAACCTCGAAGCTGACGCCCTTCAGGATCGGGCGCTCGGGCTCATAGGCGAAGCGCACGTTCTCGAACCGCACGGTCCCGGCCGTGACCCGCAGCGGCCGCGCGCCCGGCCTGTCGGTGATGTCCGGCTCGCGCGCCAGGATGCCGAACATCGCCTCGATGTCGATCACCGCCTGCTTGATCTCGCGGTAGAGCATGCCCATGAGGTTCAGCGGCTGATAGAGCTGAATCATCATGGCGTTGATCATGACGAAGTCGCCGACCGTCTGCGTGCCGGCGCGAATGCCGTAGACGACCATCACCATCGCCGCGGTCAGGCCGGCGGTGAAGATCACGGCCTGCCCGGCGTTCAAAATCGCGAGCGAGGTGTAGGACTTCACGCTCGCCCGCTCGTAGCGCTCCATCGAGCGGTCGTAGCGGCGCGCTTCGCGCTCCTCGGCCCCGAAGTACTTCACCGTCTCGTAATTGAGCAGCGAATCGATCGCCTTGGTGTTGGCGTCGGTATCGCTCTCGTTCATCGCGCGGCGGATGCCGATGCGCCACTCCGTCGCCGCATAGGTGAACCACATGTACAGCGCGACGGTGACGAGGATGAGCACCACATAGCGCCAGTCGAACACGTAGAGCAGTACGCCCACGATGAGCGCGAGCTCGACGATCGTGGGGGCGACCTGCAGGATCACCATGCGCACGATCGTCTCGATGCCGAGCCGACCGCGCTCGAGCACGCGCGTCAGCCCGCCGGTCTTGCGCTCGAGGTGAAAGCGCAGCGACAGTCTGTGCACGTGCTCGAACGTCATCAGCGCGAGGCGGCGCACCGCGTGCATCGCGACCTTGGCGAAGACGCCGTCCCGCGCCTGCGTCAGCAGCGCCATCAACACGCGCATACCGCCGTAGGCGAGGGTCATCAGCACCGGCAGGGCGAGCGCGTAGGTCTCCCAGGGCATGCCGGCCGGGTCGCTCGGCTGGCCGGCCAGCGCATCGGTCGCCCATTTGAAGGTGAACGGCACCGCCACGGTCGCGAGCTTGGCGAGCACGAGCAGCGCCATGGCGCCGAGCACCCGCAGCTTCAGGTCGGCGCGCTCGGAGGGCCAGATGTACGGCCACAAGCGAATGAGCGCCGAGACGAGTTTGCCGGTTATGGCAGGGCTGCGCGGCGGCTGGCTGCCGGCTAGCTGATAAGTCATGGCGGTCTACGGGCCCCGCTGCAGGCGGCCCGCGAAGGACCGATCATCCTGCACTTTACAATGGCTCTAGGTAGCCTGTCGTGGCGATTTCGCAAGGTGCGGCGGGCGGCTTGCGGGGAGGAGCCGGGACGCCGGCCCGCGCCGGGGCGGGTTCACGCTTGCGGCGCAGCCGGATCAATGCCACATCGCAGGAATGCAACCGATTCGGACTGTGTGTGTCTATTGCGGTTCGGGGCCGGGCGCCAACCCGGCCTTTGTCGAGGCTGCGCGGCGCTTCGGCCGCATTCTGGCCGAAAACGGCGTCGGCCTCGTCTACGGCGGCGGCTCGCTCGGCCTCATGGGGGCCATCGCCAAGTCGGTCCTCGAGCACGGGGGCCGGGTCACGGGCATCATCCCCGAATTCCTCACGGACCGGGAGAAGGCGCTGACGCAGGCGCAGGAGCTCATCATCACGCGCGACATGCACGAGCGCAAGCGCACGATGTTCGAGCGCGCGGACGCCTTCGTGGCGCTGCCGGGCGGCATCGGCACGCTGGAAGAGCTGGTCGAGCAGATGACCTGGTCGCAGCTCGGCCGCCACCGCAAGCCGATCCTGATCGCCAATGTCGAGGGCTTCTGGGACCCGCTCTGCGTGCTCTTGGACCACATGACGGAGCAGGGCTTCATCCGCCAGCGCCTCGCGGTCAACCTGATCGTGGCGCAATCGGTCGACGAAATCCTGCCGAAGCTCTGCGATGCGGCGCGCACGCTTTCTGAGGGCGAGACGGGGATGACGTCGGCCCCCGCCGATCGCATGTGAGCCGTCGCGGCGCCCGGCTCCCGACGCGCCGGCGCAGGGGGCCGCGCTACGCCGGCGCGCCGGCGCGCACCAGCTTGTAGACGATCGAATCCATCAGCGCCTGGAACGAAGCGTCGATGATGTTCGGCGAGACGCCGACGGTCGTCCAGCGCTCGCCGGTCTCGTCCTGGCTTTCGATCAGCACGCGCGTCACCGCCTCGGTGCCGCCGTTGAGAATGCGCACGCGATAATCGGTGAGCTGGAGACCCTCGATGTAACGCTGGTAGATGCCGAGATCCTTGCGCAGCGCGAGATCGAGCGCGTTGACCGGGCCGTTGCCTTCGGCCGCCGAGATCAGGCTCTGGCCGCCGACCTGAACCTTGACGACGGCGAGCGAAACGGTGACCCGCTCCCCCTTGGCGTTGACGCGGTGCTCCACATTCACGTCGAACTGCGTGACGTCGAAGTAGCGCGGAACGCCGCCGAAGGCGCGCCGCGCCAGCAGCTCGAACGAGGCGTCCGCGGCCTCGTAGGCGTAGCCCATGGCTTCGCGCTCCTTCACCTCCTCCAGCAGGCGGGCGATGCGCGGATCGTCCTTGTCGACGCGCAGGCCGATGCGTTCGATCTCGGCGAGGACGTTGGAGCGGCCGGCCTGGTCGGAAACCAGGACGCGGCGACGGTTGCCGACCTTTTCCGGCGGCACGTGCTCGTACGTCTCCGGCTCCTTGAGGATCGCCGAGGCGTGAATGCCGGCCTTCGTGGTGAAGGCGCTCTCGCCCACATAGGGCGCGTGCCGGTTCGGCGCGCGATTGAGCATCTCGTCGAGCATGCGCGAGACGTGCGTCAGCCGCTTGAGCTGCTCGTCCGACACGCCGATCTCGAAGCGCTCGGCGAATTCCGGCTTGAGCTTGAGCGTCGGAATGATGGACACGAGATTGGCGTTGCCGCACCGCTCGCCGAGTCCGTTGAGGGTGCCCTGGATCTGGCGGGCGCCGGCGCGGACGGCGGCGAGCGAGTTGGCGACGGCCTGCTCGGTGTCGTTGTGGGCGTGGATGCCGACGCGCTCGCCCGGAATGCGCTTCACCACGTCGGCGACGATCGCCTCCACTTCGTGCGGCAGCGTGCCGCCGTTGGTGTCGCAGAGCACCACCCAGCGCGCGCCGGCCTCATAGGCGGTGAGCGCGCAGGCGAGCGCGTAGTCGCGGTTGGCTTTGTAGCCGTCGAAGAAGTGCTCGCAGTCGAGGAGAACTTCGCGGCCCCGTTCGGCGGCCGCGCGCACGCTGTCGCGGATCGAGGCGAGGTTCTCCTCGAGCGTCGTCTCCAGCGCGACGCGGACATGATAGTCCCAGGACTTGGCGACGAAGCAGACGGCGTCGGCCTTCGCCTCGAGCAGCGCCGCAAGGCCGGGATCGTTGGACACCGACCGGCCCGGTCGCCGGGTCATGCCGAAGGCCGTGAAGGTGGCGCCGAAGGCGTGCGGCTCGGAGAAGAACTCGGTGTCGGTCGGGTTCGCGCCGGGATAGCCGCCCTCGATGTAGTCGATGCCCAGCGCGCCGATCATCGCGGCGATGGCGCGCTTGTCCTGCAGCGTGAAATCGACGCCGTTCGTCTGTGCGCCGTCGCGCAGGGTGGTGTCGAACAGGTAAAGGCGATCACGGGCCATCCCAGCCTCACATCACTCCGAGCACGTCGATCGCGGGCACGACGGCGGCGGCCGGCACGACGGTTTTCGGCGCGACGCAGGAGGGGCGGGGGCGCGGAAAGAACGTGCCGGGCTCTGTCATGCGCTGTCTCTTGCGGCGAGCGTCTTCTCCATGGTCGTGCTGCCGAGCCACTCGCCGTCGCAGATCACGGTGTTGCGGCGCTGCGGCACGTATCCGCGCCGCTCGAAGAAGGACAGGGCGGTGTCGCTTGCGTCCGTCGTGAGCTTTCGCGCCCCGCGCGCGGCCGCGATCGTCTCGATGGCATGGCACAGCATGGCGCCGACGCCCTGGCCGACGGCGGCGGGGTGGACGTAGAGCATCTCGATCTTGTCCGCGCCTTTCAGGGCGATGAATCCGACCGGCGAGCCGTCGAGCGTGCCCACGAGCGTCAGCCAGCCGGCGAGGTTCGCGGCGAACGCCTCCTCGTCATCGGCGGTGGACATCCAGGCGTCCTGCTGCTCCGGGCTGTAGTCGTCGCCGGTCAAGGCCTCGATGCTGGCGCGGAAGATTTCCGCGAGCAGCGGCGCGTCCGCCGGCAGGAACGGCCGCAGCCCGAGCGTGGGGCGCGCGCGGGCCATCACCGTGCGACCTCCCAGGTGGTGCCGTCCTTGGTGTCCTTGAGAACGATGCCTATCGCGGCGAGCTCGTCGCGAATGCGGTCGGCCTCGGCGAAGTTCTTCGCCTGGCGCGCCGCGGCGCGCGCGGCGATCAAGGCCTCGATCCGCTGCCTGTCGAGCTTCGCGCTCTCCGTCACGGGGACGAGCTCAACCTCGCCGCGCTCGGAGATCTTCAGCGCGACGCCGTCCGCCGCCATGGCCGGCGCGATCCGGTTCGCCTTCGCGGTGACGGCCGCGAGGCTCCGCCGTCTCGTCTCCGTGTCCGCCTCGAGCTCGTATTCGTTGAGGACGAGCGCCCGCGCCGAGAGCACGGCCGGCCTATGGCGCAAGATCAGCGTCGGATGGACAGCTCCGCGTCCGTGCTCGGACTCATACTCGTAGGCCCGATGATAGGGCCAGCGGTAGAGACCGAGCCACGTCAGCGTGCGGCTCAGGCTCTCGGCAGCGGCGGCGTCGCCGTGCTCGGCCGCCTTGGACAGTTCGCGCAGCCGCGTGATCGCGAGCGGCGTGTTCAGGTCGTCGGCCAGCGCCTCGACGACCTTGTCGTTCGGCGTGATCGGCGCTTGCCCCGCATCGCGCGCGAGACGAAACGCCTCGGACGCGCGCTCGCGGGACACGCGCGCCCAGTGCCACAGCTCCCGCCACGAACTGTGGAGGCGCTCGACGGTCCAATTGATCGGCTCGCGGTAGTGGGTCTGGAGCATCGCCAGGCGGACGACCTCGCCCGGCCAGGCCTGACCCTGCTCGCCCTCCAGCAGCTCCCGGATGGTCACGAAGTTCCCGGCGGACTTCGCCATCTTCTCGCCTTCCACCTGCAGGAAGCCGTTGTGCATCCACACCTGCGCCATGAAGGGCGTATGGAAGGCCGCGCGCGTCTGCGCGATCTCGTTCTCGTGGTGCGGAAAGACGAGGTCGATGCCGCCGCCGTGGATGTCGAACGTCTCGCCGAGATGCTTCCACGACATCGCGGAGCACTCGATGTGCCAGCCGGGCCGGCCGGGCGTCGCGATGCCGCAGGGGGAGGGCCACGCCGGCTCGCCGGCCTTGGACGGCTTCCACAGCACGAAGTCCTGCGGGTCGCGCTTGTAGGGCGCGACCTCGACGCGCGCGCCGGCGATCATCTCGTCGAGCGGCCGCTTCGAGAGCCGGCCGTAGTCGGGCATCGAGGGCACGTGAAAGAGCACGTGCTCCTCGGCGACATAGGCATGGCCCGAGGCGACGAGGCGCTCGATCAGCTCCTTCATCGCGTCGATGTGCTCGGTCGCACGCGGCTCGTGCGTGGGCTCGAGGCAGCGGAGCGCCGCGACGTCCTGCTTGAAATTGCGGTAGGTCTCCTCCGTCAGCGCCCGGATCGGGACGCCGCGCTGGGCCGCCCGCGCATTGATCTTGTCGTCGACGTCCGTGATGTTGCGCACATAGGTCACGTGCTGCGGCCCGTAGAGGTGCCGCAGCAGACGGAACAGCACGTCGAAGACGATGACGGGCCGCGCATTGCCGATATGGGCGAAATCGTAGACCGTGGGCCCGCACACATACATGCGGACATTGGTCGGATCGAGCGGTTTGAAGACCTCTTTGGCCCGCGTCAGCGTGTTGTAAAGCTTCAAGTCCATACGGCGGTCCCGGCTCGGCTGGCCGGGCGTCCGTTTCTTTGGGGGCAAGAAAAGGCGGCCTCAGCCAGCGCTGGTCGCTAGCTGCAAATAATCCCGCGGCCGAGGCCGCATCTGTGAAGGAGGCCGTGCATCGCGCTGAGAATGGTCGGCTCGGGGCAGATCGTCAAGGATTTGATGCGGCCAGGCGCCGCGCGGTCCGTGCCCGGACTTCCGATTTCGCTCCGTCGGCCGCCCCGGGAGGGCCGTGGCCCCGCGCAGCGGTCTCCATGGAACACGGGGGCCTGAACCGTGTTCTCTCTGCGGCCGACCAACGACCGGATGCCTGTGCGAGGAAACCGTCCGAAGCACAGGGCGGCGTCATCCGGAAACACAATCCTCAAAGGCATGCCCCGGCGGCCGAACCGGGGCGGAGCGATGGAATCGGCGAGCACTGCGATGGCAACCCAAAAGCCCCTTCTTGAACTGGAACTGCGACGCGTGGAAGCGCCGACCAGGGCGAGCCCCGGGGCCTGCGTCTATGTGCTGCTCCCGGAGCTCGACGAGCTTGTCGGCAGGCCGGGCTTCGGCTCCGCGAATGCGATTCGCCTACCCGGATCGGCGGCGGCGTTCGAGCCGTGGGTTCTGTTCGCCCCTTATGCCGGGCGCCGGCGCCTGCATTAGCGGGCGTGCTTCGTTGCGGGACTGCGGAGGCGCTTGGTTAAGCTGCCCTTAACCCGGCGAATCCAGTATCAGGCTTCTGCGCGCCGGGCCCTCCGGCGCCGTGCGGAGCTCTCCATGCGATCGGTGATTGTTGCGGCCTGTCTGGGCGCGCTCTCGCTTGCCGCGCCGGCCGCGGCGGAAACGCGGACCTTTGTCATCGCCAGCATGCCCGACGGTTACGGGGTCGACCAGTGCCTCGCAACCGGCGCGCGCTGCGGGCTCCTCATCGCCAACGCCTACTGCCAGTCGCAGAACTACGTCCGGGCGGCCTCCTTCCGGAAGGTCGACGCGGCCGAGATCACCAGCGCCGTCGCGGGCGAGGCGCCGGGGGAGAGCGCATCTTTCGTGGCGATCGAGTGCGCCCGCTAGGGTTGTCGGCGGCCGCCTCCGTCGGCGGTTATTCCAGCCAGTCGGCGCATTTCGGCACCGCCGTTTCCGTGCCCCAGGGCATGATCGGCACGCTCGAGGTGGAGTTCTTGGGCGAGCCTTCGATGATCCGGTCCGAATAGACCATGTAGACGAGGACGTTTCGCTTCGTGTCGCAGCCGCGCACGATGCGCATGCGCTTGAAGAACAGCGAGCGCCTCTGGCGGAACATCTCCTCGCCCTGCTCGAATTTCTTCTTGAATTTGATCGGGCCGATCTGGCGGCAGGCGAGCGAAATGTCGGAGACCTCTTCGGCGACGCCGACCCAGCCCTTCAGCCCGCCGCGCTCCGGCACCGTGAAATGGCAGGCGACGCCTTCCACCTCCGGGTCGTCGAGGGCGTAGGTCGCGAGCTTGTCGTTCGGCGTCAGCCATTTGAAGACGGTGGACCGCTTGAAGATCAGGTCCGGCTCCTCGGCAGCCTGCGCCGGCGCGCCGGGCCGGAGCGAGACGAGAGCGGCGACGGCCATGGCCAGAAGCGGTCTCGCAAAGGCAGAAGCGAAGGGCATGGCAACTCCTCGTAACGGCGTAAGCCCATATGGGAACGGAGGCCCCCCGTTGCGAGGCGCGGCCCGCCGCGCGGAGCGCCGTGCCGCGGAGCGCGGCGGCGCGCTCGATCGCCTGGATCAGGTAGGAGCCGGAAGAGCTTGGCTATCGCGCGGCCCGCGGCGCGGGACGGGCCGTCCGCGCCGCAGGTCTGCAGAGCCGCCCTCTTGCGCCCGCCGGTCGCCGTAACGGGGGAGGGATCAGCGAACGAGCGAGACGTGCCGCGCGTCCGTGGACTGCCCCTCGAAGCGGCCGGGGCCGATCTGCCGCAGCTCTGCGAGCGGCTGGCCGTTGTGGTCGCGCAGGATCAGCGCGCCGTTCTCGAAGGTCCACTTGCGGGTCGTGTAGAAGTTGCCGGGGCAGCCGCCTTCGGGGCGGACGGCGCCCTCGTTGGGCGAGGCGCCCCCGGCGAGGTTGACCGCGCAGGTCGCACCGGTTGCCGTGAGCGCCCAGCGCCCGGCCATGTCCGCGGGCGCCGGCGACGCCGCCGCCGTCGGCGGGGCAGGCTCGGTTTCGAGCACGCCGCCGCCGCAGCCGGCGACCAGAGAGGCGAACGCGACCGCGAGCGCCAGCGGCCGCACGGGCTGACCGCTGCGCGCCGGCATCACTTCATCGTCGGCATGACGAACTCGGCGCCTTCCTTCATGCCGGAAGGCCAGCGCGAGGTCACGACCTTCGTCTTGGTGTAGAAGCGGATCGAGTCCGGCCCGTGCTGGTTGAGATCGCCGAAGCCGGAGCGCTTCCAGCCGCCGAACGTGTAGTAGGCGAGCGGCACCGGGATGGGCACGTTCACCCCCACCATGCCGACATTGACGCGGCTCGTGAAATCCCGCGCGGTGTCGCCGTCGCGGGTGAAGATCGCGACGCCGTTGCCGTATTCGTGGGCGGAGGGCAGGCGCAGCGCTTCGTCATAGTCCTTCGCGCGCACCACCGAGAGGACGGGACCGAAGATCTCCTCCTTGTAGATGCGCATGTCCGGCTTGACCTCGTCGAACAGGCAGCCGCCCATGAAGAAGCCGTTCTCGTAGCCCTGGAGCTTGAAATTGCGCCCGTCGACCACGAGCTTGGCGCCTTCCTTGACGCCGAGGTCGACATAGCTCTTGACCCGCTCGAGATGCGCCTTGGTGACCAGCGGCCCGAAGTCGGCCTGCGGATCGGTCGAGGGGCCGACGCGCAGGCTCTCGACCCGCGGAATGAGCTTCTCGAGCAGGACGTCGGCGGTCTTCTTGCCGACCGGCACCGCGACCGACACGGCCATGCAGCGCTCGCCGGCGGAGCCGTATCCCGCGCCGATGAGGGCGTCCACGGCCTGATCCATGTCGGCGTCCGGCATGATGATCATGTGGTTCTTGGCGCCGCCGAAGCACTGGACGCGCTTCCCGTGCGCCGCGGCCGTGGCGTAGATGTACTGAGCGATGTCGGAGGAGCCGACGAAGCCGACCGCCATCACCCGCGGATCGGTGAGGAGGGTGTCGACCGCCTCCTTGTCGCCGTTGACGACGTTGAGGATGCCCTTCGGCAGCCCGGCTTCGATCATCAGCTCCGCCAGACGCATCGGCACCGACGGGTCCCGCTCCGACGGCTTGAGCACGAAGGCGTTGCCGCAGGCGATCGCCGGCGCGAACTTCCACATCGGGATCATCGCCGGGAAGTTGAACGGCGTGATGCCGGCGACGACGCCGAGCGGTTGACGGATCGAATAGAGGTCGATGCCGGGGCCGACCCCCTCGCTGAACTCGCCCTTGAGCAGATGGGGAATGCCGCAGGCGAATTCGACTACTTCGAGGCCGCGCTGAATGTCGCCCTTGGCGTCGGCAATGGTCTTGCCGTGCTCGGAGGAGAGCAGGGCGGCGAGGCTGTCGAATTCCCGCTGCACCAGATCGAGGAACCTGAAGAGCACGCGCGCGCGGCGCTGCGGGTTGGTCGCGGCCCAGGCGGGCTGCGCCGCCGCCGCCGAGGCGATCGCCTTTTCGACCTCGGCCCGCGAGGCGAGCGCGACGCGCGCCTGCACTTCGCCGGTGTTGGGGTTGAACACATCGCCATACCGGCCGGAGCTGCCAGGGACTCCCTTACCGTCAATGAAATGGCCGATTTCTCGCATGGTTTTCTCCTTAGAATCGGCTGGTCTTTTGACGCGACCGACAGTCGACGCCCGCTGACCCGTCCTGCCGGCCGGCTTGATAGCGCAGCAAAGGCCGAGGCGAAAGCGCCTGCGCCGTTTTTGTGAGTCCGGGAGTGGATTGCTTCGGGCGCGGCGGGTGCTCCCGGCCGCCAATCGCTAGATTTTACGGCTCCTTAAGCCGAGCCCACTAGGGTCCCGTCGGCAAAAAAGAAAGCCGTGTGAGCACGCCGCGGGGACGGGGCATGGATATCGCAACAGCTCTCGGTCTGTTGGCCGGCGCAGCCGTGGTCGTCACGCTCATTCTGATGGGTGGCGATCTGCGGATGTTCTACGATATCCACGCCATCATCGTGATCTTCGGCGGTTCCTTCGCCGCGACGCTGATTCGCTTCCCCATCGCGACGATGCTCCACGGCCTGCCGCTGGGCGCACGCTTCGCCTTCACGCTGCGGCGTACGACGCAGCGCGAGCTGGTCGACGAGATCGCGAGGCTCGCCGAAATCGCCCGCAGGCAGGGGCCGATCGGCCTCGAGAAGGTCGAGATCCAGGACCCCTTCCTGGCCAAGGGCATCCGCTTCGTCGCCGACGGCTACGACGCCGATTTCATTCGCGACAATCTCGAGCGCGACCGCGACAATTTCCTCACCCACCTCGACGAGGGCCAGAAGATCTACCGCGCCATCGGCGACTGCGCGCCGGCCTTCGGCATGATCGGCACGCTCATCGGCATGGTGCAGATGTTCGCCAACATGACCGATCCCTCGAAGCTCGGCCCGTTCATGGCCGTCGCCCTGCTGGCGACGCTCTACGGGGCCGTGGTCGCGAATCTGATCTGCCTGCCGATCGCCGACAAGCTGCACGGCAAGCTGATCGACGAGGAGGTCAACCGCACTCTCATCATCGACGGCGTGCTGATGATCCGCGACGCCAAGAGCCCGGCGCTGGTGCGCGAGATGCTGCTCGCCTACCTGCCCGAGAAGCATCGCGACCAGCCGGCCGAGGAGCTCGCGGCGGCGTGACGGCGGTTGGCCTCATGAGTCGCAGGCAGACGTCCCGCAGCCCGCATCGGACGGGTGTCAGGCCGCTGGAGCGCGGGCCGGGCGCGCGCCTGCGCCGGCGCGCGGCCGCCTGGCGGGTGGCGGGCAAAACGGCATCCCGTCTCTGAGGAGCCCGTCGGCATGGCCAAGAAACGCGGAGCGGCGCATGGGGGGCACGGCTGGTTCGTGACCTTCGCCGACCTCATGGGCCTGCTCATGAGCTTCTTCGTGATGCTGGTCGCGTTCTCCAACCAGGACCAGCAGAAGCTCAAGATCGTGGCCGGCTCGATGCGCGAGGCGTTCGGCGTCCAGACCCAGGCCCGCTTTTCCGGCATCATCGAGGTCGAGGGTCTGCCGACCCGGCCGAAGCTCCGGAACGCCGAGCAGATCCCGCCCGAGGAGGCCTCCAACATCACGAGCCCGGACGAGAAGGACCGGCAGCGCGACAGCGGGGCGCGCATCGAGACCGACCGCGCCTTCGCGCTCGCTGCGGCCTCCCTGCGCCAGGCGCTGCAGGAGCTTCCCGACATTGCGGAGCTCTCCAAGGCGATCTTCATCGAGGAGAGCAAGCACGGTCTCAATATCGAGATCGCCGATCAGGACGGCCGCTCGATGTTCCCGGAAGGCAGCCGGGAGCCCTACGAGCGCACCCGCCGGCTGATCCAGAAGCTCGCGGGGCCGCTGAAGAACCTCCCGAACCCGATCGTCATCACCGGTCATACGGCCGCGAGCCGGCTGCCGCCGCGCCCCGGATACAACGCCTGGGAGCTCTCGGCCGGCCGCGCCAACGCCGTGCGCCAGATTCTGGAGATGGAGGGGGTCCCCGCCTCGCGATTCTCCATGGTGGCGGGGCGGGCGGACACGCACCCATTGTTCCCCGAGGACCCGTACCTCGCCGTGAACCGGCGGGTGACGATCACGCTCCTGCAAGAGGCGCCCCCGCTGCCCGCCGGCTTTAAGCCCTGATCCCGGGTCCCCACATACAGTCTCCAGGGCGGCCCCCAGGAGAACGGTGAACAGAGCCGGGGGGCCAGATGTTCCCTTCCGTGGCGGGCTGATATAAGGACGCGCCTCCTGGGGCGGCGCCGTAACCTTGATATGACCGACACAGTGCAGTCTCCGGCCCCCGCGACCTCCGCGGACACTCATGGCAAGCCGCGCGCCGGCTTTTGGGCCTTGACCATCGGCAGCGTCGGTGTCGTCTACGGCGACATCGGTACAAGCCCCCTTTACGCCTTCCGCGAGGCCGTGGCGGCCGCGACCGGATCCGGGCCGGTGCTGCGCGAGACGGTCCTCGGCGTCCTGTCTCTGATCGTCTGGTCGCTGATCATCGTCGTCACGCTCAAATACATCATCATCCTGCTGCGCGCCGACAACAACGGCGAGGGCGGCACCCTCTCCCTGACGGCGCTCGCCTTCCGCGCGCTCGGCCGGCGCTCGACCCTGGTGCTGACGCTCGGGGTCATCGGCGCGGCGATGTTCTACGGCTCCTCCTTCATCACGCCGGCCCTCTCGGTGATGTCGGCGGTCGAAGGACTGAAGATCGCGACGCCCGCCTTCGAGCGCTATGTGCTGCCGCTCACGATCCTGATCCTTGCGGCGCTTTTCGCCGTCCAGTCGCACGGCACCGCCCGGGTGTCCGCCCTGTTCGGGCCGATCACGACGCTGTGGTTCGTCGTCGTGGCCGCGCTGGGCGTCGTCCATCTCGCCGACGATCTCGGCGTGTTCGCGGCGCTCAATCCGTATTACGGGATCATGTTTCTCGCGAGCAACGGCACCGTCGGCCTGGTCACGCTCGGAGCCGTCTTCCTCGTCGTCACCGGCAGCGAGGCGCTTTACGCCGACCTCGGGCATTTCGGCCGCAAGCCGATCCAGACCGCATGGCTGTTTCTGGTTTTGCCGGCGCTGCTCCTCAACTATTTCGGCCAGGGCGCGCTGGTCTTGTCGAATCCGTCCGCGATGGACGACCCGTTCTATCGCCTGGTGCCGGAATCCATGCTGCTGCCGCTCGTCGCGCTCGCCACGGCGGCAACCGTGATCGCCAGCCAAGCGGTCATCACCGGCGCCTATTCGCTCACCCGGCAGGCCATTCAGCTCGGCCTCCTGCCGCGGTTCGAGATACGCCACACCTCGGCCACGCAGTACGGCCAGATCTACATGCCGCGCGTGAACACGATCCTGCTCGTGGGCGTGCTGCTGCTCGTCGGGCTGTTCCGCACCTCCAGCGCCCTGGCCTCGGCCTACGTTCTCGCGGTGGCGGCCACGAGCCTGATGGCTTCGCTCTTGGGATTCATCGTCATCTGGCGGCTGTGGCGGTGGCGCTTGTGGCTCGCCGCGCTGATGATGGGTCCGCTGATGCTGGTCGACGGCACCTTCCTGATGGCGACCATGATGAAGCTCGTCGAGGGCGCCTGGGTGCCCGTGCTGTTCGGCGGCGTGCTGATCCTGATCGTCATGACCTGGCGGCGCGGCACCGCCATCCTGGCGCAGAAGACGCGCCGCACGGAGATCCCGCTCGAAACCCTGATCCAGAGCCTCGAGAAGAAGCCGCCCCACATCGTGCCGGGCACGGCCGTCTTCCTCACCAGCGATCCCGATTTCGCGCCGACGGCGCTGCTGCACAACCTCAAGCACAACAAGGTTCTGCACGAGCATAACGTGATCCTCACGGTGGTCACGACCGACATGCCCCGCATGTCGGACGAGGATCGCGTCCGCATCAGCCACATCACCCCGCGCTTCTCGCGCGTGTCGCTGCGCTACGGCTACATGGAGACGCCGAACGTGCCCAAGGCGCTGGCGATCGCCCGCAAGCTCGGCTGGACCTTCGACATCATGTCGACGTCGTTCTTCCTGTCGCGGCGCGCGATCAAGCCGGCCGCGCATTCGGGCATGCCGCTTTGGCAGGACCGCCTGTTCATCAGCCTGGCCAAGTCCGCGAGCGATGCGAGCGACTTCTTCCAGATCCCCACCGGCCGGGTGGTCGAAATTGGCACGCAGGTCGCCGTCTGACGCCTCGGCGCGAAAGGGCGCAAAATGGCGCGGGAAACGGCGCAGTGGCGGAAGCGCGTTGCCCCCTTGAGGGAGCCGTGCCCTGCCGGCCTGCCGACCCCCGGCGGGCCCGCGTGATCGAGAGGTGGCGCCTCGCCATCTTCGCCATATCTTGCAGGCGGGCGCCGGGCGGAGTGGAGTGCAACGATCGAGGCAATCCATGGTGACCAGTTCTGTCGCTTCCGTCGGCGCCGCATCGGCGGCCGAGCGGGCGGGCGACCCACGTCCCAAGGCCAATTTTTGGGCGCTCACGCTCGGGAGCATCGGCGTCGTCTACGGCGACATAGGAACGAGCCCGCTTTATGCGCTGCGCGAGTCGGTCGCCGCCGCGACGGGCGCCGGCGGGCCCGCGGACGAAGCGGTGATTCTCGGCGTGCTATCGCTCATCGTCTGGGCGCTGCTGCTCGTGGTGACGCTCAAATACGTCGTCATCCTTCTGACGGCCGACAACAACGGTGAGGGGGGCACGCTCGCCCTCATGGCGCTCGCGCGCCGCGTGGTCACGCGCGGCAGCGGCGCCGTCGTCATGCTCGGGGTCACGAGCGCCGCCCTGTTCTACGGCGATGCGATCATCACGCCGGCGCTTTCGGTGCTGTCGGCGGTCGAAGGATTGAAGGTCGCGACACCGGCGTTGGACCATTACGTGGTGGCGCTCACGGTCGTGATTCTGATCGCGCTGTTCGCGGTGCAGTCCCGCGGCACGGCGCGCGTCGCCGCCTTTTTCGGGCCCGTGACCCTGCTGTGGTTCGCGGCGATCGCCGCCGCCGGCGCCGCGCACGTCGCGCAGAATCCGCGGGTGCTGCTCGCGTTCAACCCGCTCTTCGGCGTGAGCTTCGTCGCCGGGCACGGCGTCATCGCCCTGTTCACGCTGGGCGCGGTCTTTCTGGCCGTCACCGGCGCGGAGGCGCTCTATGCCGATCTCGGCCATTTCGGCCGCCGGCCGATCCGCACCGCGTGGATCGGGCTGGTGCTGCCGGCGCTGCTCGTCAACTATCTCGGCCAGGGCGCGCTGCTGCTGGCCGAGCCGAAGGCGATCGAGAATCCCTTCTTCCTGCTCTATCCCCAATGGGCGCTGCTGCCGATGATCGTGCTCGCGACCGCCGCGACCGTCATCGCGAGCCAGGCGGTCATCACCGGCGCCTATTCGCTCACGCGCCAGGCGATGCAGCTCGGCCTTCTGCCGCGGCTGGAGGTCCGCCACACCTCCGCCGAGCATGCCGGCCAGATCTTCATGCCGCGCGTGAACATGTTGCTGCTCGTCGGCGTTCTGCTGCTGGTCGGGCTCTTCCGTTCGTCGAGCGCGCTTGCCTCCGCCTATGGCATCGCCGTCACCGGCACCATGGTGGTCACGGGGCTGCTCGCGCTGGTGGTGATCTGGAAGGTGTGGAAGTGGCCGCTCTGGGCGGCCGCCGCGCTCATCGTGCCCTTCCTCTGCATCGACATCACGTTCCTCGCGGCGAATCTGCTCAAGATCGTCGAGGGCGGTTGGGTGCCGCTGGCGCTCGGCGGCGCGCTCATGACCGTGATGTATACGTGGCGGCGCGGCAGCCGGCTGCTGTTCGAGAAGACGCGCCGGCTCGAGACCCCGCTCGAGAGCCTGGTGCAGGCGCTCGAGCGCAAGCCGCCCGTCCGCGTGCCGGGAACGGCGGTGTTTCTGACCGGCGATCCGCAGAGCGCCCCGACCGCGCTGCTGCACAGTCTCAAGCACTACAAGGTGCTGCACGAGAAGAACGCGATCCTCACCGTGCAGACGACGAGCGCCCCCCGCGTCGCGCCGGAGGAGCGGGTGCGCATCGAACCCTTGAGCGAGAGCTTCTCGCGCGTCATCATCCAGTACGGTTTCATGGAAAGCCCGAATGTGCCGCGCGCGCTGGCCATCGCCCGCAAGCAAGGCTGGACCTTCGACGTGATGTCGACCTCGTTCTTCCTGTCGCGCCGCGCGCTCAAGCCGGCGGCGAAATCCGGCATGCCGCGCTGGCAGGATCGCCTGTTCATATGGTTGGCGCGCAGCGCCAATGACGCGGCGGACCATTTCCAGATACCGACGGGCCGCGCCGTCGAGGTGGGCACGCAGGTCACGGTCTGATAGGCTGCCGCCGCACGGGCCGCACGGCCCGCGCGGGCGAGACGGAGAAGGACATGCTGGGCCGATCCCATCACGGCGTCACGGATCTCGAACCGGAGGAGGTTGCGGAGGGCATCGCCGCGGGCCGCATCCTGCTCGTCGACGTGCGCGAGCCGAACGAGACGGCGGTCGAAAGCTTTCCGGACGCCGTGATCGTGCCGCTGTCGCAGTTCGACCCCGCGCTCATTCCCGATCCGCAGGGCCGGCGGGTCGTCTTCGCCTGCCGCTCGGGCAAGCGCTCGGTGACCGCATCGCTCGCCGCGCAGGAGCAGGGCTTTCCCTACGACGCCCATCTCGCCGGCGGCCTCTTGGCCTGGAAGGCGGCCGGCCTGCCGACGAAGAGCTGACGCGGCTCCGGCCGGCCGCCGCGCGCGGCGCTGCGCCGGGGCCGCACGAGGATGCCGCGCGTTCGCTCGTCCCGTGATCCTTGATGCCGATGAACTCCGTCTTCTCCGATCTTCCGGTCACCGTGTTCGAGGTGATGTCGCGCCTGGCGCGCGAGCACGTCGCGGTCAATCTGGGGCAGGGCTTCCCGGACGATCCCGGTCCCGAGGACGTGCGGCGCAAGGCCGCCGAGGCCGTGATCGACGGCTGGAACCAGTATCCGCCCATGATGGGCCTGCCGGAGCTGCGCCAGGCGATCGCCGCGCACTACCGCCACTGGCAGGGCCTCGCGCTCGATCCCGAGACCGAGGTCATGGTGACCTCCGGGGCGACGGAGGCGCTTGCGGGCAGCCTCTTCGCGCTCGTCGAGCCGGGCGACGAGGTGGTGCTCTTCCAGCCGCTCTACGACGCCTATCTGCCGCTCGTGCTGCGCGCGGGCGGGGTGCCGCGCTTCGTGCGGCTCGAGCCGCCGCACTGGCGCTTCACGGAGGAGATGCTCGCGGCCGCGTTCACGCCCAGGACCAAGGTGGTGCTGTTCAACAATCCGCTCAATCCGGCGGGCGTCGTCTTTCCGCGCGAGGATTTGGAGCTGCTCGCGCGATTCTGCGAGCGCTTCGATGTCGTGGCGATCTGCGACGAGGTGTGGGAGCACGTCGTGTTCGACGGGCGGCGCCATGTTCCGCTGCTGGCGATTCCCGGCATGCGCGAGCGCTGCGTCAAGATCGGCTCGGCGGGCAAGATCTTCTCGCTCACCGGCTGGAAGGTGGGCTTCGTGTGCGCGGCGGCGCGGCTCTTGCGCGTGCTCGCCAAGGCGCACCAGTTCCTCACCTTCACGACGCCGCCGAACCTGCAGGCGGCGGTGGCCTACGGACTCGGAAAGGCGGACGCCTACTTCGACGAGATGCGGCGCAGCTTCGAGCGCAGCCGCGACCGTTTCGCCGAGGGCCTGCGCGCCATCGGCTTTCCGGTTCTCGATTGCCAGGGCACCTATTTCCTCAATGTCGACTTGAAGCCGCTCGGCCTTAACGAGGACGACGAGGCGTTCTGCCGCCGCCTCGTCGCGGAGCATAAGGTGGCGGCGATTCCGGTCTCGGCGTTCTACGCGGCCGAACCGATCCGCTCGGTCATACGTTTCTGCTTCGCAAAGCACGATTCGACGCTCGACGCTGCGCTGGATCGGCTGGCTGGCGCCCTGAAGGGCCGCGGCGGCGCGACATGAGGCGGACGGGAACAGACTTCGGCAGGTCGGCGAGGAGCAGGCGAGGAGCAGGCGAGGGGAAGCAACGGAATGCGGCGATTCCTGACATGCGTTGCGGTGGCGCTGACGGCGTTCGGCGCATGGTCCTCCGCCCGTGCGCAGAACCGCGCGGAGCGGGTTGTCAACGTCTACAACTGGTCGGACTATATCGCGCCCGGCGTGCTCGCGGACTTCACCCGGGAGACCGGGATCGAGGTCAAGTACGACACCTTCGATTCCAACGACATCCTGGAGACGAAGCTGCTCGCCGGCCGCTCGGGTTACGACGTCGTGGTGCCCAGCGGCAATTTTATGGCGCGCCAGATTCAGGCGGGCGTCTTCCAGAAGCTCGACAAGTCGAAGCTGCCGAACCTCGCGAACGCCTGGCCCGAGATCACCTCGCGCCTCGCCGTCTACGATCCCGGCAATCAGTATGCCGTGAACTACATGTGGGGCACGGTGGGCATCGGCTTCAACGTCGCGCGCGCGAAGGAGCGTCTCGGCAGCGAACGCCGCATCGACAGCTGGGACATCGTCTTCCGGCCCGAAAATCTCGCAAAGTTCGCGGACTGCGGCGTGCACATGCTGGACTCGGCGGAGGACATCCTCGCGGCCGCGCTGCACTATCTCGGCCTCGACCCCAACTCCCGAAACCCGCAGGAGATCGAGCGGGCGGCCGAGCTGGTGGCGAAGGTCAGGCCTTCGGTACGCAAGTTCCACTCCTCCGAATATCTCAATGCGCTGGCGGGCGGCGAAATCTGTCTCGCCGTCGGCTTCTCCGGCGACGTGAAGCAGGCGCAGAAGCGGGCGGCGGAAGCGAAGGGCGGCGTCGAGGTCGGCTACGCGATCCCGAAGGAGGGTGCGCAGATCTTCTTCGACAACCTGGCCATCCCCAAGGACGCCCAGCACGTCGCGGAGGCGCACGCCTTCATCGACTATCTGCTGCGCCCCGAGGTCGCCGCGCGCAACACGAATTTTCTCGGCTTTCCGAACGGCAATCTGGCGAGCCAGAAGTTCATCGATCCCGCCGTGCTCAACGACCGCACGGTCTACCCGGATGCGCAGACGATGAGCAGGCTCTACGTGATGACCGCGCGCGATGCGAGAACGCAGCGGCTCATGAACCGGCTGTGGACGCGCATCAAGACCGGACAATAGGGGGAAGGCCGGCGCGGGCTCAGCGCCAGCGCCGGTGCAGCCAGAGCCATTGCTCCGGGTACTCGCGCACCCAGCCTTCGATGACGTCGTTGATCTTCTGCGTCGTGCCCTGCACGTCGATCTTGCCGTCCGCGTCGCGCACGGGAACGATCTCCGGCGTCGCCTCGAAGCGGAAGCGGTGGCCGGGCAGGCGCACGATGCGCGCGCCATAGATCGGACATTCGAAGCGGCGCGCGAGGCGGGCGAGCGTGGGGTTGGCCTTGCACTTGCGGCCGAAGAAGGTGATGTCCACGCCCTGCCCGAAGAACTGGTCGACGACCATGCCCACATGCAGCCCGCGATTGAGGGCCTTTATGATCGCAGGCACCGAGTCCGAGGTCGTGGGCACGAGCGTGCCCATCTTGCCGGCGCGGATGCGGCGGATCGCGTCGTCGATCGCGGCGATGTTCGGCTGGCGGTAGAGGATGAGGGCGTCGATCCCGAGCGCGGCGATCGCCACCGCGCAGAGCTCCCAGTTGCCGAAATGCGCGGTGAACAGCAGGGCGGGCTTGCCGTCGTCGCGGACGATGCGGGCGCGCTCCAGCGTCTCGGGCGGAATTTCGATGCGCCCGCGGCCGGGATTGTGCGGATCGTAATCCCACAGCTTGTCGAGAAAGGCGTATTCGGCACCGACCTGGCCGAGATTGAACCAGACGCCGCGCAGGGTGTCTTCGATCTCGCCGGGGGATTTTTCGGGAAACGCGGCCGCGAGGTTCGCGCGCCCGGTGCGATGTTCCGGCAGCCAGGGGCCCACGCGGCGCAGAAGCCGCCCGCCCAGCGTCGCCATGGCTTCCGGCTTCGCGAGCCGGATCACCTTGAGCAGGACGACCGCCAGCGATCCCGCCGCGGCGTAGAGAATGCGCTTGAAAAGGGCAGACCAGGGGCGCGCCGAGCGTCCGACTTGTGTGTGCACCACGGCGCGTTCTGCTCCGCTCTGCCGTCGACAAAAATTCTTCGAAAATTCGGCGGCCGGCGACCAAGTCCCCGCGAAGCGCAACCCCGCAAGGCCTTGCGCGCCGTCGACCACGGCGCAACCGGCCTCCCGAACGCGGAGCGCGTCCGCTCCCGGAGTGCGAGGCCTTGCGCAGTGGCACGCTCCGCAAAATCGCGTGTCGTATAGCCAAACGGCGCCGGGACTGCAAATGCGGGGCACGCCTTTCCCGCGCTGCATCCGCCGCCTTCACCTCGAATGTCGCCGGCGAATTTGCGCCACGCCGCGCGCGACGCGCGTCAGACGGCGGGGATTGGGCGCCGTCCCGCGCGGCGGGGCTTGCGGCCCGCGGCGGGCCGGCCGAATTCCGGCCGCATTGAACGGGCATCGGTGTCCGCGCGCTTGGGGGGCCACGCTCGCTGGATGCACGAGGAGACAAGCGTGGCTTACAGGCACCTCCTGACGATCATGGTTCCGTTCGCTTTGACTTTGACTTCGGCCGAGACCCAGGCCGCCAAGCGCTTTTCGCCGCAAAGCGGCCTGGCGTCCGTTTACGGCTACAGAGGCACCCGCACCGCGAGCGGGGAGCGCGCGCATCCCACCGGCTTGACCGCCGCCCACCGGACGCTGCCCTTCGGAACGAAGGTGCGGGTCACCAATCGCCGCAACGGCCGATCGGTCGTCGTCCGCGTCAACGATCGCGGTCCGTTCGTCCGTGGGCGCATCATCGACCTCACGCCGGGCGCGGCGCGCGCGCTCGGGTTTTCGGGCCTCGCCCCGGTGACGATCGCGGTGCAGTAGGAGGCGCTTCAACGTGCCGGGCCGACGATCCCGATCTGCGCGCAGTTGCGTCGGCCCGACAGCACGCAATCCTGGTCGCGACGGATCTCAGCCATCTTGCTCACGATCCATACGCCCGCCGCGACCAGAAGGGCGCACACCAGAAACCCCGCGGCATTGACCAGCATGCGGTGCGTGTAGTCGTCGCGCTCGGCGCTCGAGCGTTCGTACTTGCCCACATCTGCGATCGGGGAGTGAAACGGCGAGAGAGAGGCGTGCGCGCGGGGCACGCGGCGCACGACGCCGCCGCCGCGCGCGCGGCGGCGGAAGCGCAGCACGTTGGGTTCTCCGTCGCCGGTGGTCGTACGATCCATGCGGCCCGCGCGGGCTTGAAGTTCGATCGACGGGGCGATCCTATCACAAAGCCGCGCGCGACCGACATCGGGTCCTGCGCTTCCCGAAACGGACGCTTCCACGGCCGCGGCGGGCCGTGGAAACGCGCCGGAGCGGCGGGTCGGGGCGCGGCGGCTACGGCTCCTTGAAGGGCAGCGGCTTGTCGGGCGGCGTCTCCGCCCGGAAGACGTTGAGCATCATCGACACCATGGCGTAGTAGCCGAGAATTCCCAGCAGTTCGACCATGCCCTTGTTGCCGAAGCGCTTGTGCACGCGCTTGAACACCGCGTCGCTCACGCGGCGGTCCCGATACAGCTCCTTGACGAAATCGTAGATCGCGAGCTCGTCGGCGGGCGCCTTTGTCGGGCGGCGGCCGGCCTGGATCGCCTTGATCGTTGCGGGCTTCACGCCCTGACGTTCGGCGATCGGCGCATGCGCGATCCATTCGTACTGCGCGCGCCAGTGCCGCGCGGTGCAGAGAATGGCGAACTCGGAGAGCCGCGGCTCGATCGACGTGCACAGCCGGACATAGCCGCCGAGCGCCTGCGCGTAGTGGCCGAATTCCGGCGCCTGCATCCAGATGGCGAACGGGCCGCTGAGGGGAACCTTCCCGCGCGGGCCGGACTGGATCGCCGCGAGCAGTTTCCTCTGTTCGGCGTTGAGCTCCTCTTCGCGAGGATTGGGCAGGCGCGTCTTCGGCCGCTTGACCTTGGGCATGATGATTGTCCCTGCAGGATGAAACAAAAGGCGGGAGCGCGACCTTACACCGTCGCAGGCGTGGTGTTGAGATGGCAGGCGGAGCGATGGCCGGGCGCGATCTCGATCAACGGCGGCGCCTCGACGCGGCAGACGGGCATTGCCCAGGGGCAGCGGGGATGGAAGTGGCAGCCTGAGGGCGGGTTGAGCGGGGAGGGGATTTCGCCCCCGATGCCGCGATAGAGCCGCCGGCCCGCTTCGATGCGCGGCACCTCCTTGAGCAGGGCCTGCGTGTAGGGGTGGTTCGGCCGGGCGAACAGCTCTTCCGTCCGCGCCTCCTCGACGATGCGCCCGAGATACATGACGAGAACGCGGTCGCTCAGGTGCTCGACCACGCCGAGATCGTGGCTGATGAACAGATAGGTGAGCTTCAGCTCCTCGCGCAGGCGCATGAACAGATTGAGAATCTGCGCCTGGATCGACACGTCGAGCGAGGCCACCGCCTCGTCGCAGACGAGGAACTGCGGGCGCACCGCGAGCGCGCGCGCAATGCCGATGCGCTGGCGCTGGCCGCCGGAGAACTGATGCGGATAGCGCCGCTTCATCGCGGGGTCGAGCCCGACCCGGCGCAGCATCTCGTCGACATAGGCGGGAATCTCCGACCGCGGCACGAGGCCGTGCACGCGCGGCGCCTCGCCGATGATTTCGCTGACGCGCATGCGCGGGTTGAGGGAGGCGGCCGGGTCCTGGAAGATCATCTGCACGGCGAGCGCGACCTCGCGCCTGCGGCTCTCGCGCAAGGCGGAGACATCCTCGCCGCGGAAGAAGACGCGGCCGGCGCTCGGCGGCAAAAGGCCCGCGACGATGCGCCCGAGGGTCGACTTGCCGCAGCCGGATTCGCCGACGAGCCCGACCACCTCGCCCTCCTCGACGTGGAAGCTCACGTCCGCGACCGCCCGCACCCGCAACTCGGCCGGGGCGCCGCTGAACAGGCCGGCGAGCCGGTCGGCCAGGCCCCTTGGCTGCACGAAGTTGCGCGAGACGTGCGTCAGCGCGATCAGCGGCGGCGGCCGTCGCGGCGGCGCCGCGTCCGCGGGAGACTCGCGCGCTGGATCGAAGCCCAAGCTCATGCGGCGTCCGCCGGCGTGGTGTGGATGCAACGCACCTCGCGCCCCTCTTCAGGCGCGATCGGCGCGATCTCGCCGCCGCAGGCGGCGTCCGCCCGCGGACAGCGGTTGCGGAAGGCGCAGCCCGGTCCGAGATCGATCAGCGAGGGAGCCATGCCGGGGATCTGCTGCAGCGGCTTCCCGCGCCGGTTGCGGCTCGGCACCGAGCCGATGAGCCCGATCGTGTAGGGATGCAGCGGCCGCGTCAGCACGGCGTCGACGGGGCCGCGCTCGACGATCTTGCCGGCGTACATGACGCAGACCGTGTCCGCGAGGCCGGCCACGACGGCGAGATCGTGGGTGATCCAGATGAGCGCGGTGTCGCGCTCGCGGCACAGCTTCTGCACCTCGTAAAGGATCTGGCCCTGGATGGTGACGTCGAGCGCGGTGGTCGGCTCGTCGGCGATGATGAGGTCCGGCCGGTTGATGAGCGCGATGGCGATGGCGACGCGCTGGCGCATTCCGCCGGAGAACTGGTGCGGGTAGGCGCGGAGCCGTTCGTCCGGGGAGGGGATGCCGACCTGCCCGAGAGCGTCGCGCGCGCGCTGGCGCGCGGTCTCGCGATCCACCGCCTCGTGCGCGAGCACGGCCTCGATCATCTGCGTCTCGATCCGCAGGACCGGGTTGAGGGTCATCATCGGGTCCTGGAAGATCATGGCGATGCGCGCGCCGCGATAGGACCGCATCGCCTCCGGCGGCAGGCCGAGCAGGTCCACGCCCTTGAACAGGATGCGCCCGCCGACGATCCGGCCCGGCGGATCGACGAGGCCGAGGATCGAGAAGCCCGTGACCGTCTTGCCGGAGCCGGACTCGCCGACCAGGCCCAGAATGCGCCCCCGCTCGACGGTGAAGCTCACGTCGTCGACGGCCTTCACCACGCCCGCCCGGGTGAAGAAATAGGTTTTTAGATTCTCGACGCGGAGCGTCGGCGCGTCTGCCATTCCGGCGACCCGTGCGATGCACAGCCTCCTCGCCTCTACGCTCGACGATCGCGCCCGCGAAAGCAAGCGGGCGGCCGCCCTCGAGGGCGTTTCGTGGCTTTCTTGAGTTCACGTCGGCCGGCTTCTATGGTCGCGGTTGACCGCGGACCGGGAAATGCCGAAATGGCACCGGATCGGTGACCGGAGACGGGTCAAGCCTCGCAAGGGGGCGTCGCGTCGCCTCCGCCGCGGGCACGCCTTTCGCGGACCGCGCCGCCCGGCGCGATCCGCGCCGCAGACCCCGCGACCGGAGACCGCGATCGCTCGTGAGGCGGGAGTGCTCTCGCGCCGCTCGCCGGCGCAGCGCCGAAGAGAACCGTCATCCAGAACCCCAGGGCCTTTCATGAACCGTGAATTTCCGACGCTCAGCCTCGCCACCCCGCAGGAGCACGTCCTGCAGGTCTCGATGAACCGGCCCGAGGTCGCCAATGCGCTGAACACGCAGATGGGGCTCGACCTCATGCACTGTTTCGAAGATCTCGCGCTCGACCCCGGCGACGTGCGCTGCGTCGTGCTCACCGGCACGGGGGACAAGGCGTTCTGCGCCGGCGGCGACCTCAAGGAGCGCAACGGCATGACGGACGAGCAGTGGACGCGCCAGCACGTGATCTTCGAGCGCATGGTGCGCGCCCTCATCGCCTGTCCGACGCCGATCATCGCGGCCGTCAACGGCGCGGCCTATGCCGGCGGCTGCGAGATCGCGCTCTGCGCCGACTTCATCTATGCCGCCGATCATGCGCGCTTCGCGCTCACCGAGGTGACGCTCGGCATCATGCCGGGCGCGGGCGCGACGCAGAACCTCCCGCGCGCGGTCGGCGAGCGGCGGGCGAAGGAGATCATCCTGACCGGCCGGCCGTTCACGGCGCAGCAGGCGGCGGAATGGGGGCTGGTCAACCGGGTGCTGCCGGGGGCCGATCTCATGAAGGAGGCGCTGGAGACCGCCGCCGTGATCGCCCGCAACGCGCCGATTTCGGTGCGTCAGGCCAAGCAGGCGATCAGCCGCGCCATGAACATGTCGCTGTGGGACGGGCTCGCCTTCGAGATCGAGGCCTACAACCGCATGGTGCCGACCGAGGACCGGCGGGAGGGCATTCGCTCGTTCAACGAGAAGCGGCCGCCCCGGTTCACGGGACGCTAGGAGGCTCGACATGGCTGAGACGGCGCAGGTGCGCGAGGTGGGCCCGCGCGACGGCATCCAGATGGTGAAGACCATCCTGTCGGCGGAGCAGAAGCTCGCCTGGATCCGCAAGGAAGCGGCCGCCGGCGTCCGCCACTTCGAGGCGACGTCGTTCGTGCCGCCGCACGTGATCGCCCAGTTCGCCGACGCCGCGGAGGTCGCGCGCGGCGCGCTCGCGATCGAGGGCATCGAGGCGGCCGTGCTGGTGCCGAACCTCAAGGGGGCGCAGCGCGCCTTCGACGCCGGCGTGCCGAAGGTCAATTACGTGCTGTCGGCGAGCGAGGCCCACAACATGGCGAATGTGCGCCGCACGACCGACGAGTCGATCGCGGATTTCCGCCGCATCATCGCGGAGCGAAACGCGCGCGGCCTCAAGGACAGGGTGAAGGTCAACGCCGCCATCGCCACCGCCTTCGGCTGCACCATCCAGGGCGAGGTGCCGGAGAAGCGCGTGGTCGCGATCGCCGAGACCCTCGCGGCCGCGGGCGCCGACGAGATCAGTCTCGCGGATACGGTCGGCTACGCCAATCCCGCGCAGGTGCGGCGCCTGTTTGCCGCCGTGGCCGAGGTTGCGGGCGGCGTGCCGCTCGCGGCGCATTTCCACGACACGCGCGGGCTCGGCCTCGCCAACGTGTCCGCGGCGGTGGACGTCGGCGTGCGGCGCTTCGACGCCTCGCTCGCCGGCCTCGGAGGATGCCCCTTCGCACCGGGGGCGACCGGCAACATCAACACCGAGGACTGCGTGTTTCTCCTCGAATCGCTGGGCTTCGACACCGGCATCGACATCGAAAAGCTCATTGCCGTGCGCGCGGAGGTCGAGGCCTGGCTGCCCGGCGAGCGCTTCTTCGGCATGGTCGCGCGCGCCGGACTGCCCAAGACGTTCCGAAGGAAGGCGGCCGCGTAGCCGGCCGCGGGCGCCGACGCGCCGGCGTCCGCTCAGGCGCGCGCCTCGCCGAGTTCGCGGCGCACGATCGTGGCGCCCTCGCTCAGCGCCTTCAGCTTGCCGAAGGCTGTCTCGCGCGAGAGATACTTCATGCCGCAATCCGGCGCCGGGATCAGCCGCTCCGGCGCGACGTAGTTCAGCCCGGCGCGGATGCGGTCCGCCACCACCTGCGGCGTCTCGATCGCCGGATCGCCGAGATCGAGCACGCCCAGCATGATCTTCTTGCCGGACAGCTCCCGCAGCACGCCGAGATCGAGCTTCGGCTGGGCGGCTTCGATCGAGATCGTCTCCGCAATCGAGTCGGCGAGCTGCGGCAGGAAGGAGTAGCCGCTCGGCTTGGTCGCGCCCGGCACGACCGCCGCATAGCCGAAGCACAGATGCACGACGGTCGGCACCGTGATGCCTTCGAGCGCCCGGTTGATGGCCTTCACCGCGATGCGCTTGGCGGCCTCCGGGTCGTTGCGCAGCCACGGCTCGTCGAGCTGAACCACGTCCGCGCCCGCCGCCTGCAGATCGCGCAGCTCCTCGTTCACGGCGACGGCGTAGTCCATCACCATCTCGTCTTCGTCCTTGTAGTAGTCGTTCTGCGCCTGCCGGCTCATCGTGAACGGCCCGGGCATGGTGATCTTCGCCGGTTTTTCGGTGTTGCGGCGCAGGAACTGCATGTCCCGCACTTCGACCGGTCGCGTGCGGCGGATCCGGCCGACCACGCGCGGGACCTCGCTGTAGCCGCCGACGCTGTTCCTTATCCGCCCCGGATTTTGGATGTCGATGCCCTCGAGCGCGGTGGCGAAGCGGTTGGAGTAGCTCTCGCGTCGGATTTCGCCGTCGGTGATGATGTCGATCCCGGCGCGCTCCATGTCGCGGATGGCGAGGATGGTCGCATCGTCCTGCGCCTGCTCGAGGAAAGGCTCGGGAATGCGCCACAGCGCGGTCATGCGGATGCGCGGCACGCTCTTGGACAGCATGGCGCGGTCGACCAGCCAGTCCGGCTGGGGATAGCTTCCGACGACGGTGGTCGGCAGCAGGTGCTGAGGCAGCAAGCTCGTCCTCCCCGTTGCAATTGACGTTTCAAGGAGCGCTCCGACCGGACCGGCGCCGGCGCTCCTTCGCAGGCACGCACGTTCTCGAGGTGCAGCGCGGCGAGTGTAGCGCGTTCTCGCCCCGGCCGGCAGGCGGTTTCGCTATCCGCCGCGCCGGCATGTGATTGACGGCAGGGCCCGCATGGCGGCGAATGGTGTGCGTGTGTGCGTGGGCGGCCGGGCACCGGCGGCGAGGAAGGCCGGGATCAAGGAACGGAGTGCTTATGTCTTTCCGAAGCGCGCTCGCAGCCGGCGAATTCGTCCTGACCGTGGAGGTGGTTCCGCCCGTCGCGGGCGATTCCGCGCTACTTCTCGCTCAGGCGCTGCCGCTGCGCGGCCTCGCCCACGCGATCAACGTGCCGGACGGCCCGAGTGCGCGGGTCCACATGAGCGCGCTCGCGGCGGCGGGGCTGCTGCAGGCGAACGGGCTCGAGCCGATCCTCCAGCTCACCTGCCGCGACCGCAACCGCATCGCGCTTCAGAGCGATCTGCTCGGCGCGGCGGCGCTGGGGATCCGCAACCTGCTGATTCTGCGCGGCGACGATCCGCGCGCGGGGGACGAACCCCAGGCGAAGCCGGTCTTCGACCTCGACACGCGCGATCTGCTGCATGTGGCCGCCGCGATGCGCGATCGCGGCCGATTGCTCTCGGGGACCGAGCTGCAGGGCGAGCGCCCCGATTTCTTCCTCGGGGCAGCGGACATTCCGGTGGACCCGCCGCCGGGGTGGCAGCCCGCGAGTCTCGCCGCCAAGGCGGAGGCCGGCGCCCGGTTTGTGCAGACGCAATTCTGCATGGATGCGGGCGTGGTCCGCCGCTATGTCGCGGCCTTGCGCCAGGCGGGCCTGACGGATCGCCTCGCGATTCTGATCGGCCTCGCGCCGCTCGGTTCGGTGCGCTCCGCGCTGTGGATCCGCAAGCACCTTCACGGCGCCGTCATTCCTGACGCGATCGTGGCCCGCCTCGCGCGCGCCGCCGACCCCCGGGCCGAGGGGCGGGCGATCTGCCTCGAACTGCTGCACGAACTGTCGGAGATTCCCGGAGTCGCCGGCGCGCATCTGATGCCGATCGCCAACGCCTCGGCCGTTCCGGACATTCTCGCGCAATTCCGCCGCGAAACGCCCGGCCGCAGGGCCGCCCGCCCCGCGGAGGGAGGCTGAGGGACAGGGGCGCAAGCATTGGCAGGGCGCCGGCCGCCTCGTCGCACAGTTCGTCGCCGCTGAAGCGGCGGGGCCGGCTTCTGCGCGCCTTGCGCTGGCCCCTTGCCCGACGCCCGATCGGTCGCCATTCTGGCCCGCCCATCCTGAGCAGCAGGGTCAGCAATGCCGAACACATCCGCCCGCGATCGTCTCGAACAGGCGCTGGAGCGCATCCGCGATCCGTCAGGGGAAGGCGCGCGCACGTGTCTCACGGTCTATGCCGAAGCGGCGCGCGCGGCCGCCGACGCCGCGGACGCGCGCGCGCGCCACGGAATGACGCTCGGGCCGCTCGACGGCGTGATCGTCAGTCTCAAGGACCTGTTCGACGTCGCCGGCGAGCCGACACGCGCCGGCTCGAAGATCCTTGCCGATGCGCCGCCTGCGGCGGCCGACGCGCCGGTGGTGCAGCGGCTGCGCGCGGCCGGCGCCGTCATCGTCGCCAAGACCAACATGACCGAGTTCGCCTTCTCGGGCATCGGCGCGAACCCCCATTACGGCACGCCCGGCAATCCGGCGGACCGCGCGCGCGTGCCCGGCGGCTCGTCCTCGGGCGCGGCCGTGGCCGTGGCGGACGGCATGTGCGAGATCGCCATCGGCACCGATACGGGCGGCTCGACGCGCATTCCCGCCGCGCTGTGCGGCGTCGTCGGCTTCAAGCCGAGCAAGTGGCGCGTGCCGACCGAAGGCGTGTTTCCGCTGTCGTACACGCTCGACTCCGTCGGCCCGCTCGCGCGCACGGTGAGGGAGTGCGCCGAGGCCGATGCCGTCATGGCCGGGGAGGAGGTGGCGCCGCTCGAGCCCGCCCCGATCGCCGGGCTGCGGCTCGCGATTCCGCAGAACGCGGCCTTCACGCCCCATGACGAGACCGTGGCGGCGGCGTTTGCCGGCGGGATCGAGCGGCTCGGCAAGGCCGGCGCCCGCGTCGCCGATGCGCCGTTCCCGTTCCTCGACCGGATGCTCGCCGCCAACCCGAAAGGCGGGTTCCCGGTGCCGGAAGCCTATTCGATCCACCGCGAGCGGCTTCAGACCCGCGGCGACGCGTTCGATCCCAATGTGCGCGCCCGCATGAGCCGCGGGGCGAGCATCACCGCGGCCGACTACATCGACCTCATTCAGATCCGCAACCGGCTCGTCGAGGAGATCGACGCCTGGATGGAGGACTTCGACGCTCTGGTGCTGCCGACGACCCCGATCGTCGCTCCGACGATCGCCGAAATCGCGGATCCGGACACGTTCGTCGCCCGGAACACGGCGCTGCTCAGCAACACCTCGATCGTCAACTTCTTCGACTTGTGCGCGATCTCGCTGCCGCTGCCGTCGCCCGGCCTGCCGGTCGGGCTGATGCTCGTGGCGCGCAACGGCGACGACCATCGCCTGTTCCGGATCGCGCTCGCGGTCGAACTCCTCCTGCAGTCTTGAAGCGGAACCGCCGGGGCGGGCACTGCGCCCGCCCCGCAGCGCCGCGCGTTTAGGCGGGCTGGTATTCCTTCTCCATCGGCCCGATCGTCACCGCGAGGCGCCCCACGCCTTCGACCTCGCATTCGAGCCTGTCGCCGACCGCGATCTGGCCGACGCCCGCCGGCGTGCCCGTCATGATCACGTCGCCGGCCTCGAGCCCGACCTGCTGCGAGAGCTGGTTGATGATCTCGGGCACGTTCCAGATCATCTGCGAAAGATCGCCGTCCTGCTTCACGACGCCATTCTGCTTGAGAACGATGCGGCCCATGTTCGGATGACCGATCTCGGACGCGGGCTTGAGCGGGCCGATCGGGGCGGACGCATCGAAGGCCTTGCCGATCTCCCACGGGCGCTTGATGTTGCGGGAGGCGATCTGCAGGTCGCGGCGGGTGAGGTCGATGCCCACGGCGTAGCCCCAGACGCAGTCGAGCGCGCGGCTCGTCGGAATGTTGCGGCCGCCGCTCTTGAGCGCCACCACGAGTTCGACCTCGAAATGGAAGTCCTTGGTGAGGGGCGGGTAGGGCACCTGCGCGCCGTCGGGCACGACCGCATCCGCCGGCTTGGCGAAGAAGAACGGCGGCTCGCGCTCGTCCTGGCCCATCTCGCGGATGTGCTCGAGATAGTTGCGCCCCACGCACCAGATGCGGCGCACCGGAAAGGTTTTGGCGCTTCCCGCGACGGCGATGACCGGCTGCGGCGGCTGGGGAATGACGTAGCGTCCGTCTTCTGCGCTCATGATTTGTGTCGCCTTGTTGAGGAACCGTGAGGGGTGCGCCGTGCGCGCCCGCCCCGCGGAGCGCGGACGGGCGCGCAAGAAGGCCGGGAGCCGATAGACCGACGCGCCGGCCCGGTCAATGCGCATCGTTAGTGGGCGGTCGCGGCGCAGCCGCGGGGACGGAAAGAGCAGGCGCGGAACGCCCCCTGCACGCCTCGTCAGCCGCCGGAGGCGGCGGCGGCGACGGCCGGCGGCGGATTCTCCTGCTTCTGCAACTGCAGGCGGTAGAAGGAGGCATAGCGCCCGCCGCGGCGCAGCAGCTCCTCGTGGCGGCCGGATTCGACCGCCCGCCCGTCCTCGATGACGAAGATGCGATCGGCGTGCATGATCGTGTGCAGGCGGTGCGCGATCATGATCGTCGTGCGGCCCTCGCACAGGCGGGCGATGGCGTCCTGCACCTGCCGCTCGGACTCCGAATCGAGCGCGGCCGTCGCCTCGTCGAGGAGGATGATCGGCGCATTCTTGATCAGCCCGCGCGCGATGGCGATGCGCTGGCGCTGTCCGCCGGAAAGCTGCAGGCCGTGCTCGCCGACCGGCGTATCATAGCCGGCCGGAAAGCTCATGATGAAATCGTGGGCGAACGCCGCCTTGGCGGCGGCGACGATCTCCGCCTCGCTCGCGCCGGGCCGGCCGAAGGCGATGTTGTCGCGGATCGAGCCGCGGAAGAGAAACACGTCCTGGCCCACATAGGCGATCTGCCCGCGCAGCGAGCGGCGCGAGACGGTGGCGATGTCCTGCCCGTCGATCAGGATCGCGCCCGCCTCGATGTCGTAGAAGCGCATGATCAGCGCGAGCGCCGTCGACTTGCCGCCGCCCGAGGGGCCGACGAGCGCCGTGACGCGCCCCGGCTCGGCGACGAAGGACAGGTCGCGCAGCACCGGCTCGCCCCTGCGATAGGAGAAGCGCACCCCGCGGAATTCGACGCGCGCGCGTGAAAGCTTGAGCGCCGGCTTGTCCTCGTCGGCGGGCTCGCCGGGCGGACCGTCGATCACATCGAACAGCACGCGAACGCCGACGAGCGCGGCGCTGAGGTCGATGTTCAGCCGCGCAAGGCGCTTGGCGGGCTCGTAGGCGAGCAGGAACGCGGTGATGAAGGAGAAGAACGTGCCCGGGCTCGCGCCCGTCTCGATCACGCGGTAGCCGCTGTACAGCATCACCGCAGCGATGGCGAAGCCGCCCAGCGTCTCCATCAGCGGGCTCGAGCGGTTGGCGACGCGCGCCATCTTGTTCGAGGCCCGCTCGATCTCCTCGATATTGCTCGCGGCGCGCGCGCGCATCACGTCCTCGAGCGCGAACGCCTTGACGATGCGGATGCCCTGCAACGTCTCCTGCAGCGTCTCGAGGATGCGCGCGCTGCCGACGAACTGGGCGTGCGCGACGTTGCGCGCGCGCCGGATCAGCTTGCGCAGAAGGAACACGGCCGGCGGGACGACGACGAGCCCGATGAGGGACAGGAAGGGCTCCTGATAGACCATCACCGCCACGAGGCCGATCAGCGAGAGGAAGTCGCGCCCGGCCGCCGTGATGACGAGCCCGAGCGCCTGGGTTGCCGCGACGGCGCCCGCGTTGAGGCGCGCGAGGAATTCCGAAGAATGCCGGTCTTCGAAAAAGCCGATGTTCTGATCGAGCAGCCGGCCGACCATGCGCCGCTGGTTCTCGGCGATGATGCGGTTGCCGATCCGCGCCATGATCACCGCGTGCCCGTAGGTCGCGAGCCCTTTCGTGGCGAACAGCGCGACGGTGACGCCCGCGAGCGTGACGATCTTGCTCATGCTGCGGTCGCCAAAGGCGTAGTTGACCACCTCGCCGATGAGATAGGCGGAGGCCGCGGTGCAGGCGGCGGCGACAGCCATCAGCGCGAAGGCGAGCGCATAGCGGTCGCGGTGGCGGTAGGCGAATTCGGCGAACAGCCGCCGCACGAGCGCGAGGGCGCCGTGTTCGCCGAGCGGAAATTGAGCTGGGAGTCCAGGCATCGCCAACCGTCAGCAACGGGAAGGAACGGCCGCTGCGATCACGGCACCCGGCCTTTCGGGCACCGTTGCCCTGCCCGGCGGGCGATTTCAAGCAAAAAGCGGCTGCCAGCGGGCGCGTGTCCCCGGCGGCATCGGGCGGTTCCGCGCGGGCGAAGGCCGGCCGCAGGCGGAGCCTGCCCGCCTAGGTCCCGATCAGACGGCGCTCCCAGGCGAGGGCGTGGGCGACGATCGCGTCGAGTTCGTCGAGCATCGGCTTCCAGCCGAGCAGGCGGCGGATGCGGCCGGCGTCCGCCACGATCATGGCCGGATCGCCAGGGCGGCGGGCCGAAAGACGCACCGGGAAATCCTTCTTGGCGATCCGCTTGACCGCCTCGACGACTTCGAGAACCGAGTAGCCCCGCCCGTAGCCGCAGTTGAGCGTCGCATTGCCGCCCCCGGCGCGCAGATGCGCCAGCGCCGCGGAATGCGCCCGCACCAGGTCCGTGACGTGGATGTAGTCGCGCACGCAGGTGCCGTCCCGCGTCGGATAGTCCGTGCCATAGACCTCGAGATGCGGCCGCAGGCCCAGCGCGGCCTGCACCGCCACCTTGACGAGATGCGTGGCGCCGGGGGTGGACTGGCCGGCGCGGCCCTTCGGGTCGGCGCCCGCGACGTTGAAGTACCGCAGAATCACGTAACCGAGCCCGTGCGCCGCCGCGGCGTCGCGGAGCATCATTTCCGTCATGAGCTTCGAGGTGCCGTAGGGCGACAGCGGCTGGGTGGGCGCGTCCTCGTCGACCGGGACCTGCGCCGGGTTGCCGTAGACGGCGGCGGTCGAGGAAAAGATGAAGTGGTGCACCTTGGCGTCGACGGCCGCGGCCAGCAAAGCGCGGGAATTGGCCGTGTTGTTGCGGTAGTAGCCAAGCGGATCGCGGACCGAATCGGGAACGACGATCGAGGCCGCGAAGTGGATGATGGCCTCGGGGCGCCAGGTCCGCATCAGCGAGGCGAGCAGGGCCTCGTCGCCGGTGTCGCCCACGATCAGCGGTACGCCCGCCGGTACGGCCTGGCGCCGCCCGGTCGAGAGATTGTCGAGTACGACGACCCGCTCGCCGGCGTCGAGGAGCTCGTGCACCATGTGGCTGCCGATATAGCCGGCCCCTCCGGTCACCAGGATCGTCATTGGCCAGGTCCGCGCGCGATTGCCGATGCGCAGACCATACGGGGGCAGGCGTGAAGAAGGCCTTACGCGCGCGGTTCAGCGAAACCGAACCGACGCCGGAACAAGCCGTCGAGCGGTTCTTCACTCCCCCGCGGAAGCGATGCGCCGCGCCGCCGGCCGCGCCTCCGCCGGGGCGAGCGCGCGCTCGATGCGCGCGATCACCTCCTCCGGCGCGAGGCCGTACATGCAGGCATGGCCGTGGGGGCAACGCCGCAACTGGCGCAGATAGCAGGGAGCGCACGAAAGCTCGGCGGAAATCACGGCGTCCGGCTGCCCGTAAGGGCCGATCCAGAGCGGATCGGTCGGGCCGAACATGCTGACGGTCGGCCGGCCCAGCGCCGCCGCAAGATGCATCGGCCCCGAATCGTTCGTCACCACGACGGCGGCGCGCCGGACGATCGCCGCGAGCTCGGTGAGCGCGGTGCGCCCGCACAGATCGGCCACGCCCGGCGCGCGCTCCGCGACCGCGCGGCAGGCGAGCCGGTCCTTGCCGGAGCCGATGAGCACGACCGGCAGGCCCCGGTCCAGGACATGGCGCGCCACGGCCGCGAATCCTTCCGCCGTCCACCGCTTGGTCTCCCAGGCGCTGCCGGGCGCGAGCAGCACGAACCGCGATTCGGGCGCGGCGCCTATTCCATGCTCGGCGAGAAGGGCGCCGGCGCGCCGTTCGGCCGCCTCCGGGATGGGGAAGGAGAAGTCGGCGGGCGCCGGCTCGAATCCGAGCAGCAGGCCGACGCGCAGATAGCGGTCGACCGCGTGCGTATCGAGCGTCGCGAGCCGGATCGGGTGCGTGTAGGCGAGCCACGATCCCTCCCGCGCGCCGGCCCAGGCGTGCCGGTAGGCGTTGGCGGGCAGCTTGCGCGCCGAGGCCTTGCGGACTTCCTCGCGCGGGCGGTCGAAGCCGATGCGCACCGGCGCCCCGGTCAGCAGCGTGCAGGCGGCGGAGCGGATCTGCCCGTGCAGGTCGATCACCAGGTCGTAGCGGCCGCCGCGCAGCGCGCGGACGAGCGTCCACAGCGTGCGCAGCGCCTTCGCGCCGGTGCGCCACGGACGCCGCCATTCCTCGTCATGGAAGAGGATGACGCGGTCGAGCGCCGGGTGGTGGCCGATGAGCTCGGCCATGGCGGGCTTGGTGAGCCAGTGGATTTCCGCGTCCGGGTAGCGCCGCCGCAGCTGGTTCAGCACCGGGATCGTGTGAATGACGTCGCCGAGCGCGGACAGCTTGATCAACAGGATGCGCCGGAAGTCGCGCCTGAGCAGGGTCTCGGAATCCACACGATCAGTCCATGTCGCCGGAAGGCGTGATGAAAGGGGTGCGAACGCTCCCCCGACCGACGGCCGCCGCCGCCGCGACGGGGTGCGGAACGATGGACGTCTGAAAAAGCCTGTCGTTCAGCACAGGGGCTGAAAAAGCTTCGAGATCGGGGCAAAACGAGATCATCGAACATCCCACGGCTCGCGTTGCCGCCAACGCGCCGTCCGGGCTGAGAGGTCGCAGCAACCTAGCATAGGCCGTCCGGCGGTCAACGCGCCCGGGCGTCGGCGCCGGGGAGCGGTGCGGGCGCGCCCGTCGCCGCAAGGCAGCGCGCGATGAACGTGTCGAGGTTCCCGCCCGTGAACAGGAAGCCGCGGAGTCCCGCCGCTTCCCCCGCCGCCACGTCCGACGGCTTGTCCCCGACCACGAAGCTGCGCGCGGCATCGACCGGCCAGTGCCGCATCAGATCGAGGATCATGCCGGGCGCGGGCTTGCGCCAGTCCGAGACGCGGCGATAGGCCTCGACCTTCCCCTCCGGGTGGTAGAGGCAGTAGCGCACATCGTCGATGCGCGCGCCCTGCGCGGCGAGGCCCGCGACGATGAAGGCATGCACGGCGGCGAGGTCGGCCTCCGTGAACAGCCCGCGGGCGACCCCCGACTGATTGGAGACGATGAAGACCAGATACCCGTTCTGGTTGAGACGTCGCACGGCTTCCGCCGCGCCCGGAATCCAGCGCACCCGCTCGCGCTGGCCGATATATCCGTCGTCGTGGATCAGCACGCCGTCGCGATCCAGGAAGGCGGCGGGCCGCGGTTGCGCGTCCGTTTTGGCCGGCCGGTCCGTCATTGCGCTCAGGCCGTTCCCGAGGTCGGTTCGAGGGCGCGGCGGACCGCGGCGAGAACCTGGCCTGCCGGGATGTCGCGCATGCACCGATGATGCCCGAAGCGGCAGACCGGCTTGTGACACGGCTGGCAGGGCGGCGGCGTCTCCGCCGCGACGGTCCCGGCGAGCGGGTTGAGCGGGGCCCAGTGCCAGGCGCTGGTAGGGCCGAAGATGCCGATCGTCGGGGTGCCGATGGCGGCGGCAACGTGGAGCAGGCCCGAATCGTTGGAGATGGCGAGGCGCGCCGCGCCGAGCGCCAGGATCGCCTCGCGCAGGTCCTCGCCGGTGAGGTCGCGCGCGAGCCCCCCGGAGGCGGCGCAGATCTCCGCGGCGAGCGGGCGCTCCGCCGGTCCCCCGATCACCCAGACGGTCCAGCCCTGCCGGGCGAGTTCGGACGCGACCGCGCCGTACCGCTCCACCGGCCACCGCTTGGACGGGCCGACCGCGCCGGGCGCGAGCGCGACCACGGACGGCTCGTCGCCGAGCCCGCGCCGCGCCCGCCAATCCGCGATCTCGGCCGCGGGCACCGCGAGGCGGGGCGGCGGCCATGCGGGGGGCAGCGGCGCCCCGGCCGGCAGCGCCAGGGCGGCGCACTGGTCGACCATCCGCGGCAGCCTGCGCTCGCCCCATCGCGGCGCGTTGAGGAGCCCGAACCGCCCCTCGCCGACATAGCCGATGCGCTCGGGGATCCCGGCCAGGAACGGCGCCAGCGCCGCCTTCCACTTGCGGGACATCACGAGGGCCGTGCCGTAGCCCTCCCGGCGCAGGCGGCGGGCGAGCGCCGCCTGCTGGCCGATCGCGAGGCGCCGGTGCGGAATGTCCGCGACGACGGCCTGCCGCACGCCCGGCATGTAGTCGGCGAGGGGGGCCGTCAGGGAGGTCGCGACCACGTCCACCGGGCGCGAAGGAAAACGGGCCTTGAGCACGCGCACCACCGTGTGGCAGCGCACGAAATCGCCGATCCACATGTAGGGAACCACGAGAATCGGCGAGGTCTCGGCGTCTCCGCCGGCGAGTCGGCCCAGGCTGTCCTCGAGGCGCGCATCCATCGGCGGGGCGGCGGGTCCTAATCTTGCGGTCACGGGTGACGAGCGGGTAGCGCGCAACCGGCGAGGTGTCCAGTTCGGCCGGGCGGCCGGACCCCCGGCCTTCGCGCGGCCCCCGCCGCATGTTGCGCCGAAAGCCCGGCTGGGGCAAAGGAAGCGACCCCGGCTCACGCCTGGAGTGCATGCATGTTGCTGGTGACCGGCGGAGCCGGTTTTATCGGATCGAATGTCGTTGCCGCGCTGAACGATGCCGGCCGCACGGATGTCGTGGTCAACGACACCTTGGGGAACGACGGGCGCTGGCGCAATCTGCAGAAGCGCCAGCTCGCCGACGTTGTCCCGATCGGCGAGACCCTGGCGTGGCTCGAGGGCCGCAAGCTCGAGGCGATCATCCATCTCGGCGCCAATTCGGACACGACGGCGCAGGACGGCGACAGCGTGGTCGCCAGCAATTTCCGCCTCTCGCTCGCGCTGCTCGACTGGTGCACGAAGACGGGCACGCGATTCATCTACGCCTCCTCGGCCGCAACCTACGGGGACGGCTCGGCGGGCTTCGAGGACGACTGGTCGCTGCCGGCCCTGAGGCGGCTCGTGCCGCTCAATCTCTATGCCTGGAGCAAGCACCAGTTCGATCTGGTGGTCGCCGAGCGCGCCGCGCGCGGCGCGCCGCTGCCGCCGCAGTGGGTGGGGCTCAAGCTGTTCAACGTCTTCGGCCCCAACGAGTACCACAAGGGCCACATGATGAGCCTCGTCGCGAAGGCGTTCGACCGCGTGCGCGAGGGCCATCCCATGCAGCTCTTTCGCTCGCACCGGCCGGACATCGCCGACGGCGGCGAGCAGCGCGACTTCATCTATGTGGACGACGTGGTCGCCGTGATCCTGTGGCTGCTCGCGAGCCCCTCCGTCTCCGGCATCTTCAATGTCGGCACC
Organism: Variibacter sp.; assembly: GCA_019689555.1. Classification (GTDB taxonomy): domain Bacteria; phylum Pseudomonadota; class Alphaproteobacteria; order Rhizobiales; family Xanthobacteraceae; genus JADGHE01. The sequence goes on along the minus strand of JADGHE010000011.1, from coordinate 21,362 downwards.
GGCCGCGCCCGCACCTTTCGCGATCTTGCGGAAGCTCTGTTCGCCGCGCTCGGGCGCAAGCCGCACATCGAATATATCGACATGCCGGAATCCCTGCGCGGCCGGTATCAGTATTTCACCCAGGCCTCGACCGCGAACCTCCGGCGGGCCGGATTCAACGCCGGATTCACCCCGCTCGAGGACGCCGTCCGGCACTACGTGACGCGCTATCTCGCAACCTCCGACCGTTACCGCTGAAGCTCACATCTCGCCTGGCGACCATGCAGACCTTCGAGGAGATCCTGCCGCGGCTTGAAGCGCAGACCGTGCTGTGCATCGGCGACCTCATGCTCGACGAATTCATCTACGGCGAGGTCTCCCGCATTTCCCCGGAGGCGGCGACGCCCGTCCTGGCCGTGAGGCGCCGGGAGACGGAGATCGGCGGCGCCGGCAACGTCGCGCGCAACGTCGCCGGGCTCGGCGCGCAATGCATCTTCGTGGGCGTGGTCGGCGACGACGAGGAGGGGCGCGGCCTCGCTTCCGCCTTCGTGGCGCATCCGCGCACGAAAGCACATCTCATCGTCGATGCGACGCGGCCGACGACGCGGAAGGCGCGCTTCGTCTCCGAGCACCATTCGACGCACCTGTTGCGCGCCGATTGGGAGCTCGCGCGCCCGGTCGGACCCGCGGTGGAGGAGGCGCTGCTCAAGGAGGCGCTGCCGGCGATCGCGCGGGCCGGCGCCGTGATCCTCTCGGATTATGCCAAGGGCGTGCTGACGCCGCGCGTCATTCGCGCCCTGATCGACGGCGCGCGCGCAGCCGGCAAGCCCGTGATCGTGGATCCGAAGGGCAACGACTACAGCATTTACCGGGGCGCGACGCTCATCACGCCCAACCGCAAGGAGCTCTCCGAGGCCGTGCGCCGCCCGGCGACGAGCAACGACGAGATCGAGGCGGCGGCCGCCGAGCTCGCCGAGCTCGTGGGCAGCGAAGCGGTGCTGGTGACGCGCAGCGAGGACGGCATGACGCTGCACGTGCGGGGCGCGGCCCCGGTGCATGTGCCCGCCTATCCGGTGCGCGTGCGCGACGTCTCCGGCGCAGGCGACACCGTGGCGGCCGTGCTCGGAACGCTGCTCGCCGCCGGCGCCGATTTCGAGATCGCGATGCGCGCCGCCAATGCGGCGGCCGCGATCGTCGTCGGCAAGCGCGGAACGGCGGCGGTCTCCGCGGCCGAATTGCGCGCGCGCCTGCTGCCGCACGCGGCGCTCGCCGCGGAGGAAAAGATCGTCTTCGACCGTCGCGTGCTCAAGGACGTCCTCGGCGAATGGCGCCGCGTGGGCCTGCGCATCGGCTTCACGAACGGGTGCTTCGACCTCATCCATCCGGGGCACGTGAAGCTGCTCACCCAGGCGCGCGCCGCCTGCGACCGCCTCGTGGTCGGCCTCAACAGCGACGTCTCCGTGGCCGGCCTCAAGGGCGAAGGCCGGCCGATCCAGGATCAGCAGGCCCGCGCCCAGGTGCTCGCCGCGCTCGAGGCGGTCGATCTCGTCGTGCTGTTCGACGAGCCGACGCCCCTCGAGCTGATCCGCGAAATCCGCCCCAAGGTGCTGGTCAAGGGCGCCGACTACCGGCGCGAGGACGTGGTCGGCGCCGACCTCGTCGAGGCGGCCGGCGGCGAGGTGCTTCTGGTCGACCTGGTTCCCGGCCAGAGCACGAGCCGCCTCGTCGCCCAGTCCCGTCGCAGCCGGGGCTGACGGGGCGCCGCCGGCCGGCGATTGCGTTCGTCTCGCGGGGGCTTGGCTCGGCTGTTTGCGGCGGCGCCCAAAAGCCCTACAAGGGGGGTGGAGCGCTCGCCCGACTCACGACGCCGTCCCGGCGTCTCGGCGCCGCCTCCAAGGTGACCGGCATGGATCGCATACGGCTCGCGGATCTCGCGGTGAAGCTGTTCACGGACGGCGCCGACAAGGCGCAGATCCTCGACATGGCCGCGCACGGCTGGGTCAAGGGCTTCACCACCAATCCCTCGCTCCTGAAGAAGGCGGGCGTGACCGACTACGAGGCCTATGGCCGCGAGATCGTCGCCGCCGTGCCCGACCGCCACATTTCCTTCGAGGTCTTCTCCGATGACATCCCGGAGATGGTGGCGCAGGCGCGCACGATCGCCACATGGGGCCCGAACGTCTATGTGAAGCTGCCCGTCACCACCACGCGCGGCGAGCCGCTTTACGAGGCGGTGCGCGCGCTCGCGCGCGAGGGCGTGAAGGTGAACGTGACGGCGATCTTCACCGCCGAGCAGGTCGCGCGCGCGGTCGACGCGCTCGCCGGCGGCGCGCCCGCCTGCGTCTCGGTCTTCGCCGGCCGGCTCGCCGATGTCGGCTACGACTACCGCCCGCTGATGCAGGATGCCGTCCGCCGCGCGCGGGCGACCGCGAACGTGGAGATCATCTGGGCCTCCACGCGGGAAGTCTTCAACGTCGTGGAGGCCGACCGCATGGGCTGCCACATCATCACCGCGCCTGCGGACGTGCTCAAGAAGCTTCCCGCCCTCGGCTCCAAGAGCCCGGACGAGCTGTCGCTCGATGCGGTTCGCGCGTTCCGCGCGGACGCGCTGGCCGCAGGCCTTTCGCTTTCCCCCGCACGGGACTCCCATGCCGCGGAATGAGCGTGTTGCACGAATTGTAATGCGTTGGCGCAAAAAGTGTTGAACGGCACAGGCGCCCCGCATGGTCAATCGGGTGCGGCCTGTGGTATTCGAGTGTGCGTTCTGGAACGTGCACGAGGGATGCGGGGTCGATGGTGAGAGCCGCAACGGGGCAGGGCGACGACGTCTTGCGCGTGGGCGTCGTCGGCGTCGGCGTGATGGGCAGCAACCACGCGCGCGTGCTCGCCGAACTGCCGGGCGTAAGCCTCGTCGGGATCGCCGATCCGGATCGCAAGCAGGCGGAGTTCATCGGAAACGCGCTCAATTGCGCCGCGGTCGACGACCTGTCGGCGCTGCTGAAGCTCGGCGTCGATGCGGTGTCGATCGCGGCGCCGACGCATCTCCATCACGACCTCGCCCTCGAGGCCATTCGCGCCGGCGTCCACGTGCTCGTGGAGAAGCCGATCGGCTCGACGCCGGAGGAGGGGCGCGCGATCGTCGCCGCCGCCCGCCGCGCCGGCGTCACGCTGATGGTCGGCCACGTCGAGCGCTTCAATCCCGCCGTACAGTCGACCAAGGACGCGCTGCGCGGCGAGGAAATCCTCTCAATCGGCATCACGCGCGTCGGGCCGTTTCCGCCGCGCATGTCGAACGTGGGCGTCGTCATCGACCTCGCGGTGCACGACATCGACCTCATCCGCTGGTTCACGGATTCGGAGATCGCCGAGGTGCAGCCGATGCTGGCCTCCGCGCGCGCGCAGACCGAGGACATCGCGCTGCTGCAGTTTCGCACGGCCTCCGGCGTCCTGGCGCAGATCACCACGAACTGGCTCACGCCGTTCAAGGCGCGCACCGTGCACGTGGCGACCCGCAAGAAATATGTCGTCGCCGATCTGCTGACGCGGCAGGTCACCGAGTGCTTCGGCTTCAAGCCGGACGGCAGCTATTCCATGCGGCATTTGCCGGTCGGCCATGCCGAGCCGCTGCGGGCCGAGCTGCTCGCCTTCGTCAAGGCGATCCGCAACGGCACGCCGCCGGTCGTCACGGGCGAGGAGGGGGTCGCGAGCCTCGAAATCGCCATGCTCTGTCTGCAGCGGGATTCCGGCATCGGCCGCCGCATGAAACCGGTTGTGGAATCGCGCGCCTTCGCGCGCCAGGGCGGCCGCTGACGGCGCCGGGCGGTCGCGCCGCGCGGCGTCGGCGGTGCGTGGACAGCCCGCCTCTCGCAAGCTAACAGGGCCCATGGACGGCGAATCGCAGCGGAAGGGCGGGCAGAGCGGCCTCGCCGCACGCATGATGTCGGTCGGGGGGCTGACGCTGCTTTCGCGCCTCGCCGGCTTTTTCCGCGACGTCGTGATGGCGGCGGTCCTCGGCGCCGGGCCGGTCGCCGACGCCTTTCTCGTCGCGCTGCGGCTGCCCAATCATTTCCGCGCGATCTTCGCCGAAGGCGCTTTCAACGCCGCCTTCGTGCCGAGCTATGCGCGCGTGCGGGAGCAGGCGGGCGCGGCGGCCGCCGGCGTCTTTGCGGACCGCGTGTTCACGCTGCTGTTCGCGAGCCAGCTCGCGCTGCTTGCGCTCGCGCTCGTGTTCACGCCCGCCGTCATTCGACTGCTCGCGCCGGGGTTCGACCATGGCGGCGGCCGGTTTGCGCTCGCGGTCGAGCTCACGCGAATCACCTTTCCCTACCTGCTGCTGATGACGCTGGTGACGCTGTTCAGCGGCATGCTCAATGCGATCGACCGCTTCGCGGCCGCGGCCGCGGCGCCGGTGCTGCTCAATCTTTCGATGATCGCGGCGCTGGCGCTCGCCGCTTTCTTTCCCACGGCGGGGCACGCGGCCGCCTGGGGGGTGCTGATCGCCGGATGTCTCGAACTTCTGCTGGTCGCTGGCGACGCCAGGCGCGCGGGCCTCGCGGTGAGCTTCCGCAGGCCGCGCTGGGACGCGGACGTGAAGCGATTCTTCCGCGCGCTCGGGCCGGCGACCGTCGGCTCGGCGGGCGTGCAGCTTGCGCTGTTTGCGGACACGATTCTGGCGAGCTTTCTTTCGGTCGGCGCGCTGTCGGCGCTCTACTATGCCGACCGGCTCAACCAGCTCCCCATCGGGGTGATCGGGATCGCGGCCGGCACGGTGCTGCTGCCCGAAATGGCGCGCCGCATCGCCGCGGAGGACGAGCAGGGCGCGCTCGACGCCCAGAACCGCGCCATCGAGCTCACGCTCGCGCTCGCGATGCCGTTCACCGTCGGCTTCCTGGTCGTGCCGGAGCTGATCATGCGCGCGCTGTTCGGCCGCGGCGCGTTCACGGCCGCGGACGCCGCCGCCGCCGGGGCGACCCTGCGCGCCTATGCGCTCGGGCTTATTCCCTTCGTGCTGATCCGCAGCCTCGTCGCGACGTTCTTCGCCCGCGGCGACACGGCGACGCCGGTGAAGGCGTCCCTGACCGCGGCGGCGCTCAACGTGGTTCTCAAGATTGCGCTCGTGACCACGACGGGCCTCGCGCAGGTCGGCCTTGCGCTCGCGACCACGGTCGGCGCCTGGGTCAATGTCGGGCTCGTCACCTGGTTTGCCGTGCGCGCGGGCCTGTTTTCGGCCGACACGCGGCTCAAGCGCGCGATCGGCAAGCTCGCGCTTGCGTCGGCCCTGCTCGCGGCGGCGCTGTGGATTGCGGAACCGCTGACGGGGGCGATCGCTTATCGATGGGCTCTGCGCGACGAGATCGCGCTGGCCGCCCTCGCAGGCCTTGGGGCGATCATTTATGTGCCTGTCCTTGTTGCCGTTTTCGGGAGGAATTGGCGCACTCTGCTCGGCCTCGGCAGGCCGGCCGCATGAGCCTCTCCCGGAAGGGATGCATATTTCGTTGCGTTGCGGTATGGTGATCGTGTCCCCACATTCCCGACAGCTTCGATGGAGGCTTCATGGCAGCGCTCGTTGACGCGCGCAACACGGTCCTTGCGTTGTTTCTGACGGGCGCCCTCGCCGGCTGCGGCGAGGCTCAGCAGCCCGCCCCGGCGCCGCCCCCGCCGGCGGTCACGGTCGCCAAGCCGGTCCAGCGCATGATCGTCGACAAGGACGAATATGTCGGCCGCTTCGTCGCGGTCGATATGGTCGAGGTGCGCGCGCGTGTGTCCGGTTATCTGGAGAAGGTGCACTTCGTCGACGGCCAGCTCGTGAAGCAGGGCGACCTCCTGTTCACGATTGACCGTCGGCCGTTCCAGAATGCGCTCGATCAGGCGAAGGCGAATCTCGCTCAGGCGCGGGCCAACCTTGCCTATGCGGAGGCCGATCTCGCCCGCGCGCAGCAGCTCGTGCGCGAGCGCACGATCTCCGAGCAGGTGTACGAGCAGCGCGTTCAGGCGAAGAAGACCGCCGAGGCGTCCGTCGCCGCCAACGAGGCGGCGGTGCGGCAGGCGACGCTCGATCTCGAATTCACCGAATTGCGGGCGCCCATCGCGGGCCGCATCGGCGACCGGCGCGTCTCCCCGGGCAATCTCGTCACCGGCGGGACGGGCGGCAACACGACGCTTCTCGCGACGATCGTCTCCATCGACCCGATCCGCTTCGAGTTCACCTTCGACGAGGCCTCCTATCTGCGCTACAAGCGCCTCGCCGAGGAGGGGCCGGACATCGCGAGCCGCGGCGCGCGGACGAAGGTGGCGCTCAAGCTGCTCGACGAGCAGGGCTTCCCGCACCAGGGAACCATGGACTTCGTCGACAACGTAATCGACCGCACCTCGGGCACGATTCGCGGCCGGGCGGTTCTCGCCAACGGGGACGGGCTGTTCACGCCCGGCATGTTCGCGCGCGTGGAGGTCCCGGCCTCGGCGCCCTACCAGGCCCTGCTCATTCCCGACGGGGCGATCGGCAGCGAACAGGTGCGCAAATTCGTGCTCACCGTCGACGGCGAAAACGTCGCGCGCCAGCGCTACGTGAAGCTCGGTCCTCTCGTCGACGGCCTGCGCGTGGTGAAAGAGGGGCTCAAGCCGGACGATCGGGTGATCGTCGACGGCCTCATGCGCGTGCGCCCCGGCCAGAAGGTCACGCCGCAGGAGGGCGTCGAGCCGCCCACCCCGAGCCCGCAGGCGAAGGCGGGCTGACCGCGCGGAGCCCCAGCATGCAGATTTCGCGCTTCTTCATCGACCGGCCGATCTTCGCCTCCGTCGTGTCGATCGTGCTGATCATCCTCGGCGGCGTGTCCTTCGGGCGCCTGCCCATCGCGCAATATCCCGAGATCGCGCCGCCGATCATCAGCGTGCAGGGCCAGTATCCGGGCGCGAGCGCCGACGTGGTGGCGACCACGGTGGTGGCGCCGATCGAGGAGCAGATCAACGGCGTCGAGGGGATGCTTTACATCTCCTCGAACTCGACCGCCGACGGCCGCTTTTCCATCTCGGTCACGTTCGACATCGGCACCGATCTCGATCAGGCTCAGGTGCAGGTGCAGAATCGTGTCGCGATCGTCCAGCCGCGCTTGCCGCAGGAGGTGCGCCAGATCGGCGTCACGGTGAACAAGAGCTCGCCCGACCTGATGATGGTCGTGCACCTCTATTCGCCCGACCAGTCGCGGGACCCGCTGTTCATCTCCAACTACGCCAATCTCGAAATCAAGGACGTTCTCACCCGCATCGACGGGGTCGGCTCCATCATCGTGTTCGGCAGCCGCGACTACGCCATGCGGGTCTGGCTCGATCCCGACCGGCTGCAGTCACTCAACCTGACGGCGACGGACGTGGTGCAGGCGCTGCTGGGGCAGAACGTCCAGGTCGCCTCCGGCGTGCTCAACCAGCCGCCGGTCGACGATCCGCGCGCGTTCCAGATCGCGGTGCGCACGCTCGGCCGCCTCGCCGATCCCGACCAGTTCGCCGGGATCGTGGTCAAGACCACGCCCACCGCCGTGGTGCGGCTCAAGGACGTCGCCCGCGTGGAGCTCGCGGCGCAGGACTATTCCTCGAACTCCTATCTCGACCGCGACCCGGCGGTCGCGCTCGCGATCTTCCAGCGGCCGGGCTCCAACGCGCTCGCGACCGCGCAGGCCATCATCCAGGAGATGGAGCGGCTGTCGGCGCGCTTTCCGGACGGCGTGAAGCACGCGATCGTCTACAATCCGACGCAGTTCATTCAGGAATCGGTCAACGCCGTCATCCGCACGATCGTCGAGGCGATCCTCTTCGTCGTGCTGGTGATCATCCTCTTCCTGCAGACGTGGCGCGCCGCCATCATCCCGATCCTCGCGATCCCGATCTCGCTCATCGGCACGTTCTTCCTCATGGGCGCGTTCGGCTTCACGCTGAACAATCTCACGCTCTCGGGCCTGGTGTTGGCGATCGGCATCGTCGTCGACGACGCGATCGTCGTGGTGGAGAATGTGGAGCGCAACATCGCCACCGGCCTGAGGCCGCGCGAGGCGGCGGTGAAGTCGATGGACGAGGTTGGCTGGGCGCTGGTCGCGATCGCGCTCGTGCTCTGCGCGGTGTTCGTGCCGGCGGCGTTCATCACCGGCATTTCCGGCCAGTTCTACCGGCAGTTCGCACTCACCATCGCCGGCGCGACGGTGATCTCGCTCGTCGTCTCGCTCACGCTGTCGCCCGCCATGTGCGCGCTGCTGCTCAAGCCGCATGCGGAGGTCCGGCCGCGCCTCTGGGAGTGGCCGCTGCGCCTCTTCTTCCGCGGCTTCAATTTCGGGTTCGAGCGCTTCGCGCGCGGCTACAGCTGGGTGGCGCGCAAGGCGGTGCGGTTCGCGGTGCTCATGGTGATGCTCTATGCCGGGGTTCTCGCCTTCGGTCTCAACGAGTTCCGCAAGACGCCGCAGGGCTTCATCCCCCAGGTGGACCGCGGCTACCTCATCATCGCCGTGCAGTTGCCGCCCGGCGCGTCGCTCGCGCGCACCGACGCGGTGATGCGCCGCGCGGTCGACCTCGCGCTCACGACGCCGGGGGTCGCGCATGCGGTCAACATTGTCGGCTTCTCCGGTGCGACCTTCACGAACGCGCCGAACTCCGGCGCGATCTTCGTCGTGCTCGATTCTTTCGCGCGCCGCGCCCACGACCCGGCGCTGTCCGCGGGCGCGATCCAGGGCGAGCTGTTCAAACGGCTGAGCGCCATACGGGAGGGGCTCGCGCTCGTGATTCAGCCCCCGCCGGTGGCGGGCATCGGCAATGCCGGCGGCTTCCGTATGATGGTCGAGGACCGCGCCGGGCGCGGGCCGGAGGCGCTGCAGAACGCCGTCTATGCGATGATGGCGCGCGCGAGCCAGACGCCGGGCGTCCAGCAGGTCTTCTCGCTCTTCGAGACCGCGACCCCGCAGATCTATCTCGACATCGACCGCACCAAGGCGCAGCTCCTCGGCATCAACGTCTCCGACGTGTTCGCCGCCCTGCAGACCTATCTCGGCTCGTCCTACGTCAACGACTTCAACCTGTTCGGCCGCACCTTCCGCGTCGTCGCGCAGGCCGAGAGCGGCGAGCGCCTCGATCCCGAGGACGTGCTCAAGATCCGCGTGCGCAACAATGTCGGGGCGGCGGTGCCGCTCGGCTCGTTCACGACCGTGCAGGACGTCTCCGGCCCCTACCGCGTGCCGCGCTACAATCTCTATCCGGCGGCCGAGCTCGATGGCAGCGCCGCGCCCGGCTACTCGCAGGGGCAGGCGATCGCGATCATGGAGCGGCTCGCCGCCGAGACGCTGCCGGACGGCTTCGCCACCGAGTGGACGACGCTCGCCTTTCAGCAGCTCCGCGCCGGCAACACGGCGATGTTCGCCTTCGGCCTCGCGGTGGTGTTCGTGTTTCTGGTGCTCGCCGCGCAGTACGAGAGCCTGACGCTGCCCTTTGCGGTCATCCTCATCGTGCCGATGTGCCTCGTGGCCGCGATCTCCGGCGTCGTGCTGCGCGGCATGGACAACAATATCCTCACGCAGGTCGGCTTCATCGTGCTGATCGGGCTTGCGGCCAAGAACGCGATCCTGATCGTCGAGTTCGCCCGCCAGCTCGAGGAGCGCGGGCGCAGCCGCACCGAGGCGGCGGTCGAGGCCGCGCGGCTGCGCATGCGGCCGATCATCATGACGTCGCTCGCCTTCATCCTGGGCGTGAGCCCGCTGGTCTTCGCCACCGGGGCGGGCGCCGAGCTGCGGCACGCGCTGGGCACGGCGGTCTTCGCCGGGATGATCGGGGTGACCCTGTTCGGCTTGATCTTCACGCCGGCCTTCTATGTCATTTCGAGCGGCATCGGCGCGCGGCTCTCCCGTCGCCGGACGAGGGAGGCGGCCGCGGCAGCGCAGTCACATCCTGCGGAGTAGGACCCATGCGACCCGTCAGTTTCGGCTTCGGCCAGGCTGTGACCCGCAAGGAGGACGCCGCGCTCGTGCGCGGGGCAGGGCGCTATGTGGCCGACATCGCCGCGGACGGCGCGCTCCAGGCGGTGGTGCTGCGCTCGCCGCACGCGCATGCGCGCTTCCGCCTCGCGGATATCGAGGCCGCGCGCGCCATGCCGGGGGTCCGCCTGGTCCTGACCGGCGAGGATGTCGCCGCCTTCGGCCATCTGCCCTGCGTCGGCATCCCGGAGGGCGTGAAGGTCTCGCCGCCGCCCTATCCGCTGCTCGCGCGCGAGGTCGTGCGTCACGTGGGCGACGCGGTCGCCTTCGTCGTCGCCGACACGCTGGAGCAGGCGAAGGACGCCGCCGAGGCGATCGCCGTCTCATGGGAGGCGCTTCCCCATGTCGTGGACGCGGAGAGGGCGGTGGCCGACGGCGCGCCCGCGGTGTGGCCGAGCGTTCCGCGCAATGTCGCGTTTGAGGCAACGCTGGGCGACAAGGCCAAGACCGAGGCCGCCTTCGCGCGCGCCGCGCATGTCGTCACCTTGAAGCTCGTAAATCCGCGGGTCGTGACCAATTATCTCGACACGCGCGGCGCCCTCGCCGAATACGATGCCGAGAAGGATCACGTGACGCTCACGGTGCCGAGCCAGGGCCCGCACCTCATCCGCGACGTGCTCTGCGAGTCGGTGCTCCGCATGCCGCCGGAGAAGATGCGGGTCGTGACGCCCGACGTCGGCGGCGGGTTCGGCACCAAGTTCTTCCCCTATCGGGAATATGCGCTGGTCGTCATCGCGGCGAAGGCGCTCAAGCGGCCGGTGCGCTGGATGTCCGACCGCACGGAGCATTTCCTCGCCGATGCGCAGGGGCGGGACAACATCACGACCGCGCGGCTCGCGCTCGACAGGGACGGCAAATTCCTCGCCCTCGCGGTCGACACGCTCGCCGACATGGGCGCCTATCTCTCGCTCTTTGCGCCTTACATCCCGGTGATCGGCGCCGAGATGCTGCCGGGCCTGTACGATTTCCCCGCCTGCCATGTGCGCATCCGCGGCGTCTACACCAACACCGTTCCGGTGGACGCCTACCGCGGCGCGGGCCGGCCCGAGGCGGCCTATGTCATCGAGCGGCTCGTGGACGTCGCGGCGCGCGAGCTCGGCATCGGGCGCGACGAGCTGCGCCGGCGCAATTTCATCGCGCCGCAGGCGATGCCCTACAAGACGCCGACGGGCAAGGTCTACGATTCCGGCGAGTTCGCCGGCCACATGGCGCGCGCCCAGCAGATCGCGGACTGGAGCGGGTTCGAGGCGCGGGCCGAGCGCGCCGCGGAGCAGGGCCGGCTGCGCGGCATCGGCCTTGCGAGCTACATCGAGGCCTGCGGCGCGCTCGGCCCCGAGACCGCGACTCTTCGGCTCGACGACGACGGCGGCGTGACGGTGCTCATCGGCTCGCAGTCGACGGGCCAGGGCCACCACACCGCCTATGCGCAGCTCGTCGCCGAGCATCTGGGGCTGCCGCCGGAGCGCGTGCGCGTCGTGCAGGGCGACACGGCGCTGATCGCCACCGGCGCCGGCACCGGCGGATCGAGCTCGATTCCCGTCGGCGGCGTCGCCGTCTCGGGCGCCGCGCGCAAGCTCGCCGACAACCTCAAGAAACTCGCCGCCGACAAGCTCGAAGCCAGCGTCAGCGATCTCGAAATCGCCGAGGGCGCGGTGCGCGTCGCCGGCACCGACCGCGCGGTCTCGTTCGCGGAGCTTGCGCGCGCGCCGTCCGACCGCAATCTGCTCACCGCGGCCGACACCTGCACGCCGCCGGCCCCCACCTATCCGAACGGCACGCATGTCGCAGAGGTGGAGATCGACCCGGCGACGGGCCGCGTGGAGATCGTCAATTACGTCGTCGTCGACGATTTCGGCGTGACCCTCAACCCGCTGCTGCTCGCCGGCCAGATCCACGGCGGCGCCGTGCAGGGCCTCGGCCAGGCGCTGTTCGAACGCGCGGTCTACGACGCCGATTCCGGCCAGCTCGTCACCGCGAGCCTGATGGACTACCCGCTGCCGAAGGCGAGCGACACGCCGGCGTTCACCTTCGAGACGCGCAACGTGCGCTGCGCCACCAACGCGCTCGGCGTCAAGGGGGCAGGGGAGGCGGGCGCCATCGGCTCCTGCCCGGCGATCATGAACGCCATCGTCGATGCGCTGTGGCGCGCTTATCGCATTCGCCACATCGACATGCCGGCGACGCCCGAGCGCGTGTGGCAGGCGTTGGAAGAGGGGCGGCGCCTGCACACGCTGTGATGAGCCCGCGGTGCGAGGAGGCGGGTGCGTCCGCAGCTTGCATGGCCGCCCTTCGCGCCGGGGTGCGGCGGGCCGCCTGCGCAGCGGAATAATTCCAGACCGATGGTGTTGGCGTCGCCGCGGCGCAAGCCGCGTAGCGACCTGCGTAGAAAGGAGATTCGGATGTTCCGTACTGGATTTGCCGTCGCGGCCCTCGCCTTTGCCACGACGGCTGTGTTGGCCCAATCGGGAGCACTGGAGCAGCGCAACGCTCTCATGAAGTCGGTCTGGCGCGATGCCTGGCGCCCGGTGACGCAGATGGTACGGGGACAGGAACCCTACGAACAGGCCAAGGTCGATGCCGCCTTTGCGAAGCTCGCCGAGATCGCGGCGAAGCTGCCGCCCCTCTGGCCGGCGAACTCCATCGGCGTCGCTCCCGATGCGAATTTCAGCTCCTCGGCGAAGATTTGGGAGAACAAGGCGGATTTCGAAGCGAAGCTCGCGAATTTCACCAAGGCCGTGAACGAGAACCGCTCGAAGGCAAAAAACCTCGACGAGCTGAAGACGGTCTATCAGGTGGTGAACAAGACCTGCGACGACTGCCATGAATCCTATCGCGTCCGGGTCCGCTGAGCGCCGGCCTCGCGGGTCGGATCGAGGCGCCCCGCCCGCCGGCCGGCGGCGGGCGCGCCTGCCGCTCGTTTCGGGCGGGCCCGTGGAGACCCGGTGATGGCGCGCAAGCTGGTGATCCTCGCGGTCGGCGTAGCGATCATCGGCGTTGCGGCGTTCTGGCTTTTGACGCGCCCGGCAGGAGACGCGGCCGCGACGCTCGGGCCATACGCGCCCGATCTCGACAACGGACGCACCGTCTTCTTCGCAGGCGGCTGCGCCTCCTGCCACACGACGCCGAACCAGGACGATCGTTTCCGCCTCGGCGGCGGCCGCGCGCTCAAGTCGCCGTTCGGGATCTTCTATGCGCCCAACATCTCGCCCCATCCCGAGGACGGCATCGGCGCCTGGACGGAGGCGCAGTTCGTCACCGCGATGGTGAAGGGCGTCTCGCCCGCCGGCGAGCATCTCTATCCCGCCTTTCCCTACACCTCCTACCAGCGCGCCCGCATGGAGGACCTGCGCGACCTCTTCGCCTTCCTCAAGACGCTGCCCGCCGTCGAGGGAAAGGCGCGCCCGCACGCCCTGCCGTTTCCCTTCAACGTGCGCCGGGGGCTCGGCCTGTGGAAGCTCGTCTATCTCGACGGCGAACCGTTCAGGCCCGACCCCGCGCAGTCGGCCGAGTGGAACCGCGGCGCCTATCTCGTCTCGAGCCTCGCCCACTGTGCCGAATGCCACAGCCCGCGCGATGCGCTCGGCGGCATCAGGCCGCGCCAGCGCTTCGCCGGCGGGCCGAACCCGGAGGGCGAAGGATGGGTCCCCAACATCACCCAGGCCGCGCTGAAGGACTGGTCGGTGGGCGACATCGAGGAGCTTCTGACCTCGGGCCGGACGCCGGAAGGCGACACGGTCGGCGCCACCATGGCCGCCGTCGTGCGCAACACCTCCCAGCTTCCCGCCGCCGATCGCAGGGCGATCGCGCTCTACATCAAGTCGCTCCCGCCGGTCGAAGGCCCGCGGCCGCCCGCGCGGCCATGAGGTCGCGCCCGCAGGGCCGACGCTGCCGGCCGCGCCGCGCAGCCGCGCGGGAGAATCGAGGGCTTGGCCCGACGCGAATATCATGTGGCGGTTTGGCTGCCGCCGTGGTGAGTTGAAGTCTTCACAGGCCGCCAGCGACATCGATTCGTCCGCATGGACGTGCTCAAGGGAATCCTGCTCAAGATCGCCTCGTCGATCGTTTTCGCCGTCATGTCGGCGCTGGTGCGCTGGGCGAGCGAGAGCGTACCCGTCGGGCAGGTGGTCTTTTTCCGCAGCGCCTTCGCCCTCGTTCCGGTCCTGCTGATCTATGCCTGGCGCAATCAGCTTCCGGCGGCGGTGCGCACGGCGCGGCCCTTCGGCCACGTGACCCGCGGCCTCATCGGCGTCGCCGGCATGTTCTTGAGCTTCGCGGCGCTCGCGCGCCTGCCGCTCGCCGAGGTGACGGCGATCGGCTTCGCCGCGCCGTTGATGACGGTCGCACTCGCCGCGCTGATCCTCGGCGAGCGGGTGCGCATCTACCGTTGGTCGGCGGTCGCCGTCGGCTTTCTGGGCGTGCTGGTCATGCTCTCCCCGCATCTCAATGTCGTGGCGCCGGGGCCGGCGCACGGGCCGGAGGCCGTGTTGGGCGCCCTGTTCGCGCTCCTGTCGGCAATGGCCCAGGCGGGCGCGGTCATCCAGACGCGGCGGCTCACCGGAAGCGAGACCAATTCGGCGATCGTGTTCTACTTCTCTCTCGTCTCCGCGGTCGGCGGACTGCTCACCTATCCGTTCGGCTGGGTGACGCCGAGCTGGCCCCTCTTTGCGGGGCTGGTCGCGATCGGCGTCCTCGGCGGCATCGGCCAGATTCTCATGACCGAGAGCTTCCGCCACGCGCCGGCCTCGGTGGTTGCGCCGTTCGACTACACGACGATCATCTGGGCGTTCCTGCTCGGCTACGTGCTGTTCGGCGAGATCCCGCTGCCCATCGTCTTCGTGGGGGCCGCGATCGTCATCGCCGCCGGCCTGTTCGTCATCTGGCGCGAGCGCCGGCTCGGGCTCGAACGCGCCCGCGCGCCCTCCGCCGGTCCGCCGGGGGGCCCCTGACGCCGCGACGGGGCCGTCGCCCGCCCGCGCGCGCGGCCGGCTCCCGTCAGCGGGCCGGCCCAAACGCCTTGAAGGTGATGATCGTGCGGGTGTCCTGGATGCCGGGAATCGTCTGCACCTTCTCGTTGACGAAATGGCCGATGTCCGTTTCGGGGGACACGTAGAACTTCACCAGCAGATCGTAATCGCCCGCGGTCGAATAGATTTCCGAGGCGATTTCGGCGTCCGCGAGCGCGTTCGCGACCTCGTAGGACTTTCCGAGGTGGCATTTGATCTGCACGAAGAAGGGTACCATGCGCTTGTCTCCCGACGGCCGGCGCGGCGATCGGTCCCAATCCAGCAAAACCGCGCCCGTGGGGCAAGCCGCTCTTGCACCGGCTTGCCCGCCCGCTTACAGCATCGTGCGTGCGGTGCTGCGGCGGCTCCCGGTTCCGGGCGGCGCTGCGGCCCCGCGGTCCGATCCGTGGCCGGCATGAAGCTCGATCTGCGCCTCAACGCCATCCTCGACCCGCAGCGCGCGGGCGGGCGCGCGCTCGTCGAACTCGCCCGGAGCGTGGTCCGGGGCGGCGCGACGCTCCTGCAGCTCCGCGACAAGACGGGCTCGACGCGCCGGATGGTGGAGGAGGCCCGCGCCATCAAGGCCGCGATCGCCGGCACCGGCGTGCCCCTCGTCATCAACGACCGGGTGGACGTGGCGCTCGCGGCCGGGGCGGACGGCGTCCACGTCGGCTGGGACGACATGGACGCGCGGGACGCGCGGCGCCTCCTTGGCCCCGATAAGCTGATCGGCCTGTCGATCAACAGCGAGGAGCGGGCGCGCACGGGCCCGCTCGAGGTCGTCGACTATGTCGGCATCGGCGGCGTCTTTGCGACCCTGTCGAAGGACAACCCCAACCCGCCGATCGGCGTGGAGGGTCTCGCGAAGCTGCTCGCCGTCGTGCGCAGCCGAGCGCCGGGCCTGCCGGCGGTCGCGATCGCCGGGATCGACGCGGCCAATGCGGCGCAGGTGATGACCGCGGATGTGAACGGCGTCGCGGTGATTTCGGCGCTCGCGCTCGCGCCCGATCCGGAGGCCGCGGCGCGGGCGCTGCGCGCCGTCGTCGACGCCGGCTTGGCCCGTCGGGCGGCGCAATGACGACGCCGATCGCCGTCACCATTGCGGGCTCGGATTCGGGCGGCGGCGCCGGCATCCAGGCGGACCTCAAGACCTTTTCGGCGCTCGGCGTCTACGGCGCCTCGGTGATCGCCGCGCTCACCGCCCAGAACACGCGCGGCGTGCGCGCGATCCATGACGTTCCGCCCGCCTTCGTCGCCCAGCAGATGGACGCGGTCTTCTCCGACCTCTCCGTCGGCGCGGTGAAAATCGGGATGCTGTCGCAGGCCGCCGTGATCGCCGAGGTTGCGGCCGGGCTCAAGCGTCACCGCCAGGAGCGCGTGGTGCTCGACCCCGTCATGGTGGCGACCTCCGGCGACCGCCTGCTCGCGCCGGACGCGGTCGAGACCCTGCGCCGCGAGCTGCTGCCGCGCGCCTTGATCGTCACGCCGAACCTGCCCGAGGCCGCGGCCCTCCTCGACGCGCCGGTCGCGCGCAACGAGGCCGAGATGCGCCAGCAGGCGGAGCGGCTGCTCGCGCTCGGGCCGCGGGCGGTGCTGATCAAGGGGGGGCACGACAGCGGGCCGGAAAGCGTCGATCTCCTCGTCGAGCCGACGCGCGAGACGCGGCTCGCCGCCACCCGCATCGCCACGGCCAACACCCACGGCACGGGCTGCACGCTCTCCTCCGCCATCGCCGCCGGGCTCGCCAAGGGGCTTGACCTTGCCGCCGCGGTGCGCGAGGCCAAGGACTACGTAACCGCCGCGATCGCCGCCGCCGACCGGCTGCGGATCGGCTCCGGCCGCGGCCCGGTTCATCATTTTCACACCTGGTGGTAAACGGGGTTTCGGCGCGCCGAACTGCGCTATAAGGCGGTTGCCGGATCGGTCGCGCGCGGGCGCCGAAGGGGGCCCCGGCAGGATGGACGGCGAGGTCTTGCGAGACACATGGCCATGAACGACAAGGAGGGCCGCAAGTCGGAGCTGGAGGCCGGCGCACTCGCGCTTTCCGGGCAGCTCGGCAAGACCATCCAGCGCCTGCGCAAGGCCTATAACCTCTCGCTTTCGGAGCTCGCCGAGCAGTCGGGCGTCGCCAAGTCCATCATCAGCCAGATCGAGCGCAACGAGACGAACCCAACGCTCGCGACCATCTGGCGGCTGTCGCAGGCGCTCGACGTGTCGATCGAGCGGGTGCTCGCCGCGCAGGACGACGACCCGTTCGTCGAGGTGGTGACGCGCGCCGACACGCCGGTGCTCGTGTCGGAGGACGGCAAGGTCAAGCTCTCCATCATCGGCTGGATCCGCACGGTCGAATGGCTCCAGTGGTACGACGTCACGGCCGAGCCGGGCGGCGAGCTCGATTCCGAAGGCCATCAGCGCGGCTCGATCGAGTGCCTGTCGGTGACCGCCGGCACGCTCGAGGTCGAGGTCGGCGGCCGCGTCAAGAAGGTCGAGGCGGGGGGCACCGTGCGCTACCGCTCCGATCGCCGCCACATCATCCGCAACACGGGGCGGGAGGTCGCGCGCGCCACCATGGTGTGCATCCTCAAGGCCGCCGTCATGGAATAGCCGGACCGGCTGCCCCGATCCTTCAGTTTCAACGCTCCACCAGCAGGAAAGGCATCGTCGGACCATGCGTATCGCAGCCGTGCGCGAACAGGAGGGCAAGATTTTCGGCATTCTGGAGGACGGCCGTTTTCGTCCGCTGCTCTCGGAGGGCGCGCCGGTGCGCGACCTCAGGCAGGTGATCGCGCTCGTCGAGGCGAAGCGGCTCGACTACGGCGCGCCGCGCCCGCTCGCCGAGGTCCGGCTTGCGGCGCCGGTCGGCCCGCTCGCCAAGAACGTCATTTGCGTCGGGAAGAACTATTACGACCACGCGCAGGAGTTTGCGCGCAGCGGCATCGACCAGTCGGGCGACAAGCAGGAGGTGCCCGAGGAGCCGGTGGTGTTCACGAAAGCCGTGAGCGCGCTCGCCGATCCGCTCGATCCGGTCGCCGCCTCCGCCGACCCCACGAACACGGTCGATTACGAGGGCGAGCTCGGCGTCGTCATCGGCCGCCGCTGCCGCGGCGTGAAGCGGGCCGAGGCGCTCGGCTATGTGTTCGGATACACGATCGTCAACGACGTCACCGCGCGCGCCGTGCAGCAGCGCCACAAGCAGTGGTTCCTCGGCAAGAGCCTCGACGGCTTCTGCCCGGTCGGGCCCTGCCTCGTGACCGCCGACGAGTTCGGGGCGCCCGACGGGCAGGAGCTCGCGACCTTCGTCAACGGCGAGCGCCGGCAGTTCGCGCGCCTGCGCGACATGATCTTCGACGTGCCGACGATCATCGAGACCGTGAGCGCCTATGTGACGCTCGAGCCGGGCGACCTCATCGCCACCGGCACGCCCGCGGGCGTCGGCATCGGCTTCAAGCCGCCCCGCTATCTCAAGCCGGGCGACGTGGTGCGTGTTACGATTTCTGGCATCGGGGAATTAGAAAATCCGATCGTCTGACGCCGCCGTTTTCGTTTCGACCCTTCGCGGCCGTGGGCCCTGAAGTTCAAGATCGGTTCGGCGCGGGCTTGGGCTTGTTCGCCTTGCGGACGGGCGATTGCGGCGCGCCCTATAAGGCGTCATCGTCGAAGAAACCGGCTTGCGGGCGGCCGCCCGGCGGCCCGGCAGGCCCTGAGCGAAAGGGATTGCGTCAATGCGCCCGCAGTGGCACGAGAGGGCCGCCCAATTTCCCGTCCGGCACCGTCCGAACTGACAAGGAGCAGGCAAGTGGCTGATCAACCCTGGAAGACCAAGGACTGGTTTGTAAGCGAGTGGAACTACGCGGGCGACGTGCGCAAGGACTTCAAGTTCGCCAAGAACATCAAGGTCCACGACGTCACGCTCCGCGACGGCGAGCAGCAGACCGGCATCATCCTCAACAAGGACGACAAGATCCGCATCGCCGAGGCGCTGGCGGAGGCGGGCGTGCACCGCATCGAGGCCGGCATGCCGGTCGTCTCGCCCTCCGACAACGAGGCGATCAAGGAGATCGTCAAGCGCAATCTCGGACCGCAGATCTTCTCCTTCGCCCGCTGCATGAAGGAGGACGTCCAGCGCGCGATCGACACGGGCGTCAAGGGCGTCGTCATGGAGATTCCGTCGAGCCAGCACATGGTCGAGCTCGCCTATCGCTGGCCGATGGAGAAGGCGATCGAGACCTCGATCGAGGCGACGAAGTTCGCGCACGACAACGGGCTCGAGGTCGTCTTCTTCCCGATCGACTTCTCGCGCGCGGAGCTCACCTGGGTGCTCGACATGATCACCCGCGTGGCCAAGGAAGGCCACATGGACGCGCTGGCGCTGGTCGACACCTTCGGCGTCGTCTCGCCGCACGCCATGCAGTACTTCGTCCGCGCCGTGAAGTCGCGCATCGACAAGCGGCTCGAGGCCCACTTCCATCAGGACTTCGGCATGGGCGTTGCCAACACGATCATGGCGCTCGCCGAAGGCGTCGAGGTGATGCACACGACCGTGCTCGGCATCGGCGAGCGCGCGGGCAACACGCCGATGGAAGAGACGGTGATGGCGCTGAAGACGCTCTACGGCGTCGACATCGGCATCGACACCACGAAGCTCACGCCGCTCGCGCGCCTGGTGCAGGAGCGCACGGGCGTCGCCGTGCCGTCGAACAAGCCGATCGTGGGCGAGGCGCTCTACCAGATCGAGTCCGGCATCATCGCGAGCTGGTTCAAGAACTGCGGCGACAAGTTCGCGACCGAGCTGTTCCCGATCCGCTGGGATCTCGTCGGGCAGAAGCCGGCGCAGGTGGTCATGGGCAAGGGCAGCGGCATCGACTCGGTGAATCTGTGGCTGCAGGAAGCCGGCATGCAGGTCTCCGAGGAGGACGCGCTGAAGATCACGGCCGCCGTGAAGAAGCGCTCGCTCGAGACCAAGAAGCTGCTCACCAAGGACGAGTTCCGCGACCTCGCCAAGCGCGTGCTCGACGAAAGCCGCGCCGCGTAAGCCGCCGCGGGTCGACGAAGCGCCTCGTCATCCTCGATCTGCGCGGAGGGCGCGCAAGCCTCGAAGGATGACGAGGCGAAGCCTCGTGCGATCCGGGCCGTTCATGCGGCCCCCCGTCGCATTGCGACGTCCCCCTTCGAGGGCCGCGCGGCGCGCGGCCGCCTCGGAGCGGCGGAGATTCCGGAAAAGGCAACCGCGGAGAAGGCCGCGCCGGCGTCACGGTCGGAACGGCACGATCTTCTGCTGCTGTTCGCCGAGCCCTTCGATGCCGAGGCGCACGATGTCGCCCGCCTTGAGCCACACCGGCGCGGGCTTCATGCCGAGCGCGACGCCGGGCGGCGTGCCCGTCGCGATCACGTCGCCGGGCTTGAGCACGAAGAACTGCGACAGGTACCAGACGAGGTGCGCGACGCCGAAGACCATGGTTCGGGTCGAGCCCTTCTGGCGCATCTCGCCGTTCACCGTCAGCCACATGTCCAGGTTCTGCGGGTCCTTGATCTCGTCCTTGGTCACGAGCCAGGGCCCAAGCGGCCCGAACGTCTCCGCGCCCTTGCCCTTGCAGAGGGTCTGGCCGCGTTCCATCTGGAACGCGCGCTCCGACACGTCGTTGGCCACGCAGTACCCGGCGACGACCTCCATCGCGTCCTTCTTTGAAAGATACCGCGCCGTCTGCCCGATCACGACGGCGAGCTCGACCTCGTAGTCGAGCTTGGTCGAGCCCTTGGGGATGATCGTGTCGTCGTTGGGGCCGCAGATGCACGACGGGGCCTTGTTGAAGACCACGGGCTCGGCGGGAACCGGCTGTCCGGATTCGGCGGCGTGATCGGCATAGTTAAGGCCGATGGCGATGTAGTTGCCGACGCCCCCGACGCAGGGGCCGAGCCGCGGCCGGCCGCGCACGAGCGGCAGCTTGTCGATCTTCGCCTTGCGGATCTTGGCGAGCTCCTTCGGGTTCAGCACCGCGCCGGCGATGTCCGGCACGACGCCCGAGAGGTCGCGAATGCGGCCCTCGGCGTCGAGAATGCCGGGCTTCTCGCGGCCGGGCGGGCCATAGCGGACGAGCTTCATGGTCGATCCCCCCAAAAGCGTGTCGTCCTGCGGATGATGCGCGGGTGATTCGCGCGCAGCAAGAGCGGGCCGCAGGCAAAGCGAGGGAGGTGCCTGCGCACCGTTGCCGATGCTTGTGGCAATTGCGCAACTATCGGGCAATTTTCAGCGTCTTTCCGCAGCGCGCGGCCCCCGTTCGCATCGACCAGGAGGTCGACGGGGACATTCGGCGCCCCGCCTTCACCACCCTGGTCGGCGGCGTGCCCGTCGTCATCCCGGCCGCTGCCGTGGGCCTGAGAG
>JADGHE010000010.1 GCA_019689555.1 Variibacter sp. | reverse complement strand
GCGGGGAGGCAGGCGGGCGGGGGCGCCGCAGCCGCGGAGCGGCCGCGCCTCCGCACGGCAGCTTCGGGGGGCGAGGTCGGGCGCGGCGTCGCCCGTTTCCGGTCAGTTCTTGAGCCGGTAGCCGGTCTTGAAGACCCACGCCACCACGGCGAGGCACAGGATAAGGAACACCAGCGTCATGGCGGCGCTGACGCCGACATGCACGTCCGACACCTCGAAGAAGCTCCAGCGGAAGCCGCTGATGAGGTAGACCACGGGATTGAACAGGGCGACGTCCCGCCAGAACGGCGGCAGCACGTTGATGGAATAGAAGCTGCCGCCCAAAAACGACAGCGGCGTGATGACGAGCAGCGGCACGAGCTGCAGCTTCTCGAAGCCGTCCGCCCAGATGCCGATGATGAAGCCCAGGAGGCTGAAGGTCAGGGCGGTGAGCACCAGGAAGGCGAGCATCCAGACCGGATGCTCGATGCGCAGCGGCACGAACAGGCCGGCCGTGACGAGAATGATCAGCCCCAGGATGATCGACTTCGTCGCCGCCGCCCCCACATAGCCGAGGACGATCTCGAACGGCGAGACGGGCGCCGACAGGATTTCATAGATCGTGCCGACGAAGCGCGGAAAGTAGATGCCGAAGGAGGCGTTCATGACGCTGTGCGTCAGCAGCGTCATCATGATCAGGCCCGGCACGATGAAGGCGCCGTAGCTCACCCCGTCGATCTCGGCGATGCGCGAGCCGATCGCGGCCCCGAACACCACGAAATAAAGCGAGGTCGATACGACCGGCGACACGATGCTTTGCAGCAGCGTGCGCGCGGTGCGCGACATTTCGAAAACATAGATGGCGCGGACTGCCCGGAAATTCATTGGCTCTGCTTCACAAGATCCACGAAAATGTCTTCCAGCGAGCTTTGGGTCGTGTGCAGGTCGCGGAAGCGGATGCCCGCCTCGTTGAGGTCCTGAAGCAGGGCGGTGATGCCCGTGCGCTCGCCGCGCGTGTCGTAGGTATAGACCAGCTCCTCGCCGTCCGCCGCGAGCGTGAGGCGATAGGGGGCGAGCTTCGGCGGGATCGCGTCGAGCTTCTGCTGCAGATGCAGCGTGAGCTCCTTCTTGCCGAGCTTGCGCATGAGCTCGGCCTTTTCCTCGACCAAAATGATCTCGCCCTTGTTGATGATGCCGATGCGGTCGGCCATCTCCTCGGCCTCTTCGATGTAGTGCGTGGTGAGGATGATGGTCACGCCCGATGCGCGCAGGCTGCGCACGATGTCCCACATGTCCTTGCGCAGCTCGACGTCGACGCCGGCCGTCGGCTCGTCGAGGAACAGCACCTGCGGCTCGTGCGCGAGCGCCTTGGCGATCAGCACCCGCCGCTTCATGCCGCCGGACAGCGTCATGATCTTGCTGTCCTTCTTGTCCCACAGGGACAGGTCCTTGAGAATCTTCTCGATATAGGCGGGGTCGCGGGGCTTGCCGAAGAGGCCGCGGCTGAAGCTCACGGTCGCCCACACGGTCTCGAAGGCGTCGGTGGTGAGCTCCTGCGGCACGAGGCCGATCATGGCGCGCGCGGCGCGGTAGTCGCGGATGATGTCGTGGCCGCCGACCGAAACCGACCCCGCCGACGGAGTGACGATTCCGCAAATGATGCTGATGAGCGTCGTCTTGCCGGCCCCGTTCGGCCCCAGAAGGCCGAAGATCTCGCCGCGGCGGATCTCGAGATTGATGCTCTTGAGCGCCTGGAAGCCGGAGGCGTAGGTCTTGGACAGATTTTGGACGGAAATGACAGGCTGCATGGGAGTGAAAGATAGGAGGCCGAATCGGCGCGCCAAGGCAGGACGCGCTTCCCCTTAAGCGCAAATCGCGGAAATTGCGGGGCGGGGGCGGAGAATTCTTCGGCGCGGCCCGCCGCCGAAAGATCTTCGGCTCCGCGGCCGCGGCGGGCGCCCTCGACGCCACATCCGCCGCCTGCCGGCTGCCACGACGCGCCGGCCGGCCGCCCTGGCAAGGCGGCCGCCCACGCCCCTCACACATCCACCTTCAGGGCGGCGATGAAGGCCTCCTGCGGGATGTCCACCTTGCCGAACTGGCGCATGCGCTTCTTGCCCTCCTTCTGCTTCTCGAGCAGCTTGCGCTTGCGCGTCACGTCGCCGCCGTAGCACTTCGCCGTCACGTCCTTGCGCAGGGCGCGCACGGTCTCGCGCGCGATGATTTTTCCGCCGATCGCCGCCTGGATCGGGATCTGGAACATGTGCGGCGGGATCAGCTCCTTGAGCTTCTCGACCATCGCGCGGCCGCGGCTCTCGGCGCGCGAGCGGTGCACCAGCATCGCCAGCGCGTCCACCGGCTCGCCGTTGACGAGAATCTGCATCTTCACGAGGTCGGATTCACGATAGTCCGTGAGCTGGTAGTCGAAGGAGGCGTAGCCCTTCGACACCGATTTCAGCCGGTCGTAGAAGTCGAACACCACCTCGTTGAGCGGCAGGTCGTACTTCACCATGGCGCGGTTGCCGACATAGGAGAGGTCGATTTGCACGCCGCGCCGGTCCTGGCAGAGCTTCAGGATCGCGCCGAGATACTCGTCGGGCGTGAGGATCGTGGCGCGGATCCACGGCTCGTGGATCCCCTTGATCTTCACCGGATCCGGCAGATCGACGGGGTTGTGCAGCTCGATCTCGTCGCCGTTCGTGAGGGTCACTTTGTAGACGACGGAGGGCGCGGTCGCGATCAGGTCGAGGTCGAACTCGCGCGCGAGCCGCTCCTGGATGATCTCGAGGTGCAAAAGACCGAGGAAGCCGCAGCGGAAGCCGAAGCCGAGCGCGGCCGACGTCTCCATCTCGTAGGTGAAGCTCGCGTCGTTGAGCCGCAGCTTGGCGATGGCGGCGCGCAGGTCCTCGAAGTCGGCGGCGTCGACCGGAAACAGGCCGCAGAAGACGACCGGCTGCGCCGGGCGGAAGCCGGGCAGCGGCGCCGCCGCGGGCCGCCGCTCGTCGGTGATGGTGTCGCCGACGCGGGTGTCCGCCACTTCCTTGATCGAGGCCGTCAGAAAGCCGATCTCGCCGGGGCCGAGCTCGTCCACCTCGATGCGCTTGGGCGTGAAGACGCCGACGCGATCGACCTCATAGCTCGCGCCGGTGCCCATCATGCGGATGCGCTGGCCCTTCTTGAGAACGCCGTCGACGATGCGCACGAGCACGATGACGCCGAGATAGGCGTCGTACCAGGAGTCGACCAGGAGCGCCTTGAGCGGCGCCTCGCGGTCGCCCTTCGGCGGCGGCAGGCGGGTGACGATCGCCTCCAGCACCGCCGGCACGTTCTCGCCGGTCTTGGCCGAGATGCCGATGGCGTCCGAGGCGTCGAGCCCGATCACGTCCTCGATCTGCTGCTTCACCTTTTCCGGCTCGGCCGCCGGCAGGTCGATCTTGTTCAGAACCGGCACGATCTCGTGGTTGTTGTCGATCGCCTGGTAGACGTTGGCGAGCGTCTGCGCCTCCACGCCCTGGCTCGCGTCGACGACGAGCAGCGAGCCCTCGCAGGCGGCGAGCGAGCGGTTGACCTCGTAGGCGAAGTCGACGTGGCCGGGCGTGTCGATCAGGTTGAGGATGTATTCCTTGCCGTCGCGCGCCCGGTAGGTCAGGCGCACCGTCTGCGCCTTGATGGTGATGCCGCGCTCGCGCTCAAGGTCCATGGAATCGAGCACCTGCTCGCGGCCCGCCATTTCGCGCTGGTCGAGCGCGCCGGTGAGCTCGATCAGCCGGTCGGCGAGCGTCGACTTGCCATGGTCGATGTGCGCGACGATGGAGAAGTTGCGGATGTGGTCGATCGGGACCGCGGTCATGGTCGGCGGGATAGCATCCGGTGACTGCCAGCGGCAAGCGCGCCCCCTTCGGCTCCCGCCGGCTCGGATCCATGCGCAGCGCGCGGCGCTCGACCGCTCGCTTGCGATGCCTTTTCGGCCGCTCCGCTGCGGCGCGGGCGGTCAGCCGGCGGCGGCCTCGACCTCCATGGCGAGCGGGGCCAGTTCGAGCGGGCGCCCCGCGCGCGAGATGACGGCGTAACCCGGCGGCACCGGCTTCCACATATCCCGCCGCAAATCGAACGGCTCCGACGCCAGCACGACATTGTCGCCGGACTCCCGATAATAGAGCGTGTTGGCTTGGCCGTTATAGACATAGCGGAAGGCGTAGAGGTCGCGCCCGTCGGTCAGCGCGGCGGTGAAACGCAGCGGTTCTCGCGTTCCGCTCGCCCGCACATAGCCGGCCAGCGTCGCGAGCGTGCGTGCGGTCGCGCTTACGGGGTCGCGCTCCGCGCCGGCGCCCAGGATGGCCAGAAAGACGGCCTCGGAGTCGGTCGTGCCGATGCGATACTTGTAGAGCTCGTCCGGGATCAGCGCTTCGACCTTGCGGCGGATCAGCGACCAGTCGCCGATCTGGCCGTTGTGCATGAACATCCAGCGGCCGCAGGCGAAGGGATGGCAGTTCGGGCGCGTCGTCGGCGTGCCGGTCGATGCGCGCACATGCGCGAAGAAGAGGTGCGAGCGGATGTGGCGGCACAGATGGCGCAGATTTTCGTCGGACCAGGCCGGCCGCACCTCGCGATAGAGCCCGGGCTCTTCGTGCTCGCCGTACCAGCCCAGGCCGAACCCGTCGCCGTTGGTGCTGGCCGTCGACTCGAGCGCGCGAATGCTCTGCTCGATCAGGGAATGGCTCGGCGCCGTAACGTAATGCTCAAGGGCGATCGTTTCTCCGCGATAGGCGATCCAGCGGCACATGGTCGGTCCCGAGTAACGCGCCCCTCGAATCGCCATTTTACCGTTTTGTGTGGCAAGCCAAAGCCGCGATCGCGGCTCCTGCGGCTGCGGCGCTGCGGGCGGCGGCTCAGGCGGGCCACGGCTCCGCGGTCAGCCGGGCGGCGTCGCGGCCGACCACGGGCGCGAGCGAGGCGAGGCCCTCGGCCGACAGGCGCTCGGCGAGGTGGCGCTTGATGCGGCGGATCAAACCGACGCCGTGGAAGACCAGGCCGCTGTAGAGCTGGATCAGCGTCGCGCCCGCCGCGATCTTCGCCCACGCCGCCTCGCCCGAGTCGATTCCGCCGACGCCGATGAGCGGAAAGGCGCCTTCGACCCGCACGAAGGTCTCCGCCAGCATGCGGGTCGAAAGGGGAAACAGCGGTCGGCCCGAAAGGCCGCCGGGCTCGCGGGCGGTCGCCCGATCCTTCAGGGAGGCGGGGCGGGTGACGGTGGTGTTGCTCACGATCATGCCGTCGACGCCGCGCGCCCGCGCAATCCGCACCACATCGTCGAGGTCGCACAGCGCGAGGTCCGGGGCGATCTTGAGCAGAACCGGGCGCCGTTCCGCCGGCGGGCGTTCATCGCGCGCGGCGAGCACCCGGGCAAGCAGGTCATCGAGCGCGGCGGCCTGCTGCAGGTCGCGCAGCCCGGGCGTGTTCGGCGAAGAAACGTTGACGACGAAATAGCTCGCAACCGGCGCGAACGCCCGCACGCCGGCCGCATAGTCGGCGGCGCGGTCCGCCGCATCCTTGTTCGCGCCAATGTTGACGCCGACGATACCGCCGCCCCGGCGGGCCCGCAGCCGCGCCAGCACGGCGGCATGGCCCTCGCTGTTGAAGCCGAAGCGGTTGATCACACCTTCATCGGCGCAGAGGCGGAAGAGCCGCGGACGCGGATTGCCCGGCTGCGGCAACGGCGTGACGGTGCCGACCTCGGCGAAGCCGCAGCCGAGGCGCAGCACGGCGTCGATGACCTCGCCGTTCTTGTCGAATCCGGCGGCGAGGCCGACCGGGTTGGGAAAGGCGAGACCGAAGGCCTCGACCGCCAGTCTGGCATCGTCGGCCCCCGCAGCGGGCAGGGGCGCAAGCCTGAGCGCCTTCAGCGCAAGCGCATGGCCGTCTTCGGAATCGAGGCGATCCAGCACACGCCTCGCCAGGCGGTCGAAAAGCTCAATCACCGCAAGACCCCGGCCATGAATCCCTCGGGAACGCATATTGTTCGGCTCGTGATTCGACAAGCGACACAGTCGCCCGCAACGCGGACGTCCGCAGAACGGACTGGACAGACGTGCGCCTAAGGTTTAATTCCTAGCTTTTGGAGAATAGTTTCTCCGAACGCGGTAGCCGTCATGCTCACGCACGCGCAGATCTGGGCTGCGATCGACCGGCTGGCCGAGCGCGCCGGCCTGTCGGCATCGGGGCTCGCCAAACGCGCGGGTCTCGACCCGACCACGTTCAATCGCTCCAAGCGCATCACGCCGGACGGCCGCCCGCGCTGGCCCTCGACGGAATCGATCGCCAAGATCCTGGCGGCGACCGGCACGAGCCTCGATGCCTTCGTCGAATTGATCGGTGATCCGGCCCGCGGCACCGCCCGCTCCGTGCCGCTCATCGGCTTCGCCCAGGCGGGCGCCGGCGGCTATTTCGACGACGCGGGATTTCCCGTCGGCAGCGGGTGGGACGAGATCGCCTTCCCGGGGGTGGACGACGAGCACGCCTACGCGCTCGAGATCTCCGGCGACTCCATGCAGCCGGCCTATCGCGACGGGGACGTGATCATTGTCTCACCCGCCGCGCCGATCCGCCGCGGCGACCGCGTCGTGGTGCGCACGCGCAGCGGCGAGGTCATGGCCAAGGAGCTCAAGCGCCGCACCAGCCGGACCGTGGAGCTCAAATCCCTCAATGCCGAGCACGAAGATCGCCAGTTTTCGGTGAACGAAATCGAGTGGATGGCCCGGATCGTGTGGGCGAGCCAGTAGCGCCCGCGTAACGGGTTCGAGAGCGCCCTTCCGCGGCGTTCCCCTTCGTGCGGCCGGCGACGGGCTGGGGCTCAGGGCTAGGTGGCCGCGGGGCGGTCGTCCTGCCCCTCCATGCGCTTCGGCGCCGGACCGGATTCATGGCCGATGGTGTCCGGCCGGCGCAGCCGCCGTCGGCGGCGCCACATCATCGTGGCGTAGATCAAAACGAAGGCGAGCAGGAGCACGCCGGCGATGTCCACGACGACCCACCCCAGGCCGCTTGAAAAGCTTGTCGACATGCGCCTCGCCTGCGATCCCTCTGCGGGCTAACGGGCAAGTGCCCATTCCGATCCCCGCGGGCACGGAAAATCGCAAGAGGCGCCCGGAAGCCGCAATCGGGAGCCTTCTGCCGGCCGGAGGCCCGGGAACCCGTCCCATTTTTGGAGCACATCGCCTTGACAGGCCGGTGCCCATTTCTATAGTGGGCACGAGCGGCGCGGAAGTTTCCGCGCCGAACCATTTTGTGCGCGGACAGCGCCTCAATTCGTCACAACCAGACTGCCAAGAAGCCCGCCCGGCTCAAGGCATGATCCGGACAGGCGGCCCGCCTTCCCGGAACGGTGCGGAGAGGTCCCGAGACGGGGTGGAACACGGGAGCAGAACGATGTTCGCAGTCGTCAGGACCGGCGGGAAGCAGTACCGGGTCTCCGCCAACGACGTCATCACGGTCGAAAAGCTCGCCGGCGAGCCGGGAGACATCATCGAGCTCGGCGAGGTGCTCATGCTCGGCGGGGAGACCGTGACGGTCGGCTCCCCGACGGTGGCCGGCGCGACCGTGGCGGCCGAGGTGGTGCGGCAGACCCGCGGCGCAAAGGTGATCGCTTTCAAGAAGCGGCGGCGCAAGAATTCACGCCGCAAGCGCGGGCACCGGCAGGAGTACACGGTGCTGCGCATCGCCGAGATCCTGACCGACGGCCGCAAGCCTGCCCCGCGCGCGGAGGCGGCGGCGAACGGCAACGGCTGAAGACGACGCGACGAAAAGCGGGGGTGCATTCTCCGCCGATTCGTTCTAGATGATGGTCTGAGAGTTTCGGAAGGCGAACATGGCCCACAAGAAGGCAGGTGGCTCCTCACGCAACGGCCGCGACAGCGCGGGCCGGCGTCTGGGCGTGAAGAAATACGGCGGCGAGATCGTTCTCGCCGGCAACATACTCGTGCGCCAGCGGGGCACCAAGTGGCATCCCGGCCAAAACGTCGGGATCGGCAAGGATCATACCCTGTTTGCGCTCGTTAATGGTCGTGTGGAGTTCCGTACCAAAGCCAAAGGCCGCACGTTCGTATCGGTTGTTCCGATGACGGAGGCTGCGGCGGAGTAAATACCCGGCGACGACCACAGGTCCCGCCGGCATCCAGTCGAACCGGCGGCGGGCCTACAAACGGGTTCCGGTGCGAGGGGGAGACGGGATGCCGGCTCCCCCTCGGCGCTTGAAAAGGAGCCCGTGTCATGACCGTGCTGGACGACAGGTCTTTCGAGACCTACCGCGAAGCCAGTATGCCCGTCCTCGAGACCGAGCGGCTCATTCTGCGCGCGCCGCGCCTCGAGGACGTAAAGGCGATCGCGGCGCTCGCGAACGACCGCCGCATCGCGGAAAACACGCGCCGCATCCCGCATCCATACACGGTCGCCGACGCCGAGCAGTTCGTGCGCGGTGTGAACGCCGGCGGGGGCGAGATGGCGCTCGTCATCACCTTGGCGGACGGAACCTTGATCGGAAGCTGCGGGCTCGGTCTGCTCGACGGGGCGGTGCCGGAGATCGGCTACTGGCTGGGCGTTCCGTACTGGGGCAAGGGCTTTGCCACGGAGGCCGTGCGCGCCGTCATCGACTATGCCTTTGCGGAACTCAACCATCATGCCTTGCAGGCCGGCGCCCGCGTGACCAATCCGGCCTCGCGCCGGATCCTCGAAAAGTGCGGCTTCCAGTGGACCGGCGTCGGTCTTTGCCGCATCCGGGCCATCGCGAGCTCGGCGCCGATCGACATGTTCCGGCTGGATCGCGGCCTGTGGGCCTCGCTCAAGAGCTGGCGCGAGGTGCGGCGCGTGGCTTGAAGCCGCCGTCGCGGCCGGCCGTTCCCGGCGAGGGGACCTTCGCGCGAAGGTGCGGTCAGGCGGGGGGACTGGGGGCGGCGCTGTCCCGCCCCTGCGTCTGCTCGCGCACGAAGATGTAGAGGCCGGCCGCGATGATGATGACGGCCCCGACCAGCACGTGCAGCGGCGGCACATCGCCGAAGACGAGATAGCCGAACACGACCGCCCAGACGATCAGCGTGTACTGATAGGGCACGACGACGCTCGCGGGGGCGAGTTTGAGCGAGCGGTTGATGCTCATCAGGGCGACCACGGCCACGACGCCGAGCAGCGCCATGAGCGCGACGTCGGCCGGGGAGGGGCTCACCCAGCCGAAGGGTGCCATGACGAGCCCGTAGACCAGGGCCGCGACGATCTGCCCCGTGGCGAGCACGATGTCCGATGTTCCGCGCAGATGGCGGGTGACGATCATCAGCAGGGCGTAGAACACGCTGCCGGCGAGCGCGATCAGCGCCGGAACCGTGAGCGTCGCGGGGGACGGGCGCAGCGCGATCACCACGCCGGCGAAACCGACGATGACGGCGCCCCATCGCCGCCAGCCCACGGCCTCGCCGAGCAGCACCGCCGACAGGGCGGTCACATAGATCGGGCCGGCCAGGTAGAAGGTGATGGTGTCCGCAAGCGGCAGATAGGTCACGGCCCAGAAGAACATCACCACCTCGGTGCTCGACAGCAGCACGCGCAGGACCTGAAGGCCGGGTCGCGGCGCGGCGCGGAACGGCGTCAGCCCCGCGCGCCACACGAAGGGCGCGACCACGATCATTCCGGCGATGCCGCGGATCAGCAGCATCTCGCCGACCGAATAGGTGGCGAGCAGCCACTTGGCGAGCGCGTCGTTGAACGAGAACAGAAAGACGCCCGCAAGCATCAGCGCGATGCCGGCGAGGGTGGCGGAGGGCGCAGACGATGCGGACTCCGTCTCTGTCCGCGGGGGCGTCTTTGTCATGAAAGGCCCGGATGAGGGCGATTGCCGCTGCGGCTCGCGCGCCATATTTTATGAGCCGCATGAAATTCCTCGACGAAGCCAAGGTTTACATCAAGTCCGGCGCGGGCGGGAACGGCTGCGTCTCGTTCCGGCGCGAGAAGTTCATCGAGTTCGGCGGCCCGAACGGCGGCGACGGCGGGCGCGGGGGCGACGTCGTGGTCGAGGCGGTGGAAGGCCTCAACACGCTGATCGATTACCGCTACCAGCAGCATTTCAAGGCCGGGCGGGGCGGCAACGGCATGGGCAAGGATCGCGCGGGGGCGAAAGGCGCCGACGCCGTGCTCAAGGTGCCGGTCGGCACCCAGGTGTTCGACGAAGACGGCGAGACGCTGCTCGCGGATCTGACGGAGGTCGGCCAGCGCGTCGTGGTCGCCCGCGGCGGCAACGGCGGGTTCGGCAATGCGCATTTCAAGAGCTCGACCAACCGCGCGCCGCGCCATGCCAATCCCGGCCAGCCGGGCGAGGAGCGCACCATCCGCCTGCGGCTGAAGCTGATCGCCGACGCCGGACTGGTCGGCCTGCCCAATGCGGGCAAGTCGACGTTTCTCGCCGCCGTGAGCGCCGCCAAGCCGAAGATCGCGGACTATCCCTTCACCACGCTGCATCCGCAGCTCGGCGTCGTGCGCGTGGACGGCCGCGAATTCGTTCTCGCCGACATTCCCGGCCTCATCGAAGGCGCCCATGAGGGCGCCGGCCTCGGCGACCGCTTCCTCGGGCATATCGAGCGCTGCCGCGTCTTGCTGCATCTGGTCGACGGCACGAGCGACCACGCCGGGACGGCGTACAGAACCGTGCGCCGCGAGCTCGAAGCCTACGGTCACGGCCTCGCCGACAAGCCCGAAATCGTCGCGCTCTCGAAGGCCGATGCGCTCGACCCTGAACGGCTCAAGCAGCAGAAAGACCGGCTGCGCCGGGCCGCCAAGCGCACGCCGCTCGTTCTCTCCGCGGTCAGCGGGGAGGGCGTCACCGAGGCGCTGAGAACCGTTTGCGCCGTGCTGGAGCCTCGCGAGCCGTTGTCGGCCGAGCAAGTGGCACAAGGCGCCGGCTGGCGTCCCTAGCCGGCGGGGGTGACCGGCACTCTCGTCGGCGATTCGGGGCCCGGGCGTGCCGCCGAGGCGCGGGGACTCGGCCGCAGCGGGCGCGGCTCGCGGGAAGCGGCTGCCGGGCTTGTGCGGCCGAGCCGAGACATGGCATTTGCTGCGCTCCCCAGGTCTTTTTCGATTTGCCCAGTTTCGCGACGCCGATGAATCGACCCCGTCTCGCAGATTTCCGCCGCATCGTCGTCAAGATCGGCTCGTCGCTCCTGATCGATGCCGCGGCCGGGCGGGTGAAGGAGGCGTGGCTTGCTTCGCTCGTGGAGGACATCGCGCGGCTGCACGGCGAAAACCGACAGCTCATCGTCGTCTCCTCGGGCGCCATCGCGCTCGGCCGCTCTTTGCTGAAGCTGCCGCGCGGCGCTCTCAAGCTCGAGGACAGTCAGGCGGCCGCCGCGGTCGGGCAGATCGCGCTCGCGCGCACCTGGTCGGAAGCGCTCGGCGCCCACGGCATTTCCGCCGGGCAGATCCTGCTGACGCTCGGCGATACGGAGGAGCGGCGACGCTACCTCAACGCCCGCGCCACGATCGGCAAGCTGCTCGAATGGCGCGCGATCCCGGTGATCAACGAGAACGACACCGTGGCGACGACGGAAATCCGCTATGGCGACAACGACCGCCTGGCGGCGCGCGTCGCCACCATGATGAGCGCCGACCTGGTCGTGCTCTTGTCGGACGTGGACGGGCTCTACGACGCGCCGCCGAGCGAGGGCCGTTCCGCCAATCTCGTGCCGCTCGTGCGGCGCGTCACGCCCGAGATCGAGGCCATGGCGGGCTCGGCGGGGTCCGAACTCTCGCGCGGCGGCATGCAGACCAAGATCGAGGCGGCCAAGATCGCGACCACCGCCGGCACGCATCTCGTCATCGCATCCGGCAAGGTCGAGCACCCGCTGCGCGCGATCGCCGAAGGTGCGCGCTGCACCTGGTTTCTCACGCCGGCCAATCCGGTCACCGCGCGCAAGAAGTGGATCGCGGGCTCCCTCGAGCCGAAGGGCACGCTGACGATCGACGCCGGGGCCGTCGCGGCGCTGCGGCGGGGAAAGAGCCTGCTCCCCGCCGGCGTGATCCGGGTCGACGGCACCTTCGCGCGCGGCGACGCCGTGGTGGTGCGCGGACCCGACGGCGACGAGATCGGCCGCGGGCTCGTCGCCTACGACGCCGAGGACGCCGAGAAGATCAGGGGCAAGTCGTCGAGCGACATCCTGACGATTCTCGGCTTTGCGGGCCGGTCGGAGATGATTCATCGCGACGATCTCGTGCTCGCGCGGGAGTAGGGCGGTTCATGCGGGCGGGGGCGCCCGCGGGCGCCTCAAGCCTTCGCCTTGCGCTGCTCCAGCGCGATCGGCTTGTAGTCGTAGGTCGGGTAGAATTCCGTCCGGAAGGCGCCCCAGGCGCATTTCTCGATCGCCAGGTTCACCTCGCGCAGGCGGCTCGCCGGCACGCGCAGCGTCACCACCTGGCCGATGCCCATCATGACGTACCAGGATACGATCTCGACGCCTTGCGGCGGAAAATTTTCGTAGTAATTCTGGCGCTGCAGCTGCGCGTTGATCTCCTCCAGCGGCTTGCTCTGGTCGTGGCGAAGAAAAATCGTCAGAAGAATCGTGTCGTTCTGCGCGGCAGGCTCCATGTGTCGCTCCCGGCTTGATCCGATGGATGGCAGGGCGACTTTAGCCTGTCCGGTCCTGTTTGTGAGCCGTCGGGGAAGGAACGCATGACGCCGATTGCCGAGTCCGCGCCCTCCGGGCAAACCGAGACCGCCAAAGTCATCGGCCTCATCGGCGCCGCCCACTGCGTCAGCCACTTCTACATCCTGATGCTGGCGCCGCTGTTTCCGGTGATCCGGGCCGAGTTCGGCGCAAGCTATACGGAACTCGGGCTCGCGCTTGCGGCCTTCAACATCGTCTCGGCCGTGCTGCAGACGCCGACCGGCATTCTGGTCGATCGGGTGAGCGCGCGCGGCGTTCTCGTCGGCGGACTGCTGCTCGGCGCGGCCGCGCTCGCCGGCGC
Source organism: Variibacter sp. (assembly GCA_019689555.1). GTDB lineage: Bacteria > Pseudomonadota > Alphaproteobacteria > Rhizobiales > Xanthobacteraceae > JADGHE01. Next base: position 64,400 of record JADGHE010000010.1, on the reverse strand, counting down.
GGCGCTTCTTCCCTCCTTCTGGGGCTTCGTCGCCATGTTCGCCCTTCTGGGCGCGGCGAACACCGCCTATCACCCCGCCGACTACGCGCTTTTGTCGCGGCATGTGCCGGCGGCGCGCATGGGCTCGGCCTATTCCATCCACACCTTCGCCGGCATGGTGGGCTCGGCGGCCGCGCCGCCGGTGCTGCTGATGCTGAGCAACGCGCTCGGCTGGCGCGGCGCCTATCTCGTCTCCGCTGGCATCGGCGCCGCCGTCGCCGTGCTGCTGATCGTCTTCGGCGGCGTTCTGTCGGGCGGGCCCGCGCGGGAGGCGCGGGACAAGGCCGCGGCCGCTCCGGCCGACCGCCGCTTGCTGCTCTCCGCCCCCGTTCTCCTCAATCTCGCGACCTTCATCCTGCTCGCGCTCATGGGGTCGGGGCTGCAGAATTTCTCGGTGGCGGCGCTGGCCGGGCTGTGGGGGACGCCTCTCGCGGTCGCCAATACCGGCCTTTCGGTCTTTCTGCTGGCGAGCGCGCTCGGCGTGCTCGCCGGCGGCTATGTCGCGACCCGCACCGCGCGCCACGATACCGCGGCGATCGTGGGCCTCGTCGCGTTCACCGCCTGCGTGCTCGTCGTCGGCCTCGTCGATCTCAACGATGCGCTGCTTATTGCCGCGCTCGCGGTGGCCGGCCTCTGCAACGGCGGCATCATGCCCTCCCGCGATATGCTGGTGCGGGCGGTGACGCCGCCCGGCGCCTTCGGAACCGTGTTCGGCTTCGTGACCAACGGCTTCGCCATCGGCGGCATCGTGACGCCGCTGATCTTCGGCTGGCTGCTCGATCACGGCAGCCCGCGCGGCGTCTTCATCGCTGCGGCGGCGTTCGGCCTTCTCGCCATCGTGGTGGTGATGCTCGGAGCACGGCAGCGGGCCCGATCGCGGTGAGGCGGCGCGGGCAATCTTTCGGGGCGGAGAGATAAGTCCTTGCTTCAACGGCGGGCATCGCGACGGGGCCCGCGCTTGGGGGTGAGCAGGGCCATGAGCCGCTCGGCGTCCTTCGGCGCGGCGCTCTTCTGGTCGTTGTCGAAGAAGCAGTAGACGTCCCGTCCCGCCCGCCGCCAGCGCCGGATGTCGCGCGCCCATTGCCGCAGCGTGGCGTCGGAATAGTGGCCCCGGTACTGCCCCGTCGGGCCGTGGCCGCGGACGTAGACGAGCCTCGCCGTCACTTCCCAGGGGGCGGGCGCGTCCTCATGGTCGGAGAGGCAAAGCGCGATGTCATGGTCGCGCAGCAGCGCGAGGATGTCCGGCTCGTACCAGCTCGCGTGCCGAAACTCGAAAGCGTAGCGGCGGCTCCTGCGCAGCATCTTGATGAACGCCGCGAGCCGCTCGCGGTCGGCGCGAAACTGCGGTGGAAGCTGAAAGAGAACCGGTCCCGCCTTGTCGCCGAGGATTTCGAGGCGCGTCTCCATCAGCGCCAAGCTGTTCTCCGCGTTCTCGCCGAGGCGCTTCCAGTGGGTGATGAATTTCGAAGCCTTCCAGGCGAAGCGGAAATCGTCGGGCGTCGCTTCGACCCAACCGCGGACGGCCTCGAGGGTGGGCGTGCGATAGAACGGCGCATTGAGCTCGGTCGCGTTGAAGCGACTCGCATAGTAGCGGAGACGGTCCTTCACCTTCACGCCGGGGGGAAAGAACGGACCGCGCCAGGATTCGTAAGACCAGCCGGACGTGCCGATCCGCAACTCAGGCATCGAAGACGCGCTCGCACTTCGGGTCAGCCCGCCGGTTGGCGCGCGGCGGCGCGCCGCTACTCGAGTCCGGCGATGGCGCGCGCGAAATCGCGGGCGCTGAACGGCTCCAGGTCTTCCACGCTCTCGCCGACCCCGATGAAATGCACCGGCAGGCCGAAGCGCTCGGCGATGGCCACGAGAATGCCGCCGCGGGCCGTGCCGTCCAGCTTGGTCATCACAAGGCCCGTGACGCCCGCCGTCGCGCGGAAGGCCTCGACCTGCGACAGCGCGTTCTGGCCCACGGTGGCGTCGAGCACGAGCAGCACCGCATGGGGCGCGGTCGGGTCGACCTTCCGCATGACGCGCACGATCTTCTCCAGTTCCGCCATCAGCGCCGTCTTGTTCTGCAGGCGCCCGGCGGTGTCGACGATGAGCACGTCGCAGTCCTTGGCCTTCGCGGCCGTTAGCGCGTCGAAGACGAGGCCGGCGGCGTCAGCGCCCGGCTCGCGCGCAACGACTGCGGCGCCGGTGCGCTCGCCCCAGATCTTGAGCTGGTCGATCGCCGCCGCGCGGAAGGTGTCGCCCGCGACGAGCGTCACCCGGCGGCCCTCGGCGCGGAACTTCGCGGCGAGCTTGCCGATGGTCGTCGTCTTGCCGGAGCCGTTGACGCCGACGACGAGCAGCACCATCGGGCGGGACGGCGCCTCGCTCGGCAGCGGCACGGCGACCGGCGCGAGCACCTTCTCCACCTCGGCGGCCAGCACCGCCTTGACCTCCTCGGGGGAGATCGCCTTGTCGTAACGCCCCTGGCCAACCGCGCTGGCGATGCGGGCGGCGACGCTGACGCCAAGGTCGGCCCGGATCAGGATGTCCTCGATCTCCTCGAGCATGGCGGCATCGAGCTTGCGCTTGGTGACGAGATCGGAGATCGCCGTCCCCAGCGCGGCCGAGGTCCGTTTGAGCCCCTGGCTCAGCCGCCGCCACCAGCTCGTCTTTGTGGTCGTCTCCTGCACGCTTTGCCTCCGCGCGAGCCGCGTCCCGGTCCGGGGTCCGGCCCAGGGCAGCTCCTTTCTAGGGGGATCGCAAGGCAAAATCACGTGGCCGCGAACCAGGCGCGGTTGATCAATGGCCGCCTTTGCGCGCGGGATCGTGCGTGTGATGGCTGTCCGGCTCTCCGCCGCCGCCGGAGACGCCCGAGTGGCGCGTGCTCTTCCGCGTTTGCGGCGCGGGCCCTCGCGGCTTCGACTTCTCCGGCTCGCGCCGGTTTTCGTGGCTCGCGCCCGGGCCGCCGATGCGCTCCGCGTCTTCGTGCTTGCGAGGCATCGTCAGCGGTCCTGCTGATAGCCGACGTTACGTGTGTTCTGCCGGATGTTGCCTTGCCGGCCCTGCTCTTTGAGGTTCTCCGGCTTGTGGCGCGGTTCGGCGTCCGCGTGCGGAACCACGGGCGCGGCGCCGGGCCCCTTGGGGCTGCGATTGGCCGGAGGAACGGGCGGCATCTTGCGGGTCATGGGCGGCTCCTCGGATCCTTTCGTGCCCCAACCCGCAAGACGGCGGGCGAGTTCCGGCCCGGGGCGCAATTGCCTGCGGGCCGCCCCCGCCGCGCAGGCCGGCCGTCAGCCCGCCACGATGCGCCCGCTCACGCGATGGACGCCGTTGTTGCAGTAGCCGCGCGGATTCCAGGGCGCGCTGCCGAGGGGCTGGCTGCGGCCGACCGCGTCGGTCGCGCGGGCCGCGATCGTGACCGGTCCCTGCGTCTGCGGCCGCAGGGCGATCCTGAACCGCCGCCAGGCGAAGCGGTCGACCGCGCTTTCGAGCGCGGCCTCGGTCCAGGTGGCGCCGCCGTCGATCGAGACCGCCACGGAGGCGACCGGCGTGTGCCCGCTCCAGGCGAAGCCGCGCACTTCGAGCGGGCGTCCCGCGGGGGCGACGAACCCCTCCGCGGGAAAGGTGATGAGAGATTTCACCGGCATGTCGGTGATGACGACGAAGTCGGCCGGGTTGATCGGCGCGCCGGGCGCGAGCGGCGACCGCGGCAGGCGGTAGTTCGTGCCGGTCATCTTCTCGCCGTCGTGCTCGCGATCGCGGATCGCGATGCGCGAGAGCCATTTCTGCCAGGCCGAGCCGGGATAGCCGGGCGCCACGATGCGCAAGGGGCCGCCGTGCAGCGTCGGCAAAGGCTCGCCGTTCAGGGAGAAGGCGAGCAGCGTTTCGGGCGCCATCGCCTTCGCCAGCGGCAGTCCGCGGGAGAGCGCGGGCCTGCCGGACCCGTCCGCCATCACATCCGGACTATAGTGTCCCGTATAGACGGCGGACGGCTTGGGCGCCGACGCGGCGAGGACGTCGGCAAGACGCACGCCCTCCCACCGGCCGCAGGCGACCGCTCCGTTCGCCCACTGCAGGCCGTCGGTCGGCGGATCGAATCCAGAGCGGCCGTTGCCGGCGCATTCCAGCACGGCCGTCACGCTCACGACCTCGAACTGCTGTTTGAGTTCCGCGAGCGTCCAGCGCTGCGGCCTCTCGACCTCCCCGTCGATCGTGAGCGTCCAGGCATCCGTTTGCGCGGGTGCGACGTCCGGCAGAAGGCCGTTGTTGCGGACGAAGAACGCGTCGATCGGCGTGATCGGCGCATCCAGGTGCTCGGGCCGCGCCTCGGCATTCAAGGCCGCATCGTCGATGACGAGGAGGCGGGGTTTCGTTTCCGCAAGAACCTTGCGCTCGGCTTCCGGTGCCATCGCTTGTCAGGCAATTTTGGACTCTCTGTTGCCATTATAATCGCCTTCGCCCCGTCGGGCGACGGCGACCGCACCACCGTCGCCACTATGCCGCGCGGGCCATCAGTCCCGAAATGAACTTGTCGAGCGCATCGGCCACGGCTTTGGGCTGCTCGAAGCTCGTCAGGTGCCCGGCATCGGGTATCTCGACGTATTGCGCGCCCGGCGTCGCGGCCTGCATGGCCTTCATCACGGCGGGAGAGGCGCCCTGGTCCTCCTCGCCGGTGAGATAGAGCGTCGGCACCTTGATCTCGCCGAGCCGGGCGCCGAAATTGAGGCCCTGGAGCGCCTGCGACGACCCGATATAGCCGGCGACGGAGGTGCCGCGCACGATCCGCTTCAGCCGCTCCTTACGCGCGGGATCGTTGTGGAACGCCTTCGCCACCCAGCGCGCGATGCTCGACTCCACGATCGCCTCGATCCCGTTCGCCTTGACGGCGTCGATGCGCTCCTGCCACGCTTTGTTCGTCTCGGGATTGGTCTGCGCCCGCGCGTCGCAGACGAGAATGCTCAACACCCGGTCCGGATGGTTGAGGCCGACGCCCAGCGCCGTCATCCCGCCGAGCGAGAGGCCGCCGTAATGGCACTTCTCGATGCCGAGCGCGTCCATGAGGCCCACGGCGTCGTCCGCCAGCATCTCCATCGTGTAGGGGCCTTCGATGGGGTCGGATCCGCCGTGGCCGCGCGAATCGTAACGCACGACGCGGTACTTCGCCTTCAGGTGGCCGCTCACCTCCGTCCAGATCTCGAGGCTGGTGGCGATGCCGTGGCTCACCATGATGACCGGCGCGCCCTCCGGTCCCTCGACCTCGTAGTTCAACGTGGTTCCGTTCACCTTCACTCTCATTGTCAGCCTCCCGTTACGCTGCTGCGGCCGAATTCTTGATCGCGGCGTTGACGCGCGGCATGACCTCCTCGGCCATGAGCTGCATCGAACGTTTCGCCAGGGCCGGATCGACCCAATCCATGCCCGCATAGACAATCTCGCCGAAATCCCCGATCTCCTCGCGCAGGGCGAGGATCTGGTCCACGACCTTGTTGACGGTGCCGCAAATCACCAGCCTGTCGAGCACGGCGTCGATCGACACCTCCTCGTCGGGCTGGTCCTTGTGCGCCTTGAACAGAGCGAGGCGCGGGCCGCGCGACATCTTTCCGAATAGCTGACGGTAATAGAACCGGTACGGGCTCCGCTCGTCCTCCCAGCCGTAGCGCGTCGCGGTCTTGTCGTCGTCGGCGACGAAGATCGTGCGGGCGACGCGCCATTCCGCGGGGTCCGCCTTGGCGCCGACCGCGGCCTTGCCCTCTGCGTAATTCTCCCAGTGCGACTTGAGATAGTACGACATCAGGAAGTTGGCCGAGAGCGGATGGAAATCGCGCTTGCCCATCTCGATCACGCCCTTGGAGTGCGGCGCGACCACGGTGCCGACGATCTCCATGCGCGGCTTCTGGTACGGCTTCTTCAGGTAGCCGAGCGAGAGGTGGGGCGCGAAGGTGCGCCGCGTCGACACCTTCCAGCGGTTGTCGGGGAAGTCGATGTCGTAGGGCGGATCGCGCTCCCAGATCGCCAGAATCACGTCGATCGCCTCGGCGAACATCTTGTTGCGATCCTCGTCGAGGGTGCCGAGCGCCTCGGCATCCGCCGGCAGCGCGCCGGCGCTGATGCCGAAAATGAAGCGGCCCTGCGTCAGGTGGTCCATCATCGCCGCATTCGACGCGATGAGCACCGGATGCATCTGCGACAGGTTGGAGGTGCCGGTCGCGAGCTTGATCTGCTTGGTGTCGGAGATCAGCGTCGCGAGAAACATCATGCTGTTGGTGATGGTCTCGCAGCCGTCCGCCAGATGCTCGCCGACGAAGGCGTCGTAGAAGCCGAGTTTGTCGGCGAGAATGATGTCCTGGCGATCTTCCTGCAGGGTCTGCGCCCAGTCGCGCCCGAAGGGGTGCAGGGGCATCGTGAAATAGCCGAGCCGCATTCAACTCTCCCATGTCGCCGCTTTCCGGCCTCATCGACGGCGCACCGCGCGCGCTGCGGCATCGCCGCGATCAGCCCGATCGGGAGGAGGGCTCGCGTCGACGGGCCGCGTTCGCCAACCGATTTATTCAGCCGACGCCGCGGCAAGCAACCGCCAAGGCGGCAGCGGTGCGCCGGGCCCATCGCCGCGGGCGGTTCCGCGCGGCGCGCCCGAGCGGCGCGGCCGCCGGCTCCCATGAGTTGGAATCAGACGCCAAAATCCGCGGTTTTCGGGATCGAGCGTTCGCGCCCGCGCGGCGCGGGCCACAGCGCGCGTTCGCCATCTGCACCCGCGTGGAAATAATGAATTTCAACGGCGGCACTGTCGGACCCGGGGCCTTGCCCGCACCCCGTTCGCCTGCCCGCTGGCGCGGAAGGACCGTTCGGCCGTACTCTGCGCGTCCGCCAAGGCAGCAACATGAGAGGAAACGCGAGGGCCAAGATGGACAAGACGGTCGGCATCATCGGCATCGGCATCATGGGGGCCGCGATGGCGCGGAACCTTCTCAAGGACGGCTTTCGCGTCGTCGGGTTCGACGTGTCGGAGGCGGCCATGCAGGCCTTCGCCGCGGCGGGAGGCGAATGCGCCGCCTCGCCGCGGGACGTGGCCGAGAAGACGCGCATCATGATCACGTCGCTGCCGAGCCCGGCGGCGCTGCGCAGCGCCGCCACGGGCAACGACGGCATCATGACGGCGCAGGGCGAGGGGCAGATCGTCATCGAATGCAGCACGCTCCCGCTCGACGTGAAGCAGGAGGCGTTCGCGGCGCTCGCCCGCCGCGGCAAGGTGCTGCTCGACTGTCCGGTGAGCGGCACCGGCGCGCAGGCGGCGCGTAAGGACCTGGTGGTGTTCGCGAGCGGCGATCGCGCGGCCTATGAGCGGTGCGCGCAGGTGTTTGCGGGCATGTCGCGCGCGCAGAAATATCTCGGCGCGTTCGGCAACGGCAGCAAGATGAAGTTCGTCGCCAACCACCTCGTCACCGTGCACAACGTCGCGGCCGCGGAGGCGCTGGTGCTCGGCATGAAGGCCGGCCTCGATCCGCAGATGGTCTACGAGGTCATCTCGGACAGCGCCGGCAGTTCGCGCATGTTCCAGGTGCGCGGGCCGATGATGGTGGAAGGGCGCTACGACATTGTGACCGCGACCAACCAGACCCACCTCAAGGACATCGGCATCATCGGCGCATTCGCCGCATCGCTGAACTTTCCCATGCCGATGTTCAATCTCGCCGCGCAGTACTACCACGCCGCCGTCGCCCAGGGGCGCGGGGCGCAGGATACCGGAGCGGTCTGCGCCGTGGTGGAGAGCATGGCCGGCACGGTGCGGGGGGCGTGAAGCGCGTGCGACCCCGCGCGCGGCGCAGCACGAAAGGCCAGCCGAGCGCCGGCCGCAGACGCGAGGTCCGGTGTCAGCCGTGCGGCCGTCAAGCCGCGCGGCAGGCGCGCCAGATCTTCTCGGTCGTGGCCGGCATGTCCATCGAGGCTCCGTTCGGAACCGCGTCGGCGATGGCGTTCATGAGCGCGGCCAGCGAGCCGATGGTGCCGCCTTCGCCCGCGCCCTTGACGCCGAGCGGGTTCGTCGTCGCCGGCACATTGTGCAGGCCGTCCTTGATCGGCGGCATGTGGTGCGCGCGCGGCAGCGCATAGTCCATGAACGAGCCGGTGACGAGCTGGCCGTTCGCGCGATCGTACACCGCGTTCTCGAACAGCACCTGGCCGAGACCCTGGGCGATTCCGCCGTGCACCTGGCCCTCGACGATCATGTGGTTGAGCACGCGCCCGCAGTCGTCGACGGCCGTATAGCCGACCACCGCGACCTCGCCCGAGTCGGGATCGACCTCGACCTCGGCGATGTGGCAGCCGTTCGGGAAGGTCTGCGGCGTGTCGATCTTGGCGTTCGTGTCCAGCCCTTCGGGGATGATCCCGCGTTTCACGAGGTCCTTCGCCCGCTCCGCGACCTCGAACAGCGACATGCGGCGGTCGGTGCCCACCACCTCGAAGTGGCCGTCGCGGTAGGCGATGTCCTGCTCTGCAGCCTCGAGAAGCGCGGAAGCGGCCTTCCGTCCCTTCTCCAAGACGCGGTCGATGGTGTGCAGCACGGCGTTGCTGACGGTCATCGCCCCGCGCGAGGCGACGGACGCAAGACCCGCGACGCCAAGCGCGGTGTCGCCCTGCTGCACGCGCACCAGCGTGGGGTCGATCTGCAGCTTATCCGCCGCAAGCCGGCTGAACACCGTGGCGTGGCCCTGGCCGGTCGCGTGCAGGCCGAGACCGAGGGTCAGCGATTCGCGCCCGTTGAAGGTGATGGCCGCGCCCTCGGTCGGCATGCCGCCCGAATGCTCGAGGAAGCACGAAATGCCGAAGCCGCGGCGCTTGCCGCGCTGCTCCGCCTCCCGGCGGCGCGCGGGGAAGGTGTCATAGCCCGCAAGCTCGAGCGCCTTGTCGAGCACCGGCCGGAAATCGCCGCTGTCGAACGTCGTGCCGACCGCGGTCCGGTAGGGGATCGCGCTCGGCGGAATGAGATTGCGCCGGCGCAGCTCGACACGGTCGATGCCGGTGATGCGCGCCGCCTCTTCGACGACGCGCTCCATCACGTAATTGGCCTCCGGTCGCCCGGCGCCGCGATAGGGCCCGGTCGGCACCGTGTTGGTGCAGAGGCATTTCACCTCCACGCCGATTTTGGGGATGTCGTACATCCCCGGGAAGCAGCGCGCGAAGTTGCTGGTCTGGATGAAGGCGCCGTTCGCGGTGACGTAGGCGCCCATGTTCGCCGTGTGGCGGATCTTGAGCGCGAGGAATTTGCCGTTTTCGTCCAGCGCGAGGGCCGCCTCGGTGATCGTGTCGCGCGCCTGGTTGTCGCTCAGGAAGGATTCCGAGCGCGTCGCCATCCAGTGCACGGGCCGGCCGGTCAGCCGCGCGGCGACGAGCAGCGCGACATATTCCGGATAGGCCGGAGCCTTCATGCCGAAGGCGCCGCCGATATCCTCGGCATAGACGCGAAGCTGCTCGCGCTTGAGCCCCATGATGGCGCAGAGCTGATCGGCGAGGAGGTTGGGCCCCTGCGTCGAGCCGCGCAGCGTGTAGCGGTCGGCGCCGGGGTCGTAGCTCGCGGTCGCGCCGCGCGTCTCCATGCTCGCGACGACGAGCCGCTGGTTGACGACCCTCACGCGCGCGACCTTGTAGGCGCCGGCGATGACGTCGTCGACCTCCCGCAGCTTCGCCTCGTCGGCCGGGAGCGCCCAGTCGAAGACCACGTTGCCGGGCGCCTCGGGCCAGATCTGCGGCGCGTCGGGCTTCGCGGCGGTCTCCAGGTCCACCACGGGTTCGAGCGCCTCGTAGTCGACGGCAACGAGCTCGGCCGCATCGAGCGCCGCAAGCCGGCTCTCGGCCACGACGAGGGCCACGCAATCGCCGACATGCATGACCCGCTCGTCGGCGAGCACCGGCCGAAACGGCGCGATGAGCTTGGAGCCGCCGCGTCCCTCCATCGGCACGGGCCGCGATGCGCTGCCGATGCCCGCGGCCTTGATGTCGGCCCCCGTGAGCACCGCGAGAACGCCGGGCGCTTCCTTCGCCGCCTCCGTGTCGATCGAGAGAATCCGCGCGCGGGCATGCGGCGAACGCACGAAGCACGCATGCGCCTGGCCCGGCGCGATGTCATCGTCAATGAAGCGGCCCGCGCCGCAGACGAGGGGCTGATCCTCGATGCGCGGTTCTTCCTTGGCGTGATGAGGCGTAGCGTGAATGTTCATGCTGCTTTTTCCGGGAAGGTCGGGGAACGCAATATCATCATTCTCGACGACCGCTTTTCAACCACGAAAACGCGCGACGCGAACGGCCGCGCGGCGCGTGGTCGGGCGGCCTTAAGTCGAGCATGACGGCCCGATGAAGCGAAAAACGCAGAACTTATGTGTGCCGCAGAGCCTCGATGGGATCGAGACGGGAGGCCCGCAGGGCAGGGTACCATCCGAAGAAGATGCCGACGAGTCCCGAAAACACGACCGCGAGCACGATCGCGCCCGGCTCGATGAGGAGCGGCCATCCCGCCCACCGCGCCGTGCCGTAGGCCGCGGCCATGCCGAAGGCGACGCCCACCGCGCCGCCGATCGCGGCGAGGCCGGTCGCCTCGAACAGGAACTGGCGCAGGATGTCGCGTTGGCGCGCCCCGATCGCGAGCCGCAGTCCGATCTCGCGCGTGCGCTCGGTCACCGACACCAGCATGATGTTCATAATGCCGATGCCGCCGACGGCGAGGGAAACGCCGGCGACGGCGGCGAGCAGCAGTGCCAGCGTGCGCGCGCTCGCTTCGCGCGTCGCGGCGATCTCGGCAAGATTGCGGACGGCGAAGTCGTCTTCCTGGTGCGGCTGCAGGCGGTGGCGCTGGCGCAGCAGCGCCTTCACGTCGGCTTCCGCCATGCTGAGGCTCTCGCCGTCGCGCACCTTGACGTAGATCGCGCCGACGGCGCGGGCGTTCGCCTGATTGCGTCCGATGACGCGCTGGCGTCCGGCGACCAGCGGCACGAACAGCACGTCGTCCTGGTCCTGCCCCCAGCTCGACTGTCCCTTCCTCGCCATCACCCCGACGATGCGGAAGGGAACGTTGCGCACGCGAACCGTCTCGCCGATCGGGTCCATGCCGGGAAAGAGATTCGCCGCCACCGTCTGGCCGATGATCGCGACCTGCGCGCCGCGCGAAAGCTCCTCCGGCTCGAACAGGCGCCCGCTCTCGACCTCCCATTCGCGCGCCTCGAACCAGCCGAGATCGACGGCGTAGATCGTCGTCGCCCAGTTGGCGCCGCCGGCGACGACCTGCGCGCCGCCGCGCAGGAACGGCGCCGTCACCTGGACGGAGGGGATCTCGTTCATGATCGCGGCGGCGTCCTCGTCGGTCAGCGTCGAAGCGGCGCCGGCGCCGAGGCGCACGCCCGATTGCGTCACATTGCCGGGCGTGACGACGAGCAGATTGGCGCCGAGGCTGCGGATCTGCGCGACGACCTGCTGGCGCGCGCCGCCGCCCACCGCGATCATGGCGATCACGGCGGCGACCCCGATGACGATGCCGAGCATGGTGAGCGCGCTGCGCAACTTGTGCAGGCGCAGCGCATCGAGCGCGGACAGCACGGCGTCGAGCAGAGTCATGCGGCGGCCTCCGCGGCTGCGTCGGCCTCGGCCTTCTCGGCCGAAAGAGCGGCGAGCTCGGCCGCTGCATCGGCCGGCCGCTGGCGCGCATCGCTCAGCACGCAGCCGTCGCGGAACCGCACCACCCGCGCCGCAAAGCGGGCGACGTCCGGCTCGTGCGTGACGATCACGACGGTGACGCCTTCGCGATTGAGCTCCTGGAACAGGGCCATCAGTTCGAGCGAGGTGCGGCTGTCGAGCGCGCCGGTCGGCTCGTCGGCGAGCAGCACCTTCGGTCCGTTAACCAGGGCGCGGGCCACCGCCACGCGCTGCTGTTGCCCGCCGGAGAGCTGCGTCGGGCGGTGATGCAGGCGGTCGCCGAGCCCCACGCGCCGCAGCGCTTCCGCCGCGCGCTCGCGCCGCCCGCGCCGGTCCGCGCCGGCATAGATCAGCGGCAGCTCAACATTGCTCAAGGCGTCGAGACGGTCGAGCAGGTGGAACTGCTGAAACACGAATCCGATCTTGCGGTTGCGCACCGCCGCGAGCCTGTCGGCGTCGAGCCGAGAGACTTCCTCACCGTCGAGCCGGTAACTGCCGGAGGTCGGGCGATCGAGACAGCCGACGACGTTCATGAACGTCGATTTGCCGGAGCCCGAGGGCCCCATCACGGCGACGAACTCGCCGGCGTCCACCGTCAGGCTGACATCGGCAAGCGCCGTCACGGTTTCGTCGCCCAGCCGGTAGAGGCGCGTCAGCTTCTGCGTCTCGATGAGCGGGGCCATGGCCGGCGCCTCAGAAGCCGAAGCGCGGGGTGCGCATCGCGCTCGACGACGCCGCTTCCGGCGGCTGCGGTCCGCCTCCGATGACGACTTCCTGGCCGGCTTCCAGGCGGCTGCTGATAATCTCGGTCATGCTCCCGTCCGTCGCGCCAAGGCGCACGTCGACCGCCTGCGGCTTGCCGTCCGCGCCGAGCACATAGACCCGTCCCCGCTGCGTTGCGCGGCCCTCGTCGCGATTGAGCGCGAAGCGCTCCCGCAGGTCGGCGAACCTGCCGCGCTGCTCCGCCGTCAGCAAGGCCGCGATGCGATCCATCGTCTCCGTCCAGAGCGCGCGCATGCGCTCGCGCCGGGCATCGGGGTTCTGTTCGGTGCGGACCGCGGCGCCGATCTGCCGGCGCGCCTCGGCGAGGACGGCGTCGATCTCCTTCTGCTGGTCGGCCGGGGGCGCAAGCTCCGCCTTCAAGGCGGTCGCGAATTCGGCCATGAGCCGGCGGCCCTCGGCCCCGGTGGGCCGCTGCTCGTCCGCCGCGCCCGCCGCCTCGCGGCCGCGCGGCGCCTGCGGCACGAGCGGCTCGGCGCCGGGAGGGCGCCAGCGCAGCGCCGCGTTGGGCGCGCGCAGCACGTTCTCGCGCAGGTCGGTCTCGATGCGCAGGTTGGCGGTCATACCGGGCAGCAGCTCCTGGCGCGGGTTCTCGACCGAGATGATGGTCGTGTAGATGACGACGTTCTGCACGATCTGCGAGCCGAGCCGCACCTGCTTCACGGTGCCCTCGAAGGTGCGCCCCGGAAAGGCATTGACCGTGAACGTGACCTTCTGGCCGGGCTTGACCCGGCCGATATCGGTCTCGTCGATATTGGCCGCGATCTCCATGTGGCGCAGGTCGTCGGCGATCAGGAAGAGGGTCGGGGCCTGCAGCGAGGCGGCGACCGTCTGGCCGAGTTCGACGTTGCGCTGGATGACGATGCCGGACACCGGCGAGCGGATCTCCGTGTTGCGCAGGTCGACCTCGATCTGCCGCACCGCCGCCTCGCGCTGGAGCACCTGCGCGCTCACCGCCTCGAGCTGCGCCCGCGCGACCTGCAGATCGGCCTGGAGGCCGAGCGCCTGGGCCTTCGCCGAGGCAAGCTGGGCGCGCGCCGAATCGAGCTGGGCGCGTTGGGCGTCACGCTGCGCGATCGCCGTCGAATATGCGGCCTCCGTCGCCACGCCGCGGTTTCGCAGCTCCTGCTGGCGCTGAACGAGGCGCTCGGCGTCCGCCAGCAACGCCTCGTTGCGGGCGATCTGCGCTTCCGCATCGGCTTCGGTCGCCTTGATCCGCTCGATCTCGGCGAGGACGCGCTTGATCTGCGCCTCCTGCACGCTGCGCATCGCCCGCGTCTGCGCGAGGTCGGCGCGGGCGGCGTCGAGCCGCGCGCGGATCTGATCGGAGTTGAGCCGCGCGACGACCTGATCGGCCTTCACCTCGGAATTGTAGTCGGCGAGAATTTCGACGACCTGCCCCGACAGCTGCGAGCCGACGATGACCGTCGTGGTCGGGTTGATCGTGCCCGTCGCGGTGACGGCGGCGACGATCGGTCCGCGGTCGAGCCTGGCGAGGCGATAGGCCGGCTCGGCCGGCGCTCTGGTCCATTCGGGGAAAAAGTAGACGAGCCCCGCCGAGCCGGCAGCGACAACAATCAGAACGGTGAACAGGCGGCGCATCGCGCCCAACCCCTTGTGACGGCCGCAGAAGATCATTCGATACCAGCCGCTCGCGGTCCGGTCACGTTAAGCTTTGGTCAGGATGCGGATCCGGGCGCGGCCGGAGCGGTGCGCGCGCCTTGCGCGCTCAATGGCGACGTGCGGCGACGAACCTGGCTGTGGCGCGCAGCGTCTCGGCGGCGGGGCCGAAGCGGCAAAGCGCCGTCTCCGCCGCCGCGATCAAGGCGTCGAGCCGCGCCCGCGCGCCGCCGGTGCCCAAGAGCGCGACGAGGGTGGCCTTTCCGGCCGCCGCATCCTTGCCCGTGGCCTTGCCGACCTCCGCCGGGTCTCCCTCGGCGTCGAGCAGGTCGTCGGCGATCTGGAACGCCTCGCCGAGCGCCGCGCCGTAGCGGTCGAGCGCCTCCGTCTCCGCCGGGCCGGCGCCGCCCAGCAGCGCGCCCGCGCGGCAGGCGAAGCGCAAGAGCGCGCCGGTCTTCATGGCCTGCAGCGTGCGCACGCCCTCCGCGTCGGGCGCCGCCGGGCCGAAGCGGCCTTCGGCCGCGAGATCGAGCATCTGTCCGCCGGCCATGCCGCCCACGCCCGCGGCGCGCGCCAGCGCCGTCACCAGCGCCAGGCGGACCGCCGGGTCCGGATGCGTTTCGGGTCGCGCCGCCACGTCGAAGGCGAGGGTGAGCAGCGCGTCGCCCGCCAGCACCGCGGTCGCCTCGTCGAAGGCCTTGTGCACGGTCGGCCGGCCGCGGCGCAGGTCGTCGTTGTCCATGGCCGGCAGATCGTCATGGACGAGCGAATAGCAGTGGACGCATTCGAGCGCCGCGCCGGCCATGAGCGCGCGCGCGCGCGGAACGGCGAACAGGGCCGCGCTCTCCACCACCAGGAACGGCCGCAGCCGTTTGCCGCCGCCCAGGCAGGCGTGGCGCATGGCGGCGAGCAGCCGGGGCGGCCGGGTCCGCTCGCCGTCGAGCGGCTCGGCCGACAGCAGGCGCTCGAGCAGCGCCTCGATCTCGGCCGCGCAGGCGGCGAGCCGCGCTTCGAAACCTTGAGGTTGGTCCATCGGAGCCATCGGGTTGGGCCGGGCAGCGTGTAGCAGCATTCTTCCCCGCGCGGCAGACATGGTTTACTCGGACCCGATGTCGTCGGTCGCGCCTCTCTCGAGACTGCCTGGCCCGATCGGGCGCGCCGTCCGCCGGATCGTGGCGCTCTTGCTGGTGCTGCTCGCGCTGCCCTATGTGCTGACGCCCCTTTACCTCTTCGTCCG
Source organism: Variibacter sp. (assembly GCA_019689555.1). Classification (GTDB taxonomy): domain Bacteria; phylum Pseudomonadota; class Alphaproteobacteria; order Rhizobiales; family Xanthobacteraceae; genus JADGHE01. The sequence continues at coordinate 49,060 of JADGHE010000010.1, read as the reverse complement.
GCCGGTTTCGACGCTGATGCTGTGGCGGTGGTTAACGGGCGCCAAGGTGGAGCGCATCTACGTGCCGATCGAGGAGATGGCACGTTCACTCCCGCTTTCGGTTATCGTGGCGGAAGACGCGCGCTTCTGCCGCCATTCCGGCATCGACTGGACGGAGCTGAGCGAGGCGATCGAGGAGGCCGGCGACCTCAGCGAGGCGCGCGGCGCCTCGACGATCGTCCAGCAAGTGGCCAAGAACCTGTTCCTGTGGCCGGGGCGCAGCTTCGTGCGCAAGGCGCTGGAGTTCCCGCTGGCGCTGTGGATCGACCTCGTCCTGCCCAAGCGGCGCGTCATGGAAATCTACCTCAACATCGCCGAATGGGGGCCGGACGGTCAGTTCGGAGCCGAGGCGGGGGCCCGGCGCGCCTTCGGCAAGTCCGCGCAGAGCCTCACTTCCCGCGAATCCGCCCTCCTCGCGGCCGTGTTGCCGGATCCGCACCGCCGGCTGGCGGGCCGCCCCGGCCCCGGCCTGCGCCGCCTCGCCGGCATCTACGAGGCCCGGGCGCGGCGGGCGGGCTGGCTCGCCGATTGCCTGGAGCTTACACGCCGGCACTAGCCTCGCTTTTCGCGTTCCTCTATAAGCCCGGCCGAATGTGCGGGCGGCCTCCGGTGGCCCGCCACCGCTTTCAGGAGAAGCGAACAAATGGCTGTCCCGAAGAAAAAGACCTCGCCCTCGCGCCGCGGCATGCGGCGCTCGGCCGATGCGCTCAAGCGCCCCACCTATGTCGAAGACAAGGATTCGGGCGAATTGCGCCGCCCGCATCACATCGACCTCAAGACCGGCATGTACAAGGGCCGGCAGGTCTTGAAGGTGAAGGCGCAGACCTGACCGTTCGCGCGGGCCGCGGGATTGGCGGGGCCGGTCGTTCGCCGGCCCTTCGCTTTAGGCCGGGACGGCCTCGTCGCAGGCGCGGGGCTGGAACGTTCGAGCGCTTCTGGACCCGGCGGCGGCAGCGGATAGACTGGCGCCACGCGCCGCTTGCCCGCGCCCGGCGGGCGGGCAGCGCGCCTTCGTCCCGGATCGCGCGGAGGTGAACGGTGTTCCTGGTCAGTTTCCCGCTCCTGCTCATTCCGCTCGCGATCTACAACATCGTCGCCTTTCTGATGCCGGTGGACTGGGCCACCCAGATCGCCAGCATCTCCATGCTGTCCGGCGGCGAATGGAAGATCACGTTCGGCGATCTGCTGCTCACGGCCGGCCTGTTCTTTCTGTTTCTGGAAATCTTCAAGGCCACCCGCCACGGCACTCGTGCGATCGTCGATCACCTGCTGTCGACCCTCATCTTCATCGGCGCGCTCGTCGAATTTTTGCTCGTTGATAGAGCCGGAACATCCATTTTCGCGCTGCTCATGCTGATGTGCCTGATCGATGTCGCCGCCGGCTTCGCGGTCTCGATCCGGGCCGCCCAACGTGATTACACGATCGAACGCACGGAGGCCTGACGGCGGCGCCCCGCCTGACGGCCGCGCATTCCCTCCGGAGTGAAGCCCCCCATGATTCGCAACTTCCACACGCCCGGTCGCTCCGTCGCGATCGCCGGAGAGGCCATGGCCGCGACCTCCCACCCGCTGGCGACGCTCGCGGCGATCGAGGCGCTGCGGGCCGGCGGCACGGCGGCCGACGCCGCGGTCGCAGCCGCCGCCACGCTTTGCGTCGTCGAACCGCACATGACCGGGATCGGCGGCGACTGCTTCTGCTTGGTGGCGAGGCCCGGCGCGCCGGTGTGGGGCTACAACGGGTCCGGTCGCGCTGCGGCAGCGGTCCACCCCGAAGTGCTGCGCGAGCAGGGCGTTCAGACGATCGGCATGGATTCCATCCACGCCGTCACCGTTCCGGGGGCCGTCGAAGCGTGGGCGCAAATCCTCGCCGCCCATGGCCGGTTCGACCTCGGGCGCGCGCTCGCGCCCGCGATACGCTATGCCGAGGAGGGGTTCCCGGTCACCCCGCGCGTCGGCTACGATTGGGCGCAGTCCGTGAGCCGCCTGCAGAACGACCCCGGCGCAGCACGGCATTTCCTCGTCAACGGCCGCGCGCCGGAGGTCGGCGAGATCATGCGCTTTCCGGCGCTCGCCGCCACGCTGCGCATGATCGCCAAGGACGGGCCGCGCGCCTTCTACGAAGGTCCGATCGCGGACGACATCGCCGCCACGATCGCCGCCCGCGGCGGATTCGTGACGGCCGAGGATCTTGCCCGACACCGCGGTACGGTGGTCGACCCGATCGCGACGTCCTATCGCGGCCTCGACGTGGTCGAGCTGCCGCCGAACGGGCAGGGCCTCACCGCGCTGGTTCTGCTCAACATCCTGGAACGCTTCGATCTCGGATCGCTCGAGGCGCTGTCGCCGAAGCGCCTGCATGTGCTGATCGAGGCGGCGCGGCTCGCCTACAGCGTGCGCGACGCTCACATCGCCGACCCCGACCACATGCGCGTGACGGCGGAAAGCCTGCTCGACAAGGCCTTCGCCGCCAAACTCGCGCGCCGCATCGATCCGGCACAGCGCATGCCGCGGCCGCCCGTTCCCACGCCCGGCAGCGACACCGTCTATCTCACGGTGGTGGACCGCGACCGCACCGCCGTCTCGTTCATCAACTCGCTCTACGCCGCGTTCGGCGTCGGCATAGCCACCGAACGCACCGGCATCATGCTGCAGAACCGCGGCGCCTGCTTCGTCACCGATCCCGATCACCCGAACTGCATCGGGCCGGGCAAGCGGCCGATGCACACCATCATTCCGGCGCTGGGCATGCGGGACGGGCGCTGCGTGCTCAGCTTCGGCGTGATGGGCGGCGGCTATCAGGCGATGGGGCACGCGAGCTTCGTATCCAACGTCGTCGATTACGGCATGGACGTGCAGGCGGCCATCGACTGGCCGCGCGTCTTCTTTGAAGGCGAGCAGGTCGTGGTGGAGGAAGGAATTCCGGACGCCGTCGTGGCGGACCTGCGGCGGTGCGGTCACGACGTCGTGCGCCGGCCGCTGCCGCTCGGCGGCGGCCAGGCGATCGCCATCGATTGGGACCGCGGCGTGCTGCTCGGCGGGTCCGACGGCCGCAAGGACGGGTGTGCGATCGGCTTCTGAAGCCTTGTGCCTCAGGCGGACCGGTTCAGCCGGTGGCGCCCCGTCGCCGAATCCGCGCGCGCGGTCGCCGCATAGCGGGAGACCGCCACGGAGGGTTCCGCGCGTCGGCGCTGCCGCAGATGGGCCGCCTGTTGTCGCATCGCAATGATATGCGCCAGAAACGGCGCGAACAGGCCGGGCCGGGGTGTCGCGCTTTCGGGCGCCGGCTGCGGGGGCGCGGCCGCCACGAGCGCCCGACTCCGCGAAGGAGCGGAGTTCGGCCCGTCTTCGGGGCCGCGTCCGGCATGGCGGAAGGCGCTTGCCGTCGCAACGGCAGCCACGCGGCGGATCAGCTTCACTTGCGCCTCCCTGTCCCAATCTGGGGCATCCTGCCCAGTGGGTCGCAAGCCACGTGCCGGTGGAGGAACCTGCCGCCCCGGTGCAAGTTCCCGTGCTGACTGGCGGAATGTTTTCCGAATTCTTTAGGGTTCGGCGGTAGCTTTCCGCGAACTGTTCAGATTGCGCGGGCCATGTCTTGCGTTCGCGCTGCGATCGGAATGGTGTCATCCGTGGGACAGGACGATCAAAAGGCACAGCAACGCGCGGCCGCCCCGGAACGCGGGCCGCAGGGAGATGTAAGCCAGGCCGCCGTCACGAAAGCCGGATGTGCCGCCCAACCGGACCCCGCGACAATTCTCGCCTCCATCGAGGAGGCCTTCTACGAGTGGGATATCGAGACGGACGCCCTGACCTGGGGCGCGAACGCGGCCAAAGTGCTCGGCGTGAACGATCCCGCGGCCATCGCCACCGGTCGCGCCTATGCCCGCCTGCTGACGCAGGATACCATGACGACGCGGTTCGACGCCGTCCTCAATTCGGGGCGCCGCGATGACGGAAAGGGCGTTCCCTACCAGGTCGAATATGCGCTGCGCGCGGCCGATGCCGGCGCGCTGTGGATCGAGGACACGGGACGTTGGTTCGCCGGGGCGGACGGGCGGCCGCGGCGGGCGCACGGCGTGGTGCGCGTCGTCAACACGCGTCACGCGGAACAGGAGCGCCTCGCCTATCTGTCGAAGACCGACGCGCTGACGGGCGAGATCAACCGCTGGCACTTGACCGAGGCCCTCGCCGGCGCGATCGAGGAGGCGACGCGCTGCCGCAACTCCTGCGCCTTTCTGCTCATCTCGATCGACAATCTCTCGCACATCAACGGGGCCTACGGATTCGACGTCGCCGACGAAGCGATCGGGGCCGTGGCCCGGCGCCTGCGCGGCAAGCTGCGCGCCGGCGACGTGCTCGGGCGTTTCTCGGGCAACAAGTTCGGTGTCGTCCTGCGCAACTGCACGATCGACGAAATGGCGATCGCGGCTGAACGGCTGCTGTCCGGCGTGCGCAACGACGTCATTCAGACCAAGGCGGCGCCGATTGCGATGACCGTCACGGCCGGCGGCGTGGTGGCGCCGCGCCATGCCCGCGAAGTCGCCGAGGCGATCGCGCGCGCGCAGGAGGCCCTCGCCGTCGCCAAGGCGAAGCGGCCGGGCTCGTTCCTCGCCTATCGGCCGAGCGTCGAACGCGAAACCCTGCGGCGCGAAAACGTGCGCGTGACCGACGAAATCGTTGCGGCGCTCAACGAGCGGCGCATCTTTCTCGCGTTCGAGCCGGTGGCGGAGGCCGTGTCGCGCCGACCGGTTTTCCACGAAGCGCTGATGCGCATCCGCCGCGCCGACGGCGGGCTCACACACGCGGCGGCGATCGTGCCGATCGCCGAGCGGCTGGGGCTCGTGCGCCTGCTCGATCACCGCGTGCTCGAGCTGGTCGTCGCCGAGCTCGCCGCTGCGCCCGACCTGAAGCTCAGCATGAACGTGTCGCCCGCCTCCACCGTCAATCCGGACTGGTGGTCCAGTCTCACGGCGCATCTCAAGACGCACGCCGGCGTCGCCGAACGGCTCACGATCGAGATCACCGAGATGGCGGCGATTCACGACGTCGACGAGACGCGCGGCTTCGTCAGCCGTGTGAAGGACCTCGGCTGCCGCATCGCCATCGACGACTTCGGGGCCGGCTACACGTCGTTCCGCAACCTCCGCAAGCTCGGCATCGACATCATCAAGATCGACGGCGCCTTCGTGCAAAACCTCACGCGCTCGCGGGACGACCGCGTGTTCGTGCGCACGCTCGTCGGTCTCGGCCGCGACCTCGGCCTGACCACCGTCGCCGAATGGGTGCAGACCGAGGAGGCCGCCGCCCAGCTCGCGGAGTGGGGGTGCGACTATCTGCAGGGCGCGCTCGTCGGCCTCGCCTCGAGCGAGCGGCCCTGGAGCGCCGGGCGATCCGGCGCCGCACAGGACGAAGCCTGCTGAGGGCGCTTAGCCCTCCTTCTCTTCGCTCAGCCGATCGAGCCGCTTCTGCATTTCCGCAAGCTGCCGCTTGAGCTCGTCGATCTCGGCGGTCGGAGGCGCTGCCTTCGGCTCCTCGCGCGGTTCCGCCTCGCGGCGGCCGAAGGGCGTGAACATCGCGAAGGCGCGCTCGAACATCTCCATGTTGCGGCGCGCCTGCTCCTCGATCGCGCCGAACGGGCCGAGGCCGAACGCCTGCGCCATCTGGGAGCGGAACTTCTCTTGCTCCCGAACGAGCGACTCGATCGAGACCTCGAGGAAGCGCGGCACCAGCATCTGCAGACTGTCGCCGTAGAAGCGGATGAGCTGACGCAGAAAAGCGACCGGCAAGAGGTTCTGCCCCTCCTTGTTCTCCTGCTCGAAGATGATCTGCGCCAGGACGGAGCGGGTGATGTCTTCGCCGGTCTTGGCGTCGTAGACCACGAAGTCCTCTCCCCCCTTTACCATGGCGGCGAGATCCTCGAGCGTGACATAGGTGCTTGTGCCGGTGTTGTAGAGGCGACGGTTGGCGTATTTCTTGATCGTGACCGGTTCGGCGGGCTTGGCCATGGTTGCGAACGCTCTCAAGGAACCTCAGGACGTGGCCAGGATCGGCCGCGCAAGGCGGCGATGCCTGCAGCCGCGGTAACCTGGATGACGAAATCCTTGCCGGCTCCCGTCATGGGGCGTCATCCTCCCGCGTTACGCGACTCCCCGCGCCGGTGTCGGCGAGGCGGCGGCCGGGGCGCCGCTTGATCGTGACCGATTCGGCAAGTTCAGCCATGGGCACGTTGTTCGTTGCGCCGCGCGCGAAGGGCGGGTGCTTGGAGCATATGCGCTTTCGCATGAGCAGGGCCATAGTTTTGTGAGGGCCGGCGGGGGCTCCGCCCGCCCTTCACGAGCCCGGACCAGGCTTGTCGGCGATAGGGGATGTGGTATCGAGATTACGGAGCAGGGCCGCCGGATCATCGCGCGGCCCGTTGCCGCCTCCCTCGCTGGGCCCAGGCGTTCATGCCTGCCGCGGCCAAAGGAGAACGAGAATGACAGACGACATCGTGATCGTTGGTGCGGCGCGCACCCCCGTCGGCGCTTTCAACGGCGCCTTCGCCAATGTTCCGGCCCACGAACTCGGGAAGGTCGCGATCGAGGCCGCGCTTTCGCGCGCCGGCGTCGAGCCCCCCGAGGTTTCCGAAGTCATCATGGGGCAGATCCTGACCGCAGGGCAGGGGCAGAACCCGGCGCGCCAGGCCTCCATTGCCGCCGGCATACCGGTTGAAAGCCCCGCCTGGGGGGTGAACCAGCTCTGCGGCTCCGGCTTGCGTTCGGTCGCGCTCGGATATCAGGCCATTCGCAACGGCGACAGCGAGATTGTCGTCGCCGGCGGCCAGGAGTCCATGAGCATGGCGCCCCACTGCCAGCATCTGCGCGGCGGCGTGAAGATGGGCGCTGTCGAATTGATCGACACCATGATCAAGGACGGCCTGTGGGACGCCTTCAACGGCTATCACATGGGCTCCACCGCCGAGAACGTCGCGCGCCAGTGGCAGATCACGCGCGCGCAGCAGGACGAGTTCGCCGTTGCCTCGCAGAATAAGGCCGAGGCGGCGCAGAAGGCCGGCAAGTTCAAGGACGAGATTGCGCCGGTGACGGTCAAGACCCGCAAGGGCGACATCGTGGTCGACACCGACGAATACCCCAAGCACGGAACCACGCTCGAGGCGATCTCGAAGCTGCGTCCGGCCTTCGAGAAGGACGGCACGGTGACGGCCGGCAACGCCTCCGGCATCAACGACGGCGCCGCCGCCGTCGTGTTGATGAAGGCGAGCGAGGCGGCACGGCGCGGCTGCAAGGTGCTCGCCCGCATCGTCTCCTGGGCGCAGGCCGGCGTCGACCCGAAGATCATGGGGACGGGGCCCATTCCCGCATCGCGCGCCGCCTTGAAGAAGGCGGGCTGGAATGTCGCCGATCTCGATCTGATCGAGGCCAACGAGGCCTTCGCGGCCCAGGCCTGCGCGGTCAACAAGGACCTCGGCTGGGACACCTCCAAGGTGAACGTCAATGGCGGCGCCATCGCCATCGGACACCCGATCGGCGCCTCGGGCGCGCGCATCCTCGTCACGCTGCTGCACGAGATGCAGAAGCGCGACGCCAAGAAAGGGCTCGCGACCTTGTGCATCGGCGGCGGCATGGGCATCGCCATGTGCGTCGAGCGCTGAAGACGCGGCGAGCGGGCGAAGGACTGAACACGGCCGTCCGCGGTCTCGCCGCAGGGCGAGAGTCCGCAGGCGGAAGATGTGTGGATCGTGAAGTGCCCGGGCTGGTGACGGCCGCGCGCCGGACCGTCTCCCGGGCACGAATCCGTGGGGAGAGGACCGGGGCATGTCGCGGGTTGCGCTGGTGACGGGAGGAACGCGCGGTATCGGCGCGGCGATTTCCAAGGCGCTGCAGGCCGCCGGCTACAGGGTCGCCGCCAACTATGGCGGCAACGACCAGGCGGCGCAGAAGTTCACGGACGAGACCGGCATCCCCGTCTTCAAGTGGGACGTCTCGTCCTACGAGGCGTGCGTCGACGGCGTGAAGGCGGTCGAAGCCCGGCTCGGCCCCGTGGAAATCCTCGTCAACAACGCCGGCATCACCCGCGACACCATGTTCCACCGCATGCGCCCGGATCAGTGGACCGCGGTGATCAACACCAATCTCGGCTCGCTGTTCAACATGTGCCGACCGGTGATCGAAGGCATGCGCGAGCGCAAGTTCGGCCGCATCATCAACATCTCGTCGATCAACGGGCAGAAGGGGCAGATCGGCCAGGTGAACTATTCGGCGGCCAAGGCGGGCGAACTCGGCTTCACCAAGGCGCTGGCACAGGAATCCGCCCGCTTCGGCATCACGGTGAACGCGATCTGCCCCGGCTACATCAACACCGAAATGGTGCAGGCGGTGCCCAAGGACGTCCTCGAAAAGAACATCATCCCGCAGATTCCGGTCGGCCGGCTCGGCGAGCCCGAAGAGATCGCGCGCGTCGTCGTCTTCCTCGCCTCGGACGATGCGGGCTTCATTACGGGCTCGACGCTCTCCGCGAACGGCGGACAGGTGATGGTCTGAGCGGCGCCGCCGGCCGCGCATCCGGCCGCCCGTCGGCCAACCTTTACGTGCAGTTAAGCAAATTTCGCTACCCTGTCTCTTTGCATATGTCCGCGGGAGGGTAGGGCAATGCTTCGTCTGGTCGCCGCGGCTGCGGCTTGGCTCGTGTCGGGCGCGGCGTTGGCCGGCCCGCAGTGCACCTCGGAACCGAAATCCAAGTGGCTGAGCGAGGCGGCGATGAAGGCGAAGATCGCCGAGCTTGGCTATACGTACAAAGTCTTCAAGGTGACGGCCGGCAACTGCTACGAAATCTACGGGCAGGACAAGGCGGGTCGGCGCGCGGAAGTGTACTTTCACCCGATCACGGGTTCGATCGTCGAAGAGCACAAGAGCTGAAGCCGGGCGCGCCGCAGGTGCGCCAGGGCAGCGTGCGCTTGCGGAGCAGGGCGATGCAACGTCTGGGGCTCAGTCATCGCATCGCAGGATTGCTGATCGGCGGCGGCGTCGCCATTGCGGGCGTTGTCGGGCTGAGCCTGCACGAGCTGTCCGCCGTTCAGCAATACAGCGAAGCGGGCCGCGCGGCCGCCCACAGGCGCGAGGCGGTCGACGCCGCCGTCATCGCCGCGATGCGCGCGGCGGCAGCCTTCGCCTCGCTCGGGCTCGACCTCACGGAGGAGGAGCAGAAGCGCGCCGTCGCCGAAGGCGAGACGATGCTCGGCCGGCTCGAGGCGATGCAGGAGCGGCTCCGCCCGATCCTCGATCACGTGATTTCCCCCGAGGAGCACAAGGCTCTCGCCGAGTCGGTGGTGGAGGCGCGCCGCGCCTGGCAGGAGACGCATGAAGAGGTCGCCCGCGGCGAGCGCGACGAGTTCATCTTCCACCTCGTCGCCGTGGTGAAGCACGCCGCGCGCATGAGGGAACTGATCCTGAAAGCCGACGAGGTCGCCGAGAGAATGGCCGCGGAGGCGGCCGATGCGCTCGACCGTCGTGCGGCCGAGGCGAGGCGCACCCTCATCGGCGCGCTCGCCGCCGGCATCGTGCTGACGGGTGCGCTGGGCGCGCTCGTCCTGCATTTCGGTGTGCGCCGGCCGTTGCGGCAGGCGATCGAGGCCCTTGCGCGCATCGCCCGCGGAGACATCGCCGAGCCCGTGCCGCCCGCGGCCAGCGACGACGAAATCGGCGCAATCTTCTCGGCGCTCGCAGTCTTCCGCGACAACGCCCGCGCCAAGCAGCGGCTCGAGGAAGAGCGGGCGCGCGATGCGGCGGAACGCGACCTGCGCCGCCAGCGGCTCGAGAGCACGATCGCGGAATTCCGGGCGAGCGTGGTTTCCGCGCTGCGGGAAAACGACGCGGCCGTTGTGTCCATGCGCGCGGCCACCCTGGAGTTGACGCGAGCCGCAGCCGACACGGAGGCCGGGGCGGAGAGCGCAACCTCGGCTTCGCGGGAAGCGTCGAGCAATGTCGGTCAGATCGCGAGCGCCTCGCACGAGCTTGCGAGCTGCATCGGCAACATGGCGCAGGGATTCGGTCAGGCCGAGAGCGCGATCGGCGAGGCCGCGCAGAAGGCCGCGCTCGCATCGGACACGATCGGCGAGCTGGCCGAGACGGCGGAGATCATCGGCAGCGTCGCGTCGTTCATCGACGCCGTCGCGCGGCAGACGAATCTGCTCGCGCTCAACGCCACCATCGAGGCGGCACGGGCGGGCGAGGCCGGCCGCGGCTTCGCGATCGTTGCGAGCGAGGTGAAGTCGCTGGCCGCCCAGACCGCGACGGCCACGCAGGAGATTGCCGGCCGCATCGCCGAGGTGCGCCACCGCACGGGCGAAGCCGTCGGCGCCATCCGCAGCATCACCGAGACGAGCGGCCGGGCGACGGCGCAGGCGACCTCGATCGCCTCCGCCGTCGAGCAGCAGCAGCAAACGACGGCGCTGATCTCCCGCAACATCGACGAGGCGGCCACCTGGGCCCGCGACCTCGCCGGGGTGGTGGAGCAACTTGCCTCGGCCGTGCAGCGCACGCGCGCCGCCGCCGGCCGAGTCGACACGGCGTCGACCCTCTCCGCGTCGTCGGCGGAATCCTTCAAGCGCCTGGTCGACGAGTTCCTGGAAAAAGTGCGCGCGGCCTAGCTCACGGGCCTGGCGGATGGTCACTCCGCGGCCCGCATGCAGGGCCGCAGCGACGCGGCAAGGCGCCACGGCGCGCCTCGAGCCGCGCCTTCAAACGGTCGCCCCTTTCGCCTTCGGCCGGCGCAAGTGCTCGTCGAGCCGCGGCATGATCTCGACGAAGTTGCACGGCCGGTAGCGGTAGTCGAGCTGGTGCACGAGGATTTCGTCCCAGGCGTCGCGGCAGGCGCCGGGCGATCCGGGCAGACAGAAGATGAAGGTCCCCTTGGCGAGCCCCGCGGTCGCGCGCGACTGCACCGTCGACGAACCGATCTTCGGATAACTGATCATGTGAAACAGCGTCGCGAAGCCTTCCATGCGCTTCTCGAACAGCGGCTCCGCGGCTTCCGGCGTCACGTCGCGGCCGGTGAAGCCGGTGCCGCCGGTGGAGATGACGACGTCGACCGCGGGATCGTCGATCCACTTCTTGAGCTGCGTGCGAATCGCCTCGATCTCGTCGGGCACGATGGCGCGATCGGCGAGAACGTGCCCCGCCGTCTCCAGGCGCTCGACCAGGATCGCGCCGGACTTGTCGTCGCCGAGGCTGCGCGTGTCCGAGACCGTCAGCACCGCGATTCTGAGCGGAACGAATGGGCGGCTCTCATCGATTCCCGGCATTCCGAGTTCCTTCCGTCCGCGACTGTTTCTTCCGCTTAAGAACATTCCTCCCGGCTAAAGTCGAGCGGACGCGCTGAAGGTGTTGCAGGCGTCGATCGTGCCGTTCTGGAAGCCTTTCAGGAACCAGCGCTTGCGCTGCTCGGCGGAACCGTGCGTGAAGGCGTCCGGCACGACGCGGCGGCCGGCCGCCTTCTGCAGCGTATCGTCGCCGATGGCGGACGCGGTCTGAAGCGCCGCGTCCAGGTCTCCAGGTTCAAGAAAATCGGGCTTCTTCTGCTGCTCGCGCGCGGCGCGCGCGTGATGCGCCCACAGGCCCGCGAAACAGTCCGCCTGCAGCTCGACCCGCACCTGCAGCCGGTTGCTTTCGACCCGGTCCATGCCCCGCTGCATCTCCTGAACCTTCGGAAGAATGCCGAGGAGATTCTGCACGTGATGGCCGAACTCGTGGCCGATCACATAGGCCTGGGCGAAGCGGCAGGCGGACTTGCCCTGGCAGCCGCGAAACCGCGTCTCGATGTCCTTGAAAAAGGCCGTGTCGAGATAGATCTGCTCGTCGCGCGGGCAGTAGAACGGGCCCATGGCCGACTGCGCCATGCCGCACGCCGACAGGGTGCCGCCGCTGAAGAGCACAAGGCGCGGGCGGCGGTAGCTGCGATTGTATTTGGCGAAGATCTCGCGCCAGCGGTCCTGGTTCTCGCCCAGCACGGCGGCGACGAAATCGCCGATCTCGTCCTTCGGCGCCGCCGTCCTGCGGGAACGCGGCGGCTCGAAGGGCTGCTGATAGGTGCTGTGGCCGCCGCTCAGTATCTCCGCGCCGCCGATCAGCAGGCGCGGGTCGATCCCGAGGGCCCAACCGAGGAGACCCAGCACGAGCACGGTGCCGATGCCGAGGCCTCCGGGGCCGCCCGGCACGCTGAAACCGCCGCCACCGGCCTCGTCGCGCCGATCATCGATGTCGTCGCTGCGGCGGAAATCGTCGTAGCGCATTCACCTCTCCTGCCTGGCCGCGCCCGGCCCTCGATCTTCTCCCACGGGGGCCCCCAAGTCCATGTCGGCCGCGGCCCTTTTGCACGTTCCGCGAAACTGTGGGAAGAAACGGACGGCCGACAGCCTCGCGGAGCGGGCCGCCGTCCTCGCAGCAAATTCGTTCGGATTTAAGTCGTTTTTTACCGACGCCCGCCAAGATGCGGCCCGTCGGTTGAAGGTCTCGCGTCGCCGACTTCGCAGCCCTGAGTTCAGAGTCTCTGCATCATGGGTGTGTCGCGTCGCGGGGCGTCCGAGAGGGCGCCCCGCTCGTTTCAGCAGACGGAGGCCGGCCGCATTCTGGTCGGCGACTGCATCGTCGAGATGGCGCGTCTGCCGCCGGCCTCGGTCGATCTCGTTTTTGCGGATCCCCCCTACAACCTCCAGCTCAGGGGCGACCTCAAACGGCCTGACGATTCGCACGTCGACGCCGTCGACGACGAATGGGATCGCTTTGCGAGCTTCGAGCACTACGACGCCTTCACGCGCGCCTGGCTCATCGCCTGCCGCCGGCTCATGAAGCCGACCGCGACCTTGTGGGTGATCGGCTCCTACCACAACATCTTCCGGGTGGGCGCGATCATGCAGGATCTCGGGTTCTGGATCCTCAATGACGTGATCTGGCGCAAGGCGAACCCGATGCCGAATTTTCGCGGGCGCCGCTTCACCAACGCCCACGAGACGCTGATCTGGGCGGCGCGCGATTCCGCGGCCAAGAAATACACTTTCAATTATGAAGCCTTGAAGGCCGGCAACGACGATGTGCAGGTGCGCTCCGATTGGCTCATCCCGCTCTGCACCGGCGAAGAGCGCCTGAAGGACGACTCCGGCAAGAAGCTGCACCCGACGCAGAAGCCCGAAGCGCTGCTCGCGCGCGTCATTCTCGCCTCCTCGCGTCCCGGCGACGTCGTGCTCGATCCGTTCTTCGGCGTGGGCACGAGCGGCGCCGTCGCCAAGCGGCTCGGCCGGCGCTTCATCGGCATCGAGCGCGATCCGGTCTATGCGGCCGCCGCCGAGCGCCGAATCGCGGCCGTCGAGCCGCTTCCGGAGCCGACGCTCGCGTCCTTCATCACCGCGCGCGAGGCGCCGCGCATCCCGTTCGCGGCGCTGGTCGAATGCGGGCTCATCGAAGCCGGCACGCGGCTCGTCGATGCGCGCCGCCGTTACGCGGCCCTGGTGCGCCCCGACGGCGCGATCTCGCTCGGCGGCGTCGTCGGCTCCATCCACCGCATCGGCGCGTTGGCGCAGGGCCTCGAAGCGTGCAACGGCTGGACCTTCTGGCACGTCGAGACGCCCAAGGGGCTCACCTCAATCGACACGCTGCGCGCGCAGATGCGTGCCGAGATGGCGATTGCGGCCGAGTAGGCGCCGCGGCGCGCGCAAACTCCGGCCACTCGCGCCGGGCGTGGGCGATCACCTTGCGCATGAGGCTCGGAAAGGCCTCGCCTTCGAGGCTTTCCAGTCTCACCCAGCGCATGCCTGCGGGAGCGGGCGTCGCGCCCGCGACCTCGCGGGCATAGACGACGAGCTCCAGCGGAAAATGCGAAAACGTGTGCGCCACGACTCCGGGGAGCCGTCGCCAGGCGGATGCCGCACCGCCGCGGCGTCCGCCGAGGCGGGGGGCGGCGGCGAGGGCCGCCGATTCGTCGAAATCGACGCTCCAATCCGTGGTGGGTACCTCGCTCATGCCGGCCAGCAGACCGCGCGCAGGCCGCGTCCGCACCAGCACCTCGGCGCCCCCGCGCAGGACGCAGAACGCCGCCCCGCGTCGCGTCCGGCCCCCGGCCTTCGGTGCTTTGCGCGGAAAGGCCTCGGGATCGCCGCGCCGGTGCGCCGCGCATGCGGCGCGCCAGGGGCAGGTGGCGCAGGCAGGCTTCCTCGGCGTGCAGAGGGTCGAGCCGAGATCCATCATGGCCTGCGCGAAATCGCCGCAGCGGCTCGCGGGCGTGAGGCTTGCGGCGAGGGCGCGGATGCGCGGCTTGGCGGCCGGCAGCTCCTCGTCCACCGCGAACAGCCGGGCGATCACGCGCTCGACATTGCCGTCGACGGGCGCGGCGCGCCGGTCGAAGGCGATGGCCGCAATGGCCGCCGCCGTATAGGGGCCGATGCCGGGCAGCGCCCGCAATTCGTCTTCGTCGTCCGGAAAGCGCCCCCCGCGCGCGGCCACGGCCTTCGCGCAGGCATGCAGGTTGCGGGCGCGCGCATAGTAGCCGAGCCCTGCCCATTCCTTGAGAATCTCCTCGAGCGGGGCGGCGGCGAGCGCGCCGACATGCGGCCAGCGCGCGAGAAAGCGCTCGTAATAGGGAATCACCGCCTTCACGGTGGTCTGCTGCAGCATGATCTCCGACAGCCAGACCCGGTAGGGCTCCGCCCTCTCGCCCGGCGGCGCGCGCCACGGCAGCCGCCGCCGGTGCCGGTCGTACCAGTCGAGCAGCGCGGCCGCGTCGGGCTCGCGGCGAGCCGCCGCGCGGGCCGAATCGGCCGATTGTCGAAGAGGCGACCCGTCCTGCCGCTCGAAGAGGGCGGCCCGCGGGGGCGCGCCCTCCGCCCGCGCGCCGCTCTCGCGCTTCGCCGGAGGCGCGGCGCCTGCGCCAAACGGGGTCTCCTTCTTTTGCCGCGCGCGCCTGCCTGATACGGTCATGGCGGAGCGATTGCCAGAGCCGATCCCCATGAACAAGCCCGGCAGAACCTTCGCGCGCCCGCTCGCCGAATTCGTGGGTCCCTGCCTGGGCGACGTCTTCGCCCGCCAAGGGTTCGCCTCGGGCGACATCGTCACCCATTGGGCCGAGATCGTCGGCGACGACGTCGCGCAGCTTGCGGAACCGCTCAAGCTGCAATGGCCGCGAGGCGGGGGCGAGCACGCCTCCGAGCCGGCCACCCTCGTGCTTCGGGTCGAGGGGCCGGCGGCCATCGAGGTGCAGCACCTTGCGCCTGTCATCTTGGAGCGGATCAACCGCTATTTCGGCTGGCGGGCGGTCGCGCGCATCGCCATCCGCCAGGCGCCGCTCGCGCGCCGGCCGCGGAAGGTCCGGCCTCCGGCCCCGAGCCCGGCCGAGACCGCGCAGGTCGCCGCGAGCCTCGGCGCCATCGACGACCCCGGGCTGCGCGATGCGCTCGCGCGCCTCGGCGCGGCCATCAAGCGCCGATGATTATTCGACGGCCTCGACGCGCGCTTCCTCGACGGTTTTTCGAGGTGAGGGGGATTTGAACGTAAGCCAGTCGAGTTGCTAGGCGCGCAGGAGCTCTCGCGTGGGTTCGGGGATCTGACGACCCAAGGCTCTGGCCCTCTGAATTGCTCCCCTTCGCCTTATCTTCCGGCCTTTTCAGCCGGGACGGCTCCTTGGACCGCATCTACGAGCTTTACGGGCTTTCTTTTGTAGACCGCCTTAATGGGTCTCGCAAATGGTACGGTCAGGATTGTTTCTTGGCTTGGATGATTGGGAGGAGTGAAGCTGATGCCGTAGGCCCTACATACGACTTTCACGTCCTCAATCCGCCCGTCGCCTTGCGGGTTCCGACGCATGGCCTCCAGGCGCTTCTGCCCTTCGGACATCAGCCCTCCCCCCCGATCGCTGGTCTCGGATTTACACCGGATTGGGCCGCCTCGGAATGGGCTACGTTTACCCATGCATTCCACATGCGATTGTATGACGTTCCCCTTTGAGGGCGGCCTCCCGCACCAGGTTCCCGTCGAGCGCCTTCCCGGGCCTTTCGGGTTGCGGGCTCAACGCACCATTGCCACATTCGACGTATCAGGATAGCGACGTTGCCCTGCGGGGTTCTCGAAGCCAAGGACTTTTGTCGTGATCACACGTCGCGGGTTTCTGCTCAGCGCTTCGGCGCTGGCCATCGGTGCTGTCGCCACGGCGCGCGGACAGTTCGCCGGGCTTCAGTGGTTGGGCGAGGCCCACGCCCAGGTCCCCACGATGGAAGAGCTGCTGAAGCCCGGGCCGCTGGCGGAAAAGGCGTTGGGCGACCCCAACGCGCCAGTGACCATCATCGAATATGCCTCGATGACGTGCAGCCACTGCGCCCATTTCCACACGACCACCTATCCGGTGCTCAAGTCGCGCTATATCGACACCGGCAAGGTGCGCTACATCCTGCGTGAATTCCCGCTGGACCCGCTCGCCGCCGGCGCCTTCATGCTGGCGCGCTGTGCCGGCGAGGACAAGTACTTTCCCCTGGTCGAGAAGCTGTTCCAGCAGCAGAAGGATTGGGCCTTCGTGCAGAACCCGATTCCGCCGCTGTTCGCCATCGCCAAGGAGGCGGGCTTCACGGAGCAGAGCTTCGAACAGTGCCTGTC
Organism: Variibacter sp.; assembly: GCA_019689555.1. Classification (GTDB taxonomy): domain Bacteria; phylum Pseudomonadota; class Alphaproteobacteria; order Rhizobiales; family Xanthobacteraceae; genus JADGHE01. The sequence continues at coordinate 32,396 of JADGHE010000010.1, read as the reverse complement.
CAACCAGAAGCTGCTCGACGATCTCGAGGAGGTTCGCCAGCGCGCCGCGCAGAAATTCGGCGTCAATTCCACGCCGACCTTCTTCGTCAACGGCAAGATCTTCCGCGGCGCCATGACGATCGAAGAGCTGGAAAAGCAGATTCAGCCGTATCTGAAGAGCTGACCTGCGAATTCCCCCGGCTCGAGACCGCGCCGCGGGCGCGGCGTTGCGCGGCCTTCGGGGCGCCCGCGCCGGAAGGGCCCCGGCAAGGGCCTCGTGCCTGCGAACGGCCTCAAGGCCGGTCCGCCACGGCCTCATCTTCGGTGCGAAAACTCCACACGCCCGGTTGCCCGCGGGGCGCCGTTTCCGTCATTCTCCCGCGCGATGCCGAAGACGCCAGTGATTCGCGCCGGGTATGAGCTTCCGATCGCCCGCGGAGGGAACCTTTCCTTCCGCGCGCCGCCGCGCGCCGAGGCCGAGCGATGAAGCTGACGCGCCTGCGCCTCATCGGATTCAAGTCGTTCGTCGAACCGACCGATGTGCCGATCGAGCCCGGCCTGACCGGCGTGGTGGGCCCCAACGGCTGCGGCAAGTCCAATCTGGTCGAAGCGCTGCGCTGGGTGATGGGCGAGTCGTCGCACAAGGCGATGCGCGCGGCCGACATGGACGATGTCATCTTCTCCGGCTCCACCAATCGCCCGCCCCGCAACACCGCCGAGGTGGTGCTGACCATTGACAACTCGGAGCGCACGGCGCCGGCCGCCTTCAACGAGTTCGATACGCTCGAAGTCTCTCGCCGCATCGAGCGCGAGGCGGGGTCGACCTACCGCGTGAACGGCCGCGAGGTCCGCGCGCGCGACGTGCAGATTCTGTTCGCCGACGCCTCGACGGGCGCGCGCTCGCCGGCGTTGGTGCACCAGGGGCGCATCGGCGAGATCGTGCAGGCCAAGCCTCAGGCGCGCCGCCGCGTGCTCGAAGAGGCCGCGGGCGTGGCCGGCCTGCATGCGCGGCGACACGAGGCGGAGCTGCGGTTGAAGGCGGCCGAGCACAACCTCGAACGGCTCGAGGACGTCATCGGTCAGCTCGCCGGGCAGATCGAGAGCCTCAAGCGGCAGGCCCGCCAGGCGGTGCGCTACAAGGCCGTCTCGGCGCAGGTGCGCAAGGCGGAAGCGACGCTGTTCCACCTGCGCTACGTCGCCGCCAAGAAGGCGGTGGTCGACGGCGAGCGCGCGCGCGATCTCGCCGTCCGCCTCGTCGCCGAGCGCACCGCCGTGCAGACGGAAGCGGCCGTGGCCCAGGCCAATGCGGCCGCCGCGCTGCCGGCGCTGCGGGACGCCGAGGCGCGGGCCGCCGCGGCTCTGCAACGCCTTGTCGCCGCCCGCGACACCCTCGACCGCGAAGAGGCGCGGGCGCGCGAGCGCATCGCCGATCTCGACCGGCGGCTCGCCCAGTTCGCCGAGGACATTGCGCGCGAACGGCGGCTCGCCGCGGACGCCGAAGCGGCGCTCGAACGGCTGGCGGCCGAGGAGTCCGCCTTGCGTGAGGCGGCCGTCCGCGGCGAGGAGCGGCAGAAGGACGTCGCCGCGCGGGTGGGCGAGGCGGAGGCCGCGCTCGCCGCCGCCGAGAAGGAGTTTTCGGATCGCACGGCGGCGCTCGCCGACCTTTCGGCGCGGCGCAACCAGCTCGAGCGCTCGCTGCGCGAGAATGCCCAGCGGCTCGAGCGACTCGACCGGGAACTGGCGTCCGTCGCCAAGGAGACGGAGCAGTTGACCGCGGAGCGCGAGCGCGGTCCCAATCTTCCGCAGCTCGCCGCCGCGATCGAGGCGGCCGAGGCCGGGGTGGCCGAGGCGGAAGCGGCCGCGCATGCCGCCGAGGAGCGCCACGCGGCGGCTCGGGAAGCCCTGGAAGCCGCGCGCAAGCCGCTCGGCGCCGCCGAGCGCCGCATCGCGGAACTGGAGACCGAAGCGCGCACCTTGACCAAGGTGCTCCAGGCCGACACCCCGAGCATGTGGCCGCCCGCGCTCGATCTCATCACGGTCGAGAAAGGCTACGAGGCGGCGCTCGGCGCGGCCTTCGGCGACGACATCAATGCGCCGATCGATCCCGCCGCGCCCGAGCGCTGGGGAGGCTCGCCGATCGACCCCTCGGATCCGGCGCTGCCCGAAGGGGTGGAGCCGCTGTCGAAATATGTCAGGGCGCCGGCCGAGCTCGCCCGCCGCCTGGCGCAGATCGGCGTCGTCGAGCGGTCCGAGGGCGCGCGGATCGCGACCCTGCTCAAGCCCGGGCAGCGCCTCGTCTCGCGCGAGGGCGATCTGTGGCGGTGGGACGGCTATGCGGCCGCCGCGCACGCGCCGACGGCCGCCGTGCGGCGCCTCGCGCAGAAGAACCGCCTCGCCGACGTCCGCAAGGAGCTCGAAGCCGCTCAGGCGGACGTGAGCGCGAAGCGTGCGGCGGTCGAGCAGGCCCAGGCCGAGGCCGCGGCCGCCGCCGCCGTCGAGGCCGAGACCCGTGCCGCGCGGCGCAAGCGCCAGCAGGAGGTCGAAGCGGCGCGCGCCGCCCATGCCGCCGCCGAACGGGAGCTCGCGCGCATCACGGCTCGGCTGTCCGCCGTCACCGAGGCGGCGGCGCGGCTGCGCCAGAATCGCGACGAGGTCGCGGCCGTCGTCGATCAGACCCGGGCGGCGCTCGAATCCCTCCCCGGCGCCGGCGCGCTGGAGCAGGAGCTCGCCGCCGCCCGCGCCGAGGCGACGAACCGTCGCGCCGCGCTGGCGGAAATCCGCTCGGAAGCGCAGACGCTCGCGCGCGAGCTGGAGCACGCCGAGCGGCGCCTGAAGGCCATCGCATCCGAGCGCGCCGCCTGGATCGAGCGCCGGCAGAACTCCGGGGATCACATCGCCACCATCGAGGCGCGCGAAGCCGAGGCGCGGCGCGAGCGCGAAGAGCTCGACGCAGCGCCGGTCCTGTTGGCGGCGCGGCGGCGGTCGCTCATCGACGAGATCGAAGCGGCTCAGGCGGCGCGCCGCGCCGCGGGCGATCAGCTCAGCGCCGGCGAGCAGGCGCAGGCGGAGGCCGATGCCGCGGCCCGCGCGGCGCTGGAGGCCTTGAGCGCGGCGCGCGAAGAGGCCGCACGCGCCGAGGAACGCTTCGAGGCGGCCAAGACGCGCCTTGCCGAGATCGCGCGCGAGATCGTGGAAGTGCTGGAGGTCGAGCCCGAGCGCGTTGCCCTGCTCGCCGACCTCGAGGAGGGCGCGAGCCTGCCCGACGTCACCGCCGTCGAAGCCGATCTCGAACGCTTGCGGCGCGAGCGGGAGCGCCTCGGCGCCGTGAACCTGCGGGCGGAGGAAGAGCTGCGCGAGGTCGAGGCGCAGCACGCGACGCTCACCGCCGAACGCAACGATCTCATCGAAGCGATCAAGCGCCTGCGGCAGGGCATCCAGAATCTCAATCGCGAGGCGCGCGAGCGGCTCACCGCTTCGTTCGAGGTCGTCAACGGTCACTTCAAGCGGCTCTTCACGACGCTCTTCGGCGGCGGCGAGGCCGAGCTGAAGCTGATCGAGAGCGAAGATCCGCTCGAGGCGGGACTCGACATCGTCGCGCGGCCGCCGGGCAAGCGCCCGCAGTCGCTGTCGTTGCTCTCGGGCGGCGAGCAGGCGCTGACGGCTCTCGCGCTGATCTTCGCCGTCTTTCTCACCAATCCGGCGCCGATTTGCGTGCTGGACGAAGTCGACGCGCCGCTCGACGACCACAACGTCGAACGCTTCTGCGATCTGCTCAACGAGATGGCGCGGCAGACGGAAACGCGGTTCATCACCATCACGCACAATCCGATCACCATGGCGCGCATGAACCGCCTCTTCGGCGTGACCATGGCGGAGCGCGGCGTCTCGCAGCTCGTCTCCGTCGACCTCGAAGCCGCGGTGAAGATCCGCGAAGCCGGCTGAAGTTCGAAGGCGCCGCCGGTTGCGCCGCAGCAGCGTGCGCCGCCTCGCCGCCTACGCCTTTGCGGGACAACTTTATTTTACCGCACAAGCCCGCCCGGCGCGGAACCGGCCGTCTCTGTTGTCCGTTCCTTGCAGGCAAATCCGCCTTCGGCGCGGAGAAGGGCGCGAGGCGCGAGGCCGCGCGTGCCCCCGCCGCAGGCGCGATGAAGAGGATCGAGATCATGCCTATCGGCTTCAGGAATACGGCGCTTGCCTTCGGCTTCGCGGGCGCGCTGACGATAAGCCTGCCGAACGCCGGCCTCGCGGCCCCGGTGACCGCGGGAAGCGCCACGGGGCTGAAGGCGGCGACCGACGCACTGCCGGGCGCTGTGACGAGCGTGCGCTGGCGCGGCCGTCACTACGGTCACGGCGGCGCCCTGGTCGCGGGCCTTGCGGCCGGCATCATCGGCGCGGCGGCGATCAGCGCGTTTGCACCGCGCTATGACTACTACCCCTACTACTCCGAGCCCTACTATTACGGTGGTCCCGTCTACTATGGGGCGCCGTCCTACTACACGCCCTATTGGGGTTATCACCGGCGGGTCCATTGGGGCTCACGCTTCCGGCACCATCGCTGGGGCCATCGGCACCGTTGGCGTGGCTATGCGCGCTGGTAGCGGCGGGCAGGGGCGGCCGGTCCTTCTGCGGTGAGTCTGCGGTGGGGGCGGCCCGCGGGAATGGAGGGCGGCTCGTTACCTTCTGCGCGCCCGCTTGAAACGATCAGCCGCTCAGGCGCTCGATCGCGGCGCCGCAGGCGGCGAGCTTCTGTTCAAGCCGCTCGAAGCCGCGGTCGAGGTGATAGACGCGGTGGACGACCGTCTCGCCCTCCGCGGCGAGCCCGGCGATGACGAGCGATACCGAGGCGCGCAGGTCGGTCGCCATCACGGGCGCGCCCTTCAGACGCTCGACGCCGTCGATGATCGCCGTGTCCCCCTCCAGCCGGATATGGGCGCCGAGCCGAACCAGCTCCTGCACATGCATGAAGCGGTTCTCGAAGATCGTCTCGGTGATGCGCGACGACCCCTTCGCCCGCGCCATCAGCGCCATGAGCTGCGCCTGCAGGTCCGTCGGGAAGCCGGGGAAAGGGGCCGTGGCTACCGTGACGGGCTCGAGCCAGGCGCCGTTCCGCGAAACGCGAATGCCGGCATTGTTCGCGGACACCTCGGCGCCCGCCTGCACGAGCACGTCGAGCGCAGCCTGCATGAGGTCGGGCCGCGCGCCCTCCAGCAGGACGTCGCCGCCCGTCATCGCGACCGCCATCGCGTAGGTGCCGGCTTCGATGCGATCCGGCAGGACGGTGTGGCGGGCGCCTGAAAGCCGCGTCACGCCCTCGACGACGATGCGCGGAGTGCCGGCCCCGGTGATGCGGGCGCCCATCTTCGTCAGACAGGCGGCGAGATCGACGATTTCAGGCTCCTGCGCGGCATTCTCGATGACGGTGGTGCCGCGCGCGAGCACCGCGCCCATGAGCGCCGTGTGAGTGCCGCCGACGGTGACCTTGGGAAAGACGATTTCGGCCCCGCGCAGGCCGCGCGGCGCGCGCGCGACGACATAGCCGCCCTCGATGTCGATCTCCGCGCCCAGCCGCTCCATCGCCATCAGCAACAGATCGACCGGCCGGGTGCCGATCGCGCAGCCGCCCGGCATCGACACGCGCGCTTCCCCCACGCGGGCGAGCAGCGGCGCCAGCACCCAGAAGCTCGCCCGCATGCGCGAGACGAGTTCGTAGGGCGCGGTGGTGTCGACGATGCGGGCGGCCGAAATCTGCAGGGTCTGCCCCTGATACTGCCCGTCGCCCGGTCGCTTGCCCGGCACCGTGATGTCGACGCCGTGATTGCCGAGAATGCGCTGCAGCAGCGCCACGTCGGCAAGGCGGGGCACGTTCTCAAGGGTGAGCGTCTCTTCGGTCAGCAGGCTCGCGATCATCAACGGCAGGGCCGCATTCTTTGCGCCCGAGATCGGAATGGTTCCGGTGAGCGGGCGGCCGCCGGTGATACGAATGCGATCCATCTGCTGGGTCCCTTGCGGCGGAGCCGGCGGCGGCCGGTTCCGAACGTGCGTTTCAGGTCGAATGGGCGGGCGTCGAGGTCTTGCGGGCGTGCGCGGGGCGGAAAGGGAGCCGTCCGCCTCCCGGAAAACGCTCCGGCCCCACACGGCAGGGCGAATACGGCGAAAGTCGGGTGGCAGGAAGGCCCCTAATCCTCCCCTCGAAGGCTTTGGTCCTCCTCCGTCGCCCCATCGGCCTCCGATCGGTGCGACTCCTTTGCCGCGCGAGCGCGCGCCTGAATCTTGCGCCGGCGTAGGTTTTCGCGCAACGCCTTCCGCAGCCGCTGTTCGCGCTCCGCTTTGCGCCGGGCCTTGTCATCGTCCGTCATGGCGAGCAGCCTATCCGGGCCGATTCGTGATGTGCGCTTCTGCTTGCGCCGTCCTGGCCCTTGTGGCAAGCATCGCCTCCATTGTCGCCGCGCCTCGCGGCGGGGCCATGGCCCGCCACCTGCTGCCGTAGCTCAGTGGTAGAGCACTCCCTTGGTAAGGGAGAGGTCGACAGTTCAATCCTGTCCGGCAGCACCATGCCGGCCGCCCACGGCGGCGGCGCCGCCGATTCCCGCCGTCAGCGAGCGCCCCGGCCTGCCGAATCAAGCACAACCTGTCCGTTCGGTTCGATCTGGCGTCGGGCTTCTTGCGGGGCGGCGCGGCGCCGGAGTCGATCGCTCGGCCGGCCTGTGATTTAAGCTGCGTTGCCGCAGAATCAGCGCAAGGCGCGATAGCGCGCGACCCCGCAGAGCAGCCCGTGTCCCACGGCTTCGTCACCATTCCACGCGCACCGACCTATCGCATCATCAACGCCCGCGTGCCCGCGGAGCTCGCGCCGGCCCTCGCGCCGGCCGCCGGGCCGGACCGGTTGGCCGCCTGCGAGATCGTGGTCGATCGCGGGCGCATCGCCTATCTGGGCGCGCCCGGCGGCTTTCCGGCCGGCAGGGACCTGCCCGCCGTCGACCTGCGCGACGGCCTGGCGCTGCCGCGATTCGTGGACGTGCATACCCATCTCGACAAAAGCCACATCTGGCCGCGCAGCCCCAACCCGGACGGGACCTTCGGCGGGGCGCTCGACGCCGCAGCGCTGGATCGAGAAAGTCGGTGGGATGCCGAGGACGTTCTCGCCCGCATGGACTTTGCCCTGCGCTGCGCCTTCGCGCACGGGACGGGCGCAATCCGCACCCATCTCGATTCGATCGGCAAGCAAACCGCGATCACCTGGCCGGTCTTCGCCGAGCTGCGCGGGGCTTGGAAGGACCGCATCGCGCTGCAGGCGGTCGCGCTGTTCCCGTTCGATCTCGCGGTGGACGACGAGCCCCAGTTCCGCTCCGTCGTCCACACCGTCGCGCGCTACGGGGGCGTGCTCGGCGGCGTCACGTTCCTCGGGGACAAGCCGGGGCCGAAGCTCGAGCTTGCGCTCGACCGCATCTTCGCCGCCGCGGCGGCGAACGGGCTCGACCTCGATTTCCATGTCGACGAGAGCTGCTCGCCGGAGGCCCGCAGCCTGGAATGCATCGCGCGCGCGGCCGAGCGCCATCGCTTCAAGGGCCGCATCGTCGCCGGCCATTGCTGCTCGCTCGCGCTCGCGCCCGACGAGGAGCGCGACCGCGTGATCGGCCGGCTGGTCGAGACCGGCATCGCGGTCGTGTCGCTGCCCATGTGCAACCTCTATCTGCAGGACCGGCGGGCCGGCCGCACGCCGCGTCTGCGCGGCGTCGCACCGCTGCACGAACTCGACGCGGCAGGCGTTCCGGTGGCGATCGCGAGCGACAATGCGCGCGACCCGTTTTACGCCTACGGCGATCTCGACATGCTCGAAGTGTTTCGCGAGGCGGTCCGCATCCTGCACCTCGACCATTCGGACCGGCCCTGGCTGCGGATGCTCGGACCGGCGTCCGCCGAGATTATGGGGCTTCCGGGCGGCGGCCACCTCGCCGCCGGCGCCGCGGCCGATCTCGTGCTCACGCGGGCGAGAACCGTGCACGAGCTCGTCGCGCGCCCGCAATCCGACCGCGTCGTCGTCGTCGCCGGGGCCGCCGTCGACACGACGCTGCCGGACTATCGCGAGCTTGATCACCTCTACGGGCAAGAGCCCGTGCGCCTCACCCAGCCCGCGGCGAAGGCCGGCTGAACGCCGGTTACGCCAGCCGCGAGAGCGAGAAGTTCTTCACGTCCCGCAGCAGTTTGATGAATTCGAGCGCCTGATATTCGGCGGTGGCTCGGCCTTTTTCGGCGCTCGCGCGCGTGGCGTCGCCCGCCGCTCCGGTGGGATGCAGGTCCTGCGCGATCCAGCCGAAGGCGGTCGCTCCCGTGGGGCGCAGATGCGCAAACTCCTTCGCGATGCCGATCGTTGCGGGCGCGAAGTTCTGCGCCCGCTCCATCCGCACGAGATCGGGGCGGAAGTAGAGCATCAGCGAGGTCTCGAGGTCGCCGCCGTGGATGCCGACGGCCGCCTCCTCGTCGGAAAAGAGCCCCGGCGGACGGCCGAAGCGGTTCCAAGAGCACGTCACCGCCAGCATGTTCAGGCGCACGCGCAGGTCGCGCGCGACGATGTTGAGCACGTCGACATTGCCGCCGTGCGAATTGACCATCACGAGCTTGCGAAGGCCCGCCCGGTGCACCGACTCGCCGATTTCTGTCCAGGCGCGAATGGCCGTCTCGGCGGTCAGCGTCAACGTGCCCGGCGAGCGGATGTGCTCGTCCGACTTGCCGATCGTCTGGGTCGGCAGGACGAGAATCGAGAGGTCCGCGGGAAGGCGCTTGAGCACCTCGGCGATCATGCCTTCGGCAATGACCGTATCGGTGGAAACGGCGAGGTGCGGGCCGTGCTGCTCCATCGCCGCGACCGGCAGCACCGCAATGGTGGTCTCGGGGTCAAGGCCGGCGAAATCCGTGGTGGCGAGCTCGCTCCAGTAGGTTTTCCGCATCTATGTCTTCCGCATTGCTGCCTTCCCGGCCGAAGAATTCGCCGAACGACCGAATGCTTGTCCGCGGAAGCGGAAGGACACTCGTCGCGCGCCGGCGCCCCCGGCCTCGCTTGCCCCTGCGAGGCCGGCCGCGGCCCAAGCGTGCGGGCGGGTTCATAGCGCGCGGCGGCGGATCGCGCCAAGGCGACACAAGCCCTTGCAGGTCTTATAACGCCGCGGCTGCACCGTATCTCTCGTTGAGCGCAATGGTCTTTGCCGTATCATGCGCGCGATGGAGGCGCTCCCGCGACGCCGCAAGCGGCGCATCGCGCGAGCGGTCCGGTGCGGCCTCGAGCCTCCGTTTCAGCCACAAGGGTCCAGGCGCGTGAATTATGTGTCGGTTGCGGGTCGGACGGCGGATGCGGCGCGGCAGGCGAGCCGCCCGCTGGTCTCGCTCCGCAACGTATCCAAACAATTCGCCACGGGCACGCTCGCCATTCGCGGCGCGAGCCTCGACCTTGCGCCCGGCGAGTTCGCGAGCCTGCTCGGACCGTCCGGGTGCGGGAAATCGACTCTTCTGCGCATCATCGCCGGGCTCACCGAGCCGAGCGCCGGCACGGTCGAGTGGCCGAGCGCGTGCCCGGACGCAAGCCCCGGCGCGACCGGCGGGGCGCGGCCCGACATCGGCTTCGTCTTCCAGGACCCGACGCTGATGCCGTGGGCGAACGCCCTTCGCAACGTGATGCTGCCGCTCACGCTCGCGCGCGTTCCCAAGCCGGAGGCAGAAAGCCGTGCGCTGGAGATGCTCGAACTGGTCGGGCTCAAGGGCTTCGAGAAGGCCTATCCGCGCGAGCTCTCCGGCGGCATGAAGATGCGCGTTTCGATCGCCCGGGCGCTCGTGACACGGCCCCGGATCCTGCTGATGGACGAACCCTTCGCGGCGCTCGACGAGATCACGCGCCATCGCCTCAACGACGATCTTTTGGCGCTGTGGTGGCGGCATCGGCTGACCGTCCTGTTCGTCACCCATTCGGTCTTCGAGTCGGTCTATCTCTCCCAGCGCATCGTCGTCATGGCGGCGCGCCCGGGTCGCGTCATGGCGGACCTCGCCAACGACGCGCCCTATCCGCGCGACGACCTCTTTCGCACCTCGGCCGAATATGCCCATCTCTGTCGGGTCGCGTCCGAAACCCTCAAGCGGGCGATCATGCAATGACCGATACGCCCCTCGCATCGCCCTCCGCCGCGCCCCAGCACGGCTTCGACGCCGAGGCGCGGCCCGGCCTCGCCGAGGAGCGCCGCGTGCTCGGCCTTGCGGTGAGCGCCTGGCCGGGCGTCATCGCGCCGATCGTCATCGGCGTTCTGGCGCTCGCCTTGTGGGAGGCGATCGTCCGGATCAAGGCCATCCCGCCCTACATTCTGCCGGGGCCGGTGCTGATTGCCCAGACGATCGTCCAGGATTGGGGAACGCTGTCGCAGTCGCTGCTGATCACGCTCCGCATCACCTTTGCGGCGCTGATCGCGGCCGTGGTGGTGGGCGTCGCGCTCGCCATCCTGTTCACGCAGTCGAAGTGGCTGGAGAAGTCGCTGTTTCCTTACGCGGTGATCCTCCAGGTGACGCCCATCGTCGCAATTGCGCCGCTGATCATCATCTGGGTCGGGGACATCAACCTGTCGCTGCTGATCTGCGCGTGGATCGTCGCGTTCTTCCCGATCCTCTCCAACACGATCCTGGGGCTCAACTCCGCCGACCACAACCTGGTCGACCTGTTCCGGCTCTACCGCGCGAGCCGCTGGCAGACGCTGCGTTATCTGCGCCTGCCCGCTGCGCTGCCCTATTTTCTAGGCGGGGTGAAGATCTCCGGCGGACTCGCGCTGATCGGCGCCGTCGTCGCCGAGTTCGTCGCCGGGACGGGGGGCAGAGCGTCCGGTCTCGCCTATCGCATTCTCGAGTCCGGCTACAGGCTGCAGATCCCGCGCATGTTCGCGGCGCTCGTTCTCGTCTCGGCGAGCGGGATCGCGATCTTCGTCCTGACGAGCACGATCTCCCACCTCGTCCTGCGGCGCTGGCACGAAAGCGCGATCCGGCGGGAGGCTTGAAGGCTCGCCGTCACGGCTTCCTACGGCCGTCGGACTTTCGCGCGCCGCGCGGGCAGGCCCCATGGGACCTGCGGCGGGGACGGGCGGCGGCCTTCATCGCCCGGCGCGGCGGTCACTCGGTGATGCTCGAGCGCAGCGCGACCGGTTTGTTGTGATGGCGGGAGACCGAGCGGGCGAACTGGGCGCGGCCGCGGCCCTGGTGCACGAAGTCGCAATAGGCGAAGCCGAAGCCGGAGATCGAGCCGCGGAAGCTCTTGTCGCTGGTCTGTTCGAGGTTGAAGCAGGGCTGGAAGGGCAGTCCCTTCACGGTGGCGCACACCTTCTCGCCCTTGACCTGCAGGGTCCCTGCCGGCAGCGCCGCCCGCCGCACCGGCCCCGCACCCTGGAACTGAATGGTGCCGACGACCGATCCGTCGGGGAGGACGCGGCCTGCCCCGGTCGTCCCCTCGAAGCAGGTGTAGGAAAACAGCTTGCCGACGACGAAGCGTCGCGCATGCTCGGGCGTCATCTCCCCGCCCAGCGCGGGCGCCGCGAGGAGAAGCGCCGCGACCACCAACGCCAAACGCGACGCAAACATGTCCATCCCCCGTTCTGACTTCGCGACGCGACTATGCCGAATCTTCGTCGCCAAATCCTGAACGCGTTTACCCGATCTTGACCACGATTCGACCGCGAACCCGGCCCTCGACGATGTCCCGGCCGGCCGCGATGACGTCGTCAAGGCCGATTTCCCTCGTCATGGCGGCGAGTTTGGCGCGATCGAGCTCCGAAGCCAAGCGTCTCCACGCCTCCTCCCGCTTCGGCTTGGGGCACATGACCGAATCGATGCCGAGAAGCGAGACGCCGCGAAGGATGAAGGGCGCGACCGTCGTCGGCAGGTCCATGCCGCCGGCGAGTCCGCAGGCGGCGACCGCCCCGCCGTAGCGGGTCATCGACAGCACGTTGGCGAGCGTGTGGGAGCCCACCGTGTCGACGCCCCCGGCCCAGCGCTCGCGCCCGAGCGGCCGGGCCGGGTTGGACAGCTCGGCGCGCTCCACGATCTCGCTCGCCCCCAGGCTCCGCAGATAGTCTGCCTCCTGCGGCCGCCCGGTCGACGCCAGGACCTCAAAGCCGGCCCTCGACAGCAAGGCCACCGCGACGGAGCCGAGGCCGCCAGCCGCGCCGGTGACGATGACGGGGCCCTGCTCCGGCCGCACGCCGTAGCGCTCCAGCGCCATCACCGCGAGCATGGCGGTGTAGCCGGCCGTGCCGATCGCCATGGCTTCGCGCCCGCTCATGCCGGCCGGCAGGGCGATCAGCCAGTCGCCCTTCACCCGGCATTTTTCCGCATAGGCGCCGAGATGGGTCTCGCCGACGCCCCAGCCGTTGAGGATCACCTGGTCGCCGGGCTTCCAGGCGGGGTGGCTCGAAGCTTCCACCGTGCCGGCGAAGTCGATGCCGGGAATCATGGGCCAGCGGCGCACCACGGGCGCTTTCCCGGTGAGCGCCAGCCCGTCCTTGTAATTGAGCGTGGACCACTCGACGCGGACGGTGACGTCACCGTCCATCAGGTCGGCCTCGTCGAAGTCGGTCAGGGCGACGGTCTGCCCCGGGTCGCCCTTGTCGATGCGGATCGCCTTGAAAGTCGCCACCGCTGATCCCGCTTTTCCGTCCTTGGTCCGAGGATTTGTGACGCGACCCGCAAGAGGGCGCAAGGGCCGAAGGGCCGCAATTGTCAGACCGAGCCGCCGCCCCCCTCTCGCGCCGCCGTCAGAGCCGCCAGGCGGTCGAGAAAAGGCTGCTGACTTTTCAGGATCTTGAGCCGCGCGGTCGCAAGGTCGAACCAGGCCGCGCGGTCGACCTCGGGAAATCGCTCGCGCCGTCCGGAGCGGGGCGGCCATTCGAGTTCGAAGGTGCTGCTTCGGATCGCCGCCGGGTCGGCATCCCCCCGAACGGCCCAGGCGACGACGCGCTTGCCCCCGGCCTGCCTCAGATCCCCCAGCGGGGAAAACTCGCCCGTGACCGAGATACCGGTCTCTTCGGCGAATTCGCGAATCGCGGCCGCAAGCTCGTCCTCCCCGGGCTCCACCTCGCCCTTGGGGATGGACCAGGCACCCAAATCCTTCCTCTGCCAGAACGGGCCCCCGGGGTGGACCAGGAAGGCCTGCAGGCCCTCCGGCACCCGCCTGTACAATAAAAGGCCTGCGCTGGTTCGCGCCATGCGTGTGCCAGCCCGCTCATTCTCCCGTGATGCGCGCTGAATGGCCGCAGTTTTTTCGGGCTTCGTTCTGTTGAAAGAACGGCCGACGCGTGTATTGCATAGCTTGCATAGCTGGTCCCTCAGCATACATTCCCGCGCGTCCGGGGACCTTTCCCCGCCTGCGCGAGGATCTTGTCATGCCACAGTCCATTTCGAGCAAGGTCGTCATCGTGGGGTCGGGTCCGGCCGGTTACACCGCCGCGATTTACGCCGCGCGCGCGCTGCTTGAGCCGGTGCTCATCCAGGGCGTCCAGCCCGGGGGACAGCTCACCATCACCACCGACGTGGAGAACTATCCCGGCTTCGCCGACGTGATCCAGGGGCCCTGGCTCATGGAGCAGATGGAGAAGCAGGCCGCGCACGTCGGCGCCAAGATCGTCTTCGACCACGTCACGGCGATCGATCTGTCCCAGCGGCCGTTCCGGCTGACCTGCGATTCCGGGGACCTCTATTTCGCCGAGGCGCTGATCCTCGCCACCGGCGCGCAGGCGCGCTGGCTCGGCCTTCCGTCCGAGCAGGCCTTCAAGGGCTACGGTGTCTCCGCCTGCGCCACCTGCGACGGATTCTTCTATCGCGACAAGGAGGTGGTGGTGGTCGGCGGCGGCAATACCGCGGTCGAGGAAGCGCTGTTTCTCACCAGATTCGCCTCCAAGGTCACGCTCGTGCACCGGCGGGACACCCTCCGCGCGGAGCGGATCCTGCAGGAGCGCCTGTTCAAGAATCCCAAGATCACGGTCATCTGGGACACGATTGTGGAGGAAATCCTGGGGACGACCGACCCGCGCAAGGTCACACATGTCCGGCTGAAAAACGTCAAGACGGGCCAGGAGACGAAGATTCCGGCGGACGGCGTGTTCATCGCCATCGGACACAGCCCGGCGACGGAGCTCGTCAGCACGCAGCTCAAATTGAAACCGTCCGGTTACGTCCAGACGGCGCCGCACTCCACGGCCACATCGGTTCCGGGGGTGTTCGCCGCCGGCGACGTGACCGACGATGTCTACAGACAAGCCGTCACCGCAGCCGGCATGGGTTGCATGGCCGCACTCGAAGCGGAGCGGTTTCTCGCCGCTCAGGCGGGGCATCGCGCCGCGGCCGAATGAGGGGAGGCGTCGTGGGGCGGCGCCATTTGCAAGACATGGATTGGGACAAGCTGAAGGTGTTTCATGCCGCCGCGGAGGCGGGCAGCTTCACGCATGCGGGAGAGCAGCTCGGTCTGTCGCAATCGGCGGTCTCGCGCCAGGTGAGCGCGCTCGAGCAGGAATTGTCCGCGCCTCTCTTCCACCGCCATGCGCGCGGGCTGATCCTGACGGAGCAGGGCGATCTCCTGTTCCGCACGGCGCACGAAGTGCTGATGAAGCTCGAGGCCGTGCGCGCCAAGCTGAGCGACAGCCGCTCCAAGCCGAACGGCGAGCTGAGGGTCAACACCTCGCCCGGTCTCGGCATCAACTGGCTCACGCCGCGGCTCGGCGAGTTCCTCGATCTCTACCCCGACATCCGCGTAACTCTCATCACCACCGACGAGGAGCTCGACCTCGCCATGCGCGAGGCCGACGTGGCGATCCGCCTGCGCCAGCCGACGCAGCCCGACCTCATCCAGCGCAAGCTGTTCGAGGTCCACTTCCACGCCTACGCCTCGCCCGAATACCTCAAGCGCTTCGGCACGCCGCGCCAGCCGGAAGACCTGGACACGCACCGCCTCCTCGTCCTCGGGGGGCAGACGCCGACCTATCTGCGCAATGTGCGATGGCTGCTCGAAGCCGGACGCAACGGGCGCGAGCCGCGGACGCCGTGGCTCACGATCAACAATATCCTCGGTGTGTTTCGCGCCTGCCAGCGCGGGCTCGGCGTCGCCATGCTGCCGGATTACGTCGTCGAGGAGAACGGGGGCGTGGTGCAGCTCTTCAGCGACGGCGAAGGCTTTTCCTTCGAGGCGTACTTTGTCTATCCGGAGGAGCTGAAGTCCGTCGCGCGCGTCCAGGTGTTCCGCGATTTCCTTGTCGCGCAGGCGCAGCGCTGGCACTTCTGAAGCGGCCGATCGAACGGGGTCCCGCAGCGGCCGGGCGGCTCTTCGAGCGAGGTGCCGGGGTGCGAGAGGCCTGCGGGCCCCTCATGGCTGACATGCGGCCCTCCGTGTTGTCAGGGGCGCCTCGCGGCCCGCATAGTTTCGTCGCGCTGTTCGTCGGCGAACCGCAACCTCCCACGCGGCGGCCGCGAGCAGGCAGCTGTTCCCCTCTGAAGTGGTGCTGGCGCGCAATTCGCGCTGGCGGGACTAAACCGGGCCCCAGTTTGGGCCCGGTTTTTTTGGCGCGGCCGCTCACGCCCAGAGCCGTTCGCCTTCGAGCCCTTTGTAGAGGTGGGCGACGTATTCCGCGTAACCGTTGAACAGCAGCGTGGGGCGGCGTTCGTCGAGGCCGATCAGCTGTTCGGTCGCCTGGCTCCAGCGCGGATGAGGCACCTCCGGATTGACGTTGGCCCAGAAGCCGTATTCCGCCGGCTGCAGGGCCTCCCAGAAGCCCTTCGGCCGCTGGTCCGTGAAGGTGAAGCGCGTGATCGACTTGATGTGCTTGAAACCGTACTTCCACGGCACCGCAAGGCGCAGCGGCGCGCCGTGCTGCTTCGGCATCGGATGCCCGTAGGCGCCGATCGCCAGGAAGGCGAGTTCGTTGGTCGCCTCCGCCAGCGTCAGGCCCTCGACATAGGGCCAGGGATACCAGGTCTGCCGCTGTCCCGACGCCACCGCGGAATCGAGGAAGCTCTCCATGCGCAGATACTTCGCGCCCGACAACGGTTCGGCGAATTTCACCAGCTCGGCCAGCGGAAAACCCGACCACGGGATCGCCATCGACCATGCCTCGACGCAACGATGGCGATAGAGCCGCTCCTCGAGCGGCATGCGCTTGATGAGGTCGTCGATGCCGATCTCGCGCGGCTTCTCGACCAGGCCGTCGATCTTGATCACCCACGGCCGCAGCTTGAGCGCCTGCGCCTGCTTCGCGATCAGCTTCGACGAGCCGAATTCGTAGAAATTGTTGTAGCTCGCATTGAGCTTCTCGTCGGTGATCGGGCGGTCGAGCGTGTACTTCTCGTTGCGCTTGAGCGGATAGAGATCCTTCGTCGGGTCGGGCAGATCGGCGACGCGCTGGGCCGGTGCCGGGCTCGGCAGCAGAAGTCCCGCCGCAGCGGCGACGCCTCCTCCCAACACGGCGCGCCGATTGAAGAACAGGTGTTCAGGGGTGGCGAGGCGTTCGGGGATTTCCCAGCCCCGGCGTCGGAGGACATGCATGGCAGTTCTCCTCGTTGACCACGACCACACTCGCTCGGCCGGCCTGCGCCCGCAAGCCGCCGCTCAACGGCTTCTTATACGCCGGGCGCACGCCGAATGTTTCCCGCGGTTAACAGGATCGCAAGGTTAATACCCGAGAAAGGTTGACGATCCGCCGCGCGCGCCGTCCGCGCCGGCGCGGCGGATGTCGGTGAGTTCGGCGCACTCGAGTCCGCTTGATGGTGGCGTTGCGTAGGTGTTTGTTCGGCGCGCCGCATGCGCTGTTCGGCCTTTCGGCACTTTTCTATGCGCTCGGCACGACGCAGATCGGACGGCAGGACCTCGCCGCTCTCATCGCCCGGCAACCCACGGTGTCGGATCGCGCGCGCGAACACCTCATCGCCTCGCCTTTCGGCACCATTCACGCCTCCGTGTTCAGCCTGCCGCGGCCGATCGGCACTCTCGTGCCGCCGGCGGAACCCGTCATGCTGGCGAAGTTCGATCCCACGGCTTCCGATCTCGTCGGCCATGCGCTGCGCGACCCCGAATACTGGCTGCGCCGGCACGGCGCCGGCGACGATCCGCCGCCGGACGTGAACCGGGCGGCCAAGGGCGACCTGCTTATCCCGCGCGTGCAGATCGAGGTGAATCGCGCGATCGTGGAGGCGCTTCAGGGGCCTGCGCCCGCGCGCCCGGAAGGCGAGTTCGACGAGATCGAAGCCGCGGTCCGCTTCCAGCCGTTTCCCGAGTACGACATCGCCCTCTCGCTGGAGCTGCACCCGCAGGTTCCCGCCGCGCCGCCCGAGAGCGGCGCGGAATCGGGCGACGAGGCCGCCCCCGAGGCGGACGACGCCGGTGCCGAATTCGGCACGAGCCGGCTCTATTTCGAGGGCACGCCCATGGCGGCGCTCGCGCCGATCGAACCCTGGGGGCCCGGCGAAGCGCCCGTCTTGGCGTCGTTGCCGCCCGATGCCCGGGGCGCGGACGGGGAGGCGGCCAAAGCCCCTTCGCCCGGCGCCGAGGCCAATGCTCCGCCGGAGCCGCGGAGGGAGCCGGAACCGCGGAAGGAGCCGGTGACCGTCGCCGCCAAGGGCGAGGCGCCGGAGGAGGCCGAGGGGCTGCTCACGCCCGCCATGCGGCTCAGGCTCGCGGGCAAGGCGCGCGCCAAGGCGGAGCGCTGCCTCGCCAATGCCATCTATTTCGAGGCGCGCGGCGAATCCGTGCGCGGCCAGATCGCGGTCGCGCAGGTCGTGCTCAACCGCGTCTTCTCCGGCTACTACCCGCGTGACATCTGCGGCGTCGTCTATCAGGGGGCGCACCGCCACCTTTCGTGCCAGTTCACCTTCGCCTGCGACGGCATCCCCGACGTGGTCACCGAGCCCGAGGCCTGGGCGCGCGCCAAGCGCATCGCCGCCGCGGCGCTCGATGGAAAGGTCTGGCTCAAGGAGATCGGCAAGGCGACGCACTATCACGCCTACTGGGTGAACCCATACTGGGTGCGCTCCATGCGGCGGCTGCACAAGATCGGGGTGCACAGCTTCTACCGCCCGCGCCGCTGGGGCGACGGCTCCGACGCGCCGGTTTGGGGTCACGCCGCCAATGCGGAAATGGCCGCCAAGTTCTGACGACGCCCGTTGGCCCTACACGGCAATGTCGAGCGCGACGTCGAGCGCCGGCGCCGAATGCGTGATCCAGCCGGTCGAGATGTAGTCGACGCCGGTCTCGGCGATCGCCGCCACCGTCTGCAGCGTCACGCCGCCCGAAGCCTCGGTCGTCAGCCGGTGATCGACCATCGCGACGGCGCGCCGCAGCGTCGGCGGGTCCATGTTGTCGAGCAGCACGGCGTCCGCGCCGCCCGCCTCCAGCACTTCGCGCAACTGATCGAGCGTATCGACCTCGATCTCGATCTTCACCAGATGGCCGGCGACCGCGCGCGCCCGGGCGAGCACCGCGGCGACGCCGCCCGCCACCGCGATGTGGTTATCCTTGATGAGAATCGCATCGTCGAGGCCGAAGCGGTGGTTGAACCCGCCGCCGCAGCGCACCGCATATTTCTCGAGCGCCCGCAGGCCGGGCGTGGTCTTGCGCGTGCAGCACATGCGCGCGGATGTATGGGCGATGCGGCGGACGAATTCGGCCGTCGCGGTCGCAACGCCCGAGAGGCGACCGAGGAAGTTGAGCGCGGTGCGTTCGGCGGCGAGCAGCGAGCGGGCCGCGCCTTCGATCGTCATCAAAGTGGTGCCAGACTCGACTGCGTCGCCGTCGCGCCGATGGCCCGTGATCTTGGCCTGCGGATCGAGCCTGCGAACGGCCGCTTCGACGAGCGGTAGCCCGGAAACGACACCGCCCGCGCGCGCGACGACGATCGCCCGCGCCCGCGCATGCTCCGGCACGGTAACGATCGACGTGACGTCGCCGGCCCGGCCGAGATCCTCGGCGAGGGCGCGATCGACGGCCGCTTCGATCTCGAGCGGGGAGAGGAAGGCGTCGGGGCAGAGGAGGGACATCGGGCGATCCGGATGGGCGAGGGGGTAACGGCGCGCGAACCTCATTCCGCGGGCGCCAACACGTCGTCCGCCGCGCTCGCGGCGATCGCGCGCGCCTCGTCGAGCGTCAGCGTCGCGCGCCGCGCCAGCGCCGGGTCGGCCTTCGGGTAATCGGCGCGGAAGTGCCCGCCGCGGCTCTCGCGCCGCCGCAGCGCGGCCGCCGCGATGAGGAGGGCGGCGGTCGCCATGTTGCGCAGCCGCGGGGAGCGGGCCGTCCGTTCGCAGCGAACGATTTCCGCGAGCGCCCGGGAGAGGCCGGCAGCGTCGCGAACCACGCCGACCTCGGCGGACATGGTGCGGCGCAGCCGCTCCGCGGCACCGAGATCATCGGCGCGCGCGCTCGCGCAATCCGCGCCGACCGGCGAAGCGGCCGCGACGGAGCCCTGCGGAACGGATTGGCGCACGTCCTCGGCCGCGCGGGCGGCGAACACCACCGCTTCCAGGAGCGAGTTCGAGGCGAGGCGGTTTGCGCCATGCGCGCCTGTGGAGGCAACCTCGCCGATCGCCCACAGCCCCTTCAGCGACGTGCGCCCCCGCGCATCGGTCTTGACGCCGCCCATGTGGTAGTGCGCCGCGGGCGCGATCGGGATGAGGTCGCGGGCGGGGTCGATACCGGCCGCGCGGCAGCTCTGGTAGACGGTCGGGAAGCGTTCGGCAAAAGCGTCGCCGAGCGCCCTGCGGGCGTCGAGAAAGGCGCCCCGTCCCGCTGCGATCTCGGCGAAGACGCCGCGTGCGACCACGTCTCGCGGTGCAAGCTCGGCGTCGGGGTGCAGCTTGCACATGAAGCGCTCGCCCGCCCGGTTGACCAGCACGGCGCCTTCTCCGCGCAGCGCCTCGGTCGCAAGGGGGGCGGGGTCGCGCCCGATGTCGAGCGCGGTGGGATGGAACTGCACGAACTCGACATCGGCCAGCACGGCGCCCGCGCGCGCGGCCATGGCGAGGCCGAGGCCCGATGCCTCCGGCGGATTGGTCGTCACCGCATAGAGGTATCCGGCGCCGCCGGTCGCAAGGACGACCGCGCGCGCAGGAATGGTCCATGCGCGGCCGGTGGCGATCTCGCGCGCCCGGAGCCCGCCGACGACGCCCCCCTCTGCGATCAAATCCTCGGCGAGAAAGCCTTCGAACAGCCGGATCGAGGGCGCTCTGCGCACCGCGGCGGCGAGCGCCTCCATGATCGCGCGACCGGCGGTGTCGCCCTTCACACGCACGATCCGGCGGGCCGAATGCGCGGCCTCGCGCGAGACCTGCAGGCGGCCGGCCAGGTCCTTGTCGAAGGGCACGCCGTAGGAGAGGAGGTCGCGGATGCGCTCGGGCGCCTCGCGCGCCATCTCCAGCGCAACGGCCTCGTCGACGAGCCCGGCGCCGGCCACGATCGTGTCGCGCGCATGAGAATCGGGCGTATCGCCCTCGTCCACGGCGGCAGCGACGCCGCCCTGCGCCCAGGCGCTCGAGGCTCCTTCGCCGAGCGGCGCCGCGGTGATGACGGTGACCGGGCGGGGGCTGAGCTTGAGCGCGCAGAAGAGTCCCGCGAGCCCTCCGCCGACGATGATGACGTCGTCGAGGACGTTCGGAGAAGCGGGCGCGTGCAACACGTCAGTGGGCGTCGTGGACATCGGTGCCTCTTTCCCCCTCCCTCCGGGGGAGAGGGCGTGCCGAAGGCAGGGGAGGGGACCGTCTTCTCAGCCATCCGGGAGAGGCTCGCGCCTCACCCGGCTCCAACCGGTGCGGCGCGCGGTTCTCCGCCTTGGTCCCAGGAGAGCATTGCGGCCGCGCGACGGGCGTGGTTTCAGCTTTTCAAGTTCACCATCCGCTCGACGGACCGGCGCGCGCGCTCGGCGATCGCCGGATCGATCACGACCTCCTCCTTCATGTAGACGAGGCTGTCGAGGATCTTGGGCAGCGTGATGCGCTTCATGTGCGGGCAAAGGTTGCACGGCCGCACGAACTCGACGTCCGGCAGTTCCGCCTGAACGTTGTCGGCCATCGAGCATTCGGTGACCATGACGATGCGCTTGGGCCGCTTCGCGCGGACCCAGTCGATCATATGGGCGGTCGAGCCGGTGAAGTCCGCCTCCGCGATGACGTCGGGCGGACATTCGGGATGCGCGATGATCTGGATCGTCGGATCGTCTTCACGGAAGCGCCGCAGCTCCTCGCCGGTAAAGCGCTCGTGGACCTCGCAGGCGCCCTTCCAGGCGATGATCTTCTTGCTCGTCTGGCCGGCGACGTAGTTCGCGAGGTACTGGTCGGGCACGAAGATCACCGTGTCGCCGGGCAGGCTCTCGACCACCTGCAGCGCGTTCGACGAGGTGCAGCAGATGTCCACTTCCGCCTTCACGTCGGCCGAGGTGTTCACATAGGCGACGACCGGCACGCCCGGAAATCGCGCGCGCAGAAGCCGCACATCCTCGCCCGTGATGGAGGAGGCGAGCGAACAGCCGGCCTTGGAGTCCGGGATCAGCACCGTCTTCTCGGGATTGAGGATCTTCGAGGTCTCGGCCATGAAGTGCACGCCGCACTGGACGATCACGTCGGCGTCGACGCGGGTCGCCTCGCGCGCGAGCTGCAGCGAGTCGCCGACGAAGTCGGCCACGCAGTTATAGATCTCCGGCGTCTGGTAGTTGTGCGCCAGGATGACGGCGTTGCGCTCCTTCTTCAGCGCGTTGATGGCCTTCACGTAAGGCGCGAAGAACGGCCATTCGATCTCGGGGATCACGGTCTTCACGCGCGCATAGAGATGCGCGGTCTCGTTCGCCACCTGCTCGTTCCATTCGAGCGGCGGCATGGGCAGGATGCGGGTCTCCGAACGGGTCGGCAGGGCGGGGGCCGAGGGCGGCGCCGTGCGGCCGGCAGTCGGGCCCAGGATGTCGAGAACAGGCATGGCGCGCTCCCCCGTTCGTAATGCTCAATTTGAGCATATGTGGGTACATGAAAAACCGGCGCAAGATGGCCGGGCTCTTATTCTCGTTTCGAGCAATTCCCTATAGCACGCCGCGGCGGCTCCCGCCAGCGCGCCGGCGCGGGCGAGCCATGCGCCGGACGGATCGCTTCGATCACAAACTTTGGTTTGGGGGCTGCAGGCCATCCTCCTATGCTCGTGCGCAATCCGAGCCGAGGCGGCGCTCCGCCTTCAGGCCTAATCCTTTTCCTCGGAGAGACTTGAATGTCTTCCATTGCCCAGGCGGCGGAGCTCCCGAGGTGGCGGACGCCCCTCGTCGTCGTTCTCGCCGGATGCTTGATCGGCTTGATCGCGTTCGGCCCGCGTTCGGCTCTGGGCCAGTTCCTTACGCCGCTGTCGTTCGCGAACGGCTGGGGGCGCGACGTCTTCTCCCTCGCGGTGGCGATCCAGAACCTTCTCTGGGGCGTCGGCCAGCCGCTCGCAGGGGGCATCGCCGACCGCTACGGCGTCGTTCGGGTTCTGAGCGTCGGCGCGATCCTCTATGCGCTCGGCCTCGCCTTGATGGCCTATGCGACCACACCCGCCATGCTGCATCTGACCGCGGGCGTGCTGATCGGGTTCGGGCTTTCGGGCTGCTCCTTCACGCTGGTCATCGGGGCTTTCGGCAAGCTCGTGCCGGAGGCGTGGCGCTCGCTCGCCTTCGGCGCCGGCACGGCTGCCGGATCGCTCGGACAGTTCCTGTTTTCGCCGCTCGCCCGGGGTTTGATCGACGCATTCGGATGGCAGTCGGCGCTCGTCGCCTTTGCCGCCGTGATGCTGCTCGTCCTTCCGCTCTCGCTCGTGCTCGCGACGCGCGAGGACCGTTCCGCGACGCCGGAATCGCAGCGCCAATCGCTCGCGCAGGCGCTCACCGAGGCCTTCGCCCACCGCAGCTACCTCCTGCTCGTGCTGGGCTTCTTCACCTGCGGATTTCAGCTCGCCTTCGTGACGGTGCACCTGCCCGCCTATCTGGTCGATCGCGGCCTCTCGGCGGATGCGGGGGCGTGGACGATCGGCCTCATCGGGCTGTGCAACATTTTCGGCTCCTTCACCTCGGGCTGGCTCGGAAGCCGCGTGCCGAAGCGCTTCATTCTCTCCGTCATCTACGCGCTGCGCACGCTCGCGGTCGTCGCCCTCATTTCGTTGCCAATGACTTTCGCGTCGGCGCTCGCCTTCGGGGCGGCGATGGGCTTTCTGTGGCTGTCGACCGTGCCGCCCACCTCCGGGCTCGTCGCCGTGATGTTCGGCACGCGGTGGCTAGCGATGCTGTTCGGGTTCGCCTTCTTCAGCCACCAGGTGGGCGGCTTTCTCGGCGTCTGGCTCGGCGGCGTGCTGTACGAGCGGACCGGCTCGTACGAGGTCGTCTGGTGGCTGTCGGTTTTCTTCGGCGTCGCCTCGGCCCTCATCAATCTGCCGATCGTCGAGAAGCCCGTGCCGCGGGCGGCGCTCGCGCGCGCCTGAAGCATTCCGGCGCGCGGCGCTCGCTCCGCGGCAACCTGAATCAGGGCGGTGCCGCCGCGCCGCGCGCGCAGGGAGCCGCTTCCGAGCGGGTCCCGCCCCGGCTATCGTCCTCTTCTCCAAAGGAGGAGGTGGATGCCGGATTGGCTCGCGCGGATTCGACAGGAGGTCGAGACGGTTGGCTCCGCGCCCATCGCATTTCTGATCATCGTTGTTGTCGCCGGCGTCGTGATGTGGGCGGTCCTGCAGCTCTCCTACGGCGCCGTTCTCTCCGGCAAGAACGCGCAAATCGCGTTCCTCGAGCGCCGGCTCGGCGAGTGGCGCGAGAAAATGGGCGGAATGAGCCCCGACGAGGCCAAGGCGCGCATGCAGGCCCTGGAGACGCAGGTCAAGGCCCTGCGGATCAGACTGCAGCCGCGCGTTCTCACGCCGGAGCAGCGGCAGGCACTCGCCGATCGGGCGCGCCTGCGTCCCGGCGTGCGCTATACCATTTCCGTGGTGCGCCAGCCTGACTGCAGCGACTGCGAGCCCTTCGCCGCCCAGATCGTCGGGGCGCTCCAGGAGAGTTCGGGCTGGACGGTCGGCCTCGGCACCCTGCCCGGCGGGGCCGAGCGGCCACGCTACGGCCTCGGCCTCCGCGTCCCGGACCCGCTCCGGCCCCCGCCGGAGGCGGTTCAGCTCCAGAGCGCCCTGCAGTCGGCGGGGCTCTCGTTCGACGTGATGACGGGGGGCATGGGCACCGCGGTCGAACTCTGGGTCACGGAGCGGCCCATACAATGAAACCGCCCGCCCCGGCGGGGGCAGGCGGCGCGATCAGACCAAGGACGTTGCAAGGACGTTCGGCTTACCGCCACTCGACCTTGACCACCTCGTAGGCCTTGGCCCCGTTGGGGGTCACGACCTCCACCTGCGCGCCCTTCTTCTTGCCGATGAGGGCGCGCGCCATCGGCGAGGTGATCGAGATCCGGCCTTTCTTGGCATCGGCCTCGGGCTCGCCGACGATCTGCCAGACCTTCTTCTCTTCCGTGTCTTCGTCGATCAGGGTAACCGTCGCGCCGAACTTGATGACGTCACCCGAGAGCTTCGACACGTCGATGACTTCGGCACGGGCGAGCTTGTCCTCAAGCTCGGCGATGCGGCCTTCGTTGTGCGATTGCGCCTCCTTGGCCGCATGATACTCGGCATTTTCGGACAGGTCGCCGTGCGAACGCGCTTCGGTGATCTGCTGGATGATGCGGGGCCGTTCGACCTGCTGACGATGCTTGAGCTCCTGCTCAAGCGCAGCATATCCGGCCTCGGTCATCGGGATCTTGTCCATTGCCTGTCTCTAGTCCTTTCAAGCCTTGCGGCAGAAAAATTCTCGATCGCGGGTCGAAGACGCTCTTCGCCCCCGCGATCGGACGAATTTCTCGCTGCCGCCAACGGGCCCCGTCAGCCCTCGCCAAAGGCGAACCCGGCTTCCGGCAGCCCAATCCGTCAAGTCCAGACCGTCCCGGCAGTTCCCTCCGGCCACGCGAGGCCTCACCCCCCGCACGGCCCGGGGCCGGGCCGACCCGCACCCATGCGGTCGGCGTTCTAGGCCCGACCGCTAAAATAACTCTGGAGCGGCCGAACTTCCAGTTCACCGGCCAGATAGGCCTCAATCCCCAGGGCGGCCGCTTCGGCCCCTGCAAGAGTGGTGTAGTAGGGCACTTTGTGCAAGAGGGCAGCCTGACGGAGAGACCGGCTGTCGTCCAGGGCCTTGGAGCCCTCCGTGGTGTTGAACACGAGCTGCACCTCGCCGTTCTTGATGGCGTCGACGATGTGGGGCCGGCCCTCCAGGACCTTGTTGATCTTCTCGGCCGCCACCCCGTTTTCCGCCAGGAAGCGCTGGGTGCCGCCGGTCGCGATCACCTTGAAGCCCAGCCGGGCGAGGAGGCGCATGGTCTCGACGATGCGCGGCTTGTCCGAATCGCGCACGGAGACGAACACCGCCCCGGCGCGGGGCAGGCGCGAGCCGGAGCCGATCTGGCTCTTGGCGAACGCCATTTCGAACGACCGGTCGATGCCGATCACTTCGCCGGTCGACTTCATCTCGGGGCCGAGCACGGTATCGACACCGGGGAAGCGGTTGAACGGGAAGACCGCCTCCTTCACCGCGACGTGGGAAAGGCGGGGAGGCTTGAGGCCGAAGGCCGCGAGCGGTTCGCCCGCCATGATGCGGGCGGCGATCTTGGCGATGGGAACGCCGATGACCTTGGCGACGAACGGCACCGTGCGCGAAGCCCGCGGATTGACCTCGAGCACGTAGATCTCGCCGTCCTTGATGGCGTACTGCACGTTCATGAGCCCGCCGACGTTGAGCGCGAGCGCAAGCGCCCGCGTCTGCCGTTCGATCTCGGCCATGAGGGCCGCGTTCTTGGTCAGCGAGTGCGGGGGCAGCGAGCAGGCGGAATCGCCGGAATGGATACCCGCCTCCTCGATGTGCTCCATGATGCCGGCGATGAAGGTGTCCTTGCCGTCGGCCAGGCAATCGACGTCGACCTCGATGGCGTCGGTGAGATAGCGGTCGATCAGCAGCGGGCGCTGCGGCGACACCGCGAGCTCCGAGGGGCGGTCGAGATCGGTCGTGAGCCGCATGAGGTAGCGGTCGAGCTGGGTGGCGTCGTGCACGATCTCCATCGCCCGCCCGCCGAGCACGTAGGACGGCCGGATTACCACGGGATAGCCGATAGCCTCGGCGATCGTCCGCGCCTCGCTGAGGCTGCCGGCGATCCCGTTCTGCGGCTGGCGCAGGTTGAGCTGCTCGAGCAGGCGCTTGAAGCGGTCGCGGTCCTCCGCGAGGTCGATCGCGTCCGGCGAGGTGCCGAGGATCGGTACATTGGCCTTCGCCAACGCCTCGGCGAGCTTCAGCGGCGTCTGCCCGCCGAACTGCACGATGACGCCGCGCAGCGTTCCGGCCGAGCGCTCGGTTTCGATGATCTCGAGCACGTCCTCCGCGGTCAGCGGCTCGAAGTAGAGCCGGTCAGACGTGTCGTAATCGGTCGACACCGTCTCCGGATTGCAGTTGACCATGATGGTCTCGTAGCCCGCCTCCTTGAGCGCGAAGGAGGCGTGGCAGCAGCAGTAGTCGAACTCGATGCCCTGGCCGATGCGATTGGGCCCGCCGCCGAGGATCACCACCTTGGCGCGGTTCGAGGGCGCCGCCTCGTCGACGGACAGCCCCGGCGCGGGCGCCTCGTAGGTCGAGTACATGTAGGCCGTGGGCGCTGCGAACTCGGCGGCGCAGGTGTCGATCCGCTTGAAGACGGGCCGCACGCCGAGCGCGCGGCGACGCGCGGTCACCTCCTCGACCGGCAAGTTCGTCAGCTTCGCGAGCCGCGCGTCGGAGAATCCCATCGCCTTGATCCGCCGCATGGCGCCGGGCGTCTCGGGCAGGCCCTTGGCCTTGATCTCCTCCTCCGTCTCGACGATCGCGCGGATCTCCGCGAGGAACCAGGGGTCGATGCGGCAGCTCGCGAAGATCTGTTCGTCGCTGATGCCGTGGCGCATGGCCTGGGCGATCTTCAGAATGCGGTCGGGCGTCGGCGTGCCGAGCGCGGCGCGCACGGCGTTCTTGTCGTCGTCGCGGCCGATGCCCTCGATCGCGACCTCGTCGAGACCGGTGAGCCCCGTCTCCAGCGAGCGCAGCGCCTTCTGCAGGCTTTCGCGGAACGTGCGGCCGATCGCCATCACCTCGCCGACCGACTTCATCGACGTGGTCAGCACCGGGGAGGCGCCGGGAAACTTCTCGAACGCGAAGCGCGGGATCTTGGTGACGACATAATCGATCGTCGGCTCGAACGAGGCCGGCGTCGCGCCGCCGGTGATCTCGTTGGCGATCTCGTCGAGCGTGTAGCCGACCGCGAGCTTGGCGGCGACCTTGGCGATGGGGAAACCCGTCGCCTTGGAGGCGAGCGCCGAGGAGCGCGACACGCGGGGATTCATCTCGATGACCACGAGGCGGCCGTCAGCCGGGTTTACGGCGAACTGCACGTTCGATCCGCCGGTCTCGACCCCGATCTCGCGCAGCACCGCGATCGCGGCGTCGCGCATGCGCTGATACTCCTTGTCCGTCAGCGTCAGGGCCGGGGCGACCGTGATCGAGTCGCCCGTGTGCACGCCCATCGGGTCGATGTTCTCGATCGAGCAGACGATGATGCAGTTGTCCGCCTTGTCGCGGACCACCTCCATCTCGAACTCCTTCCAGCCGATCACCGACTCCTCGATCAGCACCTCGTTGGTCGGCGAGGCTTCGAGGCCGTGGAGCACGATGGAGATGAACTCGTCGAGATCGTAGGCGATGCCGCCGCCGGTGCCCGCGAGCGTGTAGGAGGGGCGGATGATCGCCGGCAGCCCGATCTCGGACAGCGCGAGCAGGGCCTCGCCGAGCGCGCGGTGGACGTAGCGCTTGCGTCGCTCGTCTTCCCGCGCCGCCCACTCGCGCTGATACTCGGCGCGGCGCCGCGCCTTCTCGGCTTCCGGCAGCTTGAGCGCGTCGATCTCGGCAAGCCCTTGCGCGAAGCGCTCGCGGTCGGCCTGTTTCATGTCGGACGCATTGGCGAGGAAGGATTTCGGCGTCTCGAGCCCGATCTTCCGCATCGCCTCGCGGAAAAGCTCGCGGTCCTCCGCCTTGTCGATGGCCTCGGCCGTGGCGCCGATCAGTTCCACCCCGAATTTCTCCAGCACCCCCATCCGCCGCAGCGAGAGCGCGCAATTGAGCGCCGTCTGCCCGCCCATCGTGGGCAGAAGCGCGTCGGGGCGCTCCTTCTCGATGATCTTGGCGACGATCTCCGGCGTGATGGGCTCGACATAGGTCGCGTCCGCCAGCTCGGGATCGGTCATGATGGTCGCCGGATTGGAATTGACCAAAATGACCCGGTAGCCCTCCTCCTTGAGGGCCTTGCAAGCCTGGGTCCCGGAATAATCGAACTCGCACGCCTGGCCGATGACGATGGGGCCGGCGCCAATGATGAGGATGGAGGAAATGTCGGTACGTTTAGGCATCAGCTCCGCGGAACGGTTCAGGCACAAAAAAAGGCGGCGTCCAGCACGCAGCCTCACTCGCCAGGCGGCCGCTTCGGCGATCCTGGCCGCCGCAGCGCCGGCTGCTTAGCCCACTTTGGGCCGCGGGGGAAGGCTGCCCGCGCGAGGTCGCGACCGCCGAGGACGCCGCCGCAAGGGCGCGCGGCTTGAAACCTTTGCCTTCGCCGGCGGGTTATCAGCGGTCGGTGCAGCCGGGACCCTTCGCCTTGACCGTGAATGCGCGCACTCGAGCCCCCACGGGATGGTCGCTGTTCGCAATCGGCCTCCTTGCCGGGCTTATCATGGGAGTCGGTGCGCGAAAAGCCGTGCCGGCGGCCGGCCCGTTCGGCGGCTCGCGTCCCGCCGCCGAGCCGTCCAGGAACCGTGCGCCGGAGGCCGCCCAGCCCCATCGCGGGCGGCGGGCCCGTTCTCCGCTCGAAATTCCGCGGCGGGGGTGGAAGGACATTCTGTGGCGCACCTATGAAGAGGCGAACCGCGACCGGGTGATGGCGGTCGCCGCGGGCGTCGTGTTCTTTGCGCTCCTCGCGCTGTTCCCGGCGGTGACCGCGCTCGTTTCGAGTTATGGCCTCTTCACCGACATGCATACGGTCGGTCGCCATCTCGAAGCGCTCGGAACCCTGCTGCCCCCCGGCAGCTTCGACATCGTCCGCGAGCAGATCGAACGCATCACGGCCAAGGCGGCCGGCACGCTCACCTTCGCCTTCGTCGGAGGCCTTGCGGTGGCGTTGTGGAGCGCCAATGCGGGCATGAAGGCGGTCTTCGATGCGCTCAACGTCGTCTATGACGAGGAGGAAAAGCGCGGATTCTTGGCCCTCAACGCGATTTCGCTCGCCTTCACGCTCGGCGCGATCGTGGCGTTGCTGACGGCCATTGCGGCGGTGGTCGCCTTGCCGCTGGCGCTCAGCTATCTCGGCCTGCAGGGGGCGGGACCGACGATCATATCGGTCCTGCGCTGGCCGGTGATGTTCGTGCTGACCGTGCTCGGCCTTGCCGTGCTCTATCGGTTCGGGCCGAGCCGGCGGAAGCCGCGATGGCAATGGGTGAGCGTCGGCAGCGTGGTGGCCGCCTTCGCCTGGATCGTGGGCTCGCTCGCCTTCTCGTTCTATCTGTCGCACTTCGCCGACTACAACGCGACCTACGGGTCTCTCGGCGCCGTCATCGGCCTCATGGTGTGGATGTGGCTGTCGGTGATCGTCGTGCTCATGGGCGCGGAGCTCAACGCCGAGATGGAGCATCAGACGGCGCGGGACAGCACCGCCGAAGGCGAAAAGCCGCTAGGGCGGCGCGGCGCCCGCATGGCCGATACGGTCGGCCCCGCCAGGGCCTGAGAAACCCCTTCGGGGTGGAGGCCCGGCCTGGACTCGAACCAGGCTTCAAGACCTTGCACGGCCTTTGCGTCACCACTCCGCCACCGGGCCAAGGCGCGATTTTTCCCTTGTCTAAGGTGTCGATGACAGCCCCGGCTGAAGGGCTGGTTAACGGACCGGGCCCGCCACCTCACCGGCGGCCGTTCACTGCGGCCGGGCGACGAAGGTCATGCGCGCGGGGTTGTGCTCGATATTGCGGGGCGCGCGCTCCGCGGCGTAGCCGGCGGCGGAAAGACGCGCCAGAAATTCGGCCTCCGAGTAGCAGCTCACGCCGAGCCGCGCGCGGATGCTGCGGTAGGGGGAGAAGGCGGTCCGCACGAGGCCGAGGATCGCGGCCATCAAGAATCCGCCCCGGGCCGCGTAGTGCAGGAGCGCCACGGCGTCGCTGAGTGCGCTGACATTCGGCGGAATGACGTCCCCGATGACGAGGCGCCCGGCGGGCGCGAGCAGGCGCCGCCACAAGGCCAGCAGCCGGTCGAGCTCCGCCGCGGAGAGATACTGCACCAGGGAGTTGGCCACGATGAGATCGTAGGAGGCGTCGGGCTGTTCCTCGACCTCCTCCGGCGCCATGACCCTGATCTTGGCGTTGCCGGAGAAGCGGCGCGCAAGGCGGGCCCGCAGGTTCGACGCCGCCTCGCACAGGGTCAGCGCCGCCGCCGCGGCCGCCACGCGGTCGGCGTGGAGGGCCTCGCCGCAGCCGTAGTCCAGCACGCGGGCCTGCGGGCTCGGGATGAAGCCGATGATCCCGGCCGCCGTATCGCGATAGTGAAGGTCGAGATGGCGCGCGTTCACGTAAATCGAGTGCGGCGCATCCCAGAAGCTGACCCAGTCCTTCGGCTGTCCTTTCATCCCCTCGTCCCTGCGCCTCGAGGCTGTGTTGCGGCCGGGGCCGGCGGCACGATGACGAGGACGAAGCGCGCCGGCCCGCTCTGCTGGCCCAGGAAGCGGCGTGACACGTCAAATTCGAGGCGGCGCGCGCCGGGGGCGGCGGCCTGGGTTTGCGCCGCGAAATCGTAGCACCAGGAGTCCTCGCCGCGGCACAGCGCGAGCCACCCTTCCTGCTTCAGGCGCTCCGGCGTGACCCAGGGGGAGAGCGCGAGATTGGCGGCGGGCACGGAGTCCGGGTGATCGGGACTGTAGAAGGTCGGGGCCACCGCCATGTAGAAGTCCCCCATCACGATGGCGAGCGGCCTGCCCATCGCCCGCCGCCATTCCTGCGTCGCCCGCTCGCTCACCGCCGCATAGTAGGCGCGGCCATCCTTCGGGTCGCTGCGCAGAAAATACACAGCGACGAGCGGCGCGGCCGCCAGCGCCCCGACCGTGGTGATGCCGATGAAGGCGATCATACGCCGCACCGCCAGGCGGGGAAACTCGACCCGCGCGGGCGCGAGCAGGACGATCGGCAGCAGAAACCAGGCTTGGATCGTCCACAACGAGACGATCTTCACGCCGAGCAGGGGCGCGATCAATACCGGCAGCGCCAAGGGCGCCGCGAGCAGGACGACCAGCATGCGGCGGTCGGGGTCCTTCGGCCACAGCGTGTCCTGCAGCGTGGCGCGGTCCGGCCGCACGGCGAGCAGATAGGCCGCAACGGGGAGCGCGACATAGGCCGCCGATCCGACGACGTACTCGGCCGCCTTCCAGACCGCTCGCGCGACGGAGGCATGGCCGTGGGTGTCGAAGGCATAGTCGAGGGGCTGGAAACCTGTCGCGACGAGCCAGGCGAGGTGGGGCGAAAGGACGGCGGCGCCGACGGCGGCCGAGATCCACGGCGCCGGGGACTTCAGGTAGGCCCGGCGGGCGGGATGGGTGAGCGCCGCGAGGACGAAGCCCGCGACGAGATAGATCGACCAGTACTTCCCGAGCATGGCGAGGGCGCTCGCTGCGCCGGCCGCGGCCGACCAGTGCCAGGCCCGCGTCTCGAAGGCGCGCAGGAAGCAATAAGTGGCGAGCGGCCAGGTCGCGAGCAGCGTCTGGTTGGCGCCGAAGCGCTCGGCGTGAAACTGATAGAGCGGCGTCAAAAGCAGCAGGACGAGGACGAGCGGCCGCTTCTCGCCCGGAAGGTAGCGCCGCGCGATCAGATCGACGATGTAAAGGGCGACCGCCGCGTTGACCATCGCCAGTAGGCGGAAGGCCCATTCCTGCGCCGGAAAGACCGCAAACCACGCCGCCGTCATCAGCGGCCCGAGCGGCGGATGCTTGAAATAGCCGGGACTTGGATGGCGGCTCCAGGCGAAGAACTCGATGAGGTCGGGATGCAGCCCGACGGACGCCGTCGAGGCGACGTGGAAGACGGTCCAGACGAGAACGAACAGGCCGAGCAGCGCCAGGATCGCGCGATGCGCCCGGCCGGGCCGGAACAGCGCGTCGACGGGGCGGGCGAGCGCCGCCGCCAGACGGTCGAAGGCCGCAAGGCTGTTCGCAAAAACGGAGTGCACCTGTCGCCTCGCGCTCACGGGTGGCCGGACGCGGCCTCACGCGGACGGCCGGGGGGCCTCGATGCCGCGGGGGCGCGG
>JADGHE010000088.1 GCA_019689555.1 Variibacter sp. | reverse complement strand
AAGACTGGCTCATGGGGGCGGGAAGGAGGCGCTCATGTGTTGCGCAGCCGTGCGCTGCCGAAGCCGGGAATGCGGTTGACGAGAACCACCACGACGAAGGTGATGACGAGCACCGTCAGGCCGAGCACCGAGATCGCCGCGAGATCCCCGCTCTCCTTGAGGTCGAAGATCAGCACCGAAATCGGCCGCGTCTCCGAAGTGAACAGAATGACGGCCGCGGACAGCTCGCGGATCACCGAGACGAAAATGAAGCACCAGGTCGCAATCACATTGGTGCGCAGCAGCGGCGCCGTGATCTGGCGCAGCGCCTGCAGCCGCGTCGCGCCGAGAATGCGGCTTGCTTCCTCGAGCTCGGGGTTCACGGCGCGCAGCGCCGACTGGAGCTGCTGGTACGCCGCGGGCAGCTCGATCGTCACATAGGCGATGAGCAGGATCCACAAGGTGCCGTAAAGCACGAAGGGCGGGCGCGTATAGGCGAGGAACAGGCCAACGCCCAGCACGATGCCGGGGATGGCGATCGGCGCCGTCGCCAGAAAGCCGAGGACACGGTGGCCCCTCACGACCGCGCGCGCGGTCAGAAAGGCGATGACCAGCGACAGCACCGTGCCGATCGTCGCGGCGAGGGTGCCCAGGATGAACGTGTTCTGCAGGGCCGGCTGCGTCGCCGACAGCTCGAAGAAGACGAAGTAGATGTTGCGGAAGGTGAAGTTGTCGAACCAGATCGCCTGCGAGGCGACCTTGGAGAAGGTGGCGTTGAACAGCGCGAGGTAGGGCAGAAAAACCGGCAGCGTCAGCGCCGCGAGCACGAAGGCGAGCGCGACCCACCGCATCGCCTTGAGCCGCACCAGGCGCGGCTCGCCAGTCTTGCCGCCGACCACCGAGTAGCCGCGCCGCCCCAGCACCAACGACTGGGCGCGCAGCAGCAGCACGGTCAGGATGAGGAGCGGCAGCGCCGCCGCCGCGGCGAGCTCGGGCTTCGGCGGATACTGGAACAGGCTCCAGATCTTGGTCGTCATCGTGTGGAAGCCGGCCGGCAGCGCCAGGATCGCCGGCGAGCCGAACAGCGTCATCGCCTGCAGGAACGCGACGAGCGCGCCGGCGAGCACGGCCGGCAGGGCGAGCGGCACCGTAATGCGCCGCGCCGTGTGCCAGGCGCCCGCGCCGAGAATGGCGGAGGCGTCCTCGAGATCGCCGGGAATGCGATCGAGCGCGTTGGCGATCAGCACGAAGACGTAGGGAAACGTGTAGCAGGAGATGACGAAAATCAGCCCCGGCAGGGAATAGATGTTGAACAAGTAGGCGTCCATTTCGGCGTCGGTCAATGCCCGGTACGCCTTGTTGAGGAGCCCGCTGTTCGGCGCCGCCAGAAGCTCCCAGGCAATGGCGCCGAGGAACGGAGGCGTGACGAAGGAGGCCATGACCAGCGAGCGGATCGCGGTACGGAACGGCATGTCGCTGCGGGCGACGAGCCACCCCATCGGGGCGGCGACGGCGCAGCAGATCACGCTCGACGCGACGGCGATCGTGAGCGTCGTCACCAGCGGATCGACGAACGCCGGGTCCGTGACGAGCTGGCGGAAGTTGTCGAGCGTCAGCGTGCCGCGGCTGTCGGTGACGCTGTAGATCACCAGCCACGACACCGGCAGGACGACGAGCACGCAGAGCACGGCCGCGAAGGCGACCATCACCGGCTGCGACAGGTCGAAGACGACGCGGCGGCTTTCGACGCGGGAGGGAAGCGCTATGGTCACGGCCGGCCGCCTCTCTGTTCAATCTGCCGGGCGCATGCGCCGCCGTGCCGATGGCCCGCCACGAACGCTGCGTGGGCCGCCGCCGCGGCCGCACGCGGGGAGGAGCGAACGAAGATCGTCATTGGGAGCGCCTGCGCTACACCCGGAAGATCTCCGCGTAGCGCTTCTTGATTGCGTCGGCAGACTTTTCGATCACCTCCGGCTCCTCCTTCATGAGCTTAAGCTGGGACAGCGGGCGCACGCCGGGCTTTTCCACCGTCTGCTTGTGGGCGGAATACTGGCAGGCAATGTCCACGATCATCTGCTGGCCCTCGCGCGAGTGCATCCAGTTCTGGAAAAGCCTCGCGGCGTTCGGGTTGGGAGCAGCCTTGAAGATCGCGCTCGGGCCGGTCGCGAGCGGCACCCCCTCCTCGGGATAGACGATCTCGACCGGCTGGCCCTGCTCCTTGTAGCGGATGACGAGGTAGCCTGCGCCGTCGACCATGACGGCGCGCTCGCCGAGCGAAATCTTTTTCGGCGTGTCGGTGGCCGACTGCACCTGCATCACGCGCTGTTTCGCGAGCTTCTCGAAATAGTCCCAGCCCAGATCGCGCGCGATCTGGTACGTCGCGTTCATGATCGTGCCGCTGTAGGCCGGATGGGCCTTGACCAGTTTGCCGGCCCATTTCGGGTCGAGCAGATCGCGAAAACTCTTCGGCGCCTCCTCCTCCTTCACCAGATTGGTGTTGTAGGCGATCGGCGAAATCAGGATCCGCGTCGTGATGTGCAGCCCGTCGGGGTCGTAGTAGCCCTTGTCGTAATGCTGCGCGACCTCCTCCGGCAGATACGGCGCGAGCCAGCCGTTGCGCTTCCAGACGATGCAGTGCGCCTGGTCCGCCGTGTTGACCACGTCGACGGCGTGGATGTTCGCGGCGTATTCCTGGGCGATGCGCTGGAACACACGCTCGGCGCCCGAGCGCTCGACGCGCACGGAGATGCCCGGAAACTTCTCCTCGAACGCCTTGGCGAGTTGCTGCGCGAACTGCAAATCCATCGCGGTGTAGAAGGCGACCTTGCCTTCCTTCTTCGCCGCCTCGATCAGCGCCGGCGTGATCGCCGACGGCGCGGGCGCCTGCGCCCGCAGCGGCTCGGCGAACACCGTCGTCGCGGCGAGCGCCGTTGCGCCCTTGAGCACGTCGCGTCTCGTGAAGTCGGTCTTCCACATCGCTTCCTCCCGTGGCAGCCGTCTCGCGGGCCGCAGCGCCGGGCGACAAGCCGGCAGGCGCCCGCGGCGGCTTTGTTACGTCCCGAAGGCCCGAGCGGGCGCTGCAGCCCCGCTCTCCCCCACGTCGCCCCGCGCCGGGGCGCTTAGACCTTGAACAGTTGCGTGTAGCGGCGCTTGATGTCCTCGGCGGACTTGTGGACGCCGTCCGGATCGTCCTTCATCGCCTTGATCTCCTTCAGCGGCCTGCGGCCCGGCTTTTCCTTCACCAGCGCATGGGCGGAGTGCAGACCGCCGTGATCGACGATGAGCTGCTGGCACTCCGGGCTGAAGCAGAAGTTCTGGAACAGCCGCGCCGCGTTGGGGTTCGGCGCCGCCTTGAACACGCCGTTCGGCCCGACGATCATCGGCGAGCCTTCGGCGGCATAGACCGGCTCGACCGGCTGGCCCTTCTCCTTGAGCTGCAGGATCACGTATTCGGAGCCGTCCACCTGCACGGCGCGCTCGCCGAGCGCGAGCTTCTTGGGCGGGTCGGAGGCGGACTGGAGCTGCAGCACGCGCTGTTTCGCGAGCGTCTCGAAGTAGCTCCAGCCGAGATCGCGCGCCATCTGGAACGTCGCGGTCATGATCGTGCCGGAATAGCCGGGATGCGCCTTCATCATCTTGCCGGCCCATTTCGGGTCCAGGAGGTCGTTGAAGCTCGTCGGCGCCTCCGCCGCCGGCACGAGATTGGTGTTGTAGGCGATGACGCTGAAGAACACGCGGAAGCTCGCAAACATGCCGTCCCGGTCCTTGTGCTCCGCGGGATAGTGCTTGGCGATGTCCTCGGGCACATAGGGCGCGAGCCAGCCGTTGTTCTTCCACACCACGAAATGCGCGGCGTCGGAGGAGTTGACGACGTCCACGTTGTGGATGTTGTTCTGGTATTCCTGGGCGATGCGCTGGAACAGGCGCTCGGCGCCGGTGCGCTCCACCTTGACGGAGATGCCCGAATAGGTGGCCTCGAACGCCTTGGCGATGCGTTCGGCAAGCGGCAGATCGACCGAGGTGTA
Organism: Variibacter sp.; assembly: GCA_019689555.1. GTDB lineage: Bacteria > Pseudomonadota > Alphaproteobacteria > Rhizobiales > Xanthobacteraceae > JADGHE01. The sequence goes on along the minus strand of JADGHE010000088.1, from coordinate 3,773 downwards.
GTAGCTGAGCCTGCCTTCCTTCTGCGCGGCGGCGACGAGCGCCGGCGTCGTCGCCGTGGCGGGCGGGGCGGCTGCGACCGAGACGCGCGGCGCAAAGGACGCGGCCGCGAGCGCCGCAGACGCCTTCAGCAGGCTGCGGCGAGAGAGTTGCTTGGGCATTTCGGTCCTCCCGTGTCGGTCATCGTTTTCGTGCCCTTGTTATTGTTGTTCTGGTTATTGTCGTTCGCCGTGCGTGCGGGCGCGGTAGCTCATCCCGCCAGCGCCCGGCACCGCTCCGGCGGCAGGTGCAGCCACACCGCGCTGCCGGGCGGAACGCTCTGCTCGGCCTGCGTGACGACGCGCAGCTGCGCGCCGCCCGGAAGCTCGACCATGTAGTCGCGGCTGCCGCCGAGAAACACCTGGCGGATCACGGTCGCGGGCACGACGTTCTCCAGGAGGTCCGGCGGCGCGGTGAGAAGGCGGATGTCGTGCTGGCGCACCGAGATAGGCACTTCCTTTCCCGGTGTCGGCGTTTCGCCGGTGCAGCGCAGCGGCACGCCGCCGATTTCCACGTGGTCCGCATCGAGCGCCTTGCCGCGGACGACGTTGCTCGAACCGATGAAGCGGGCGACGAACTCCGAGCGCGGCCGGTAGTAGATGTCCTCGGGCGTTCCCGTCTGCTCGATCTTGCCGGCATTCATCACGCAGATGAGGTCGGCGGTCGTCATCGCCTCGGATTGATCGTGCGTCACGTAGACGGTCGTGTAGCGGTATTCGTCATGCAGCCGCCGCACCTCGAAACGCATCTCCTCGCGCAGATTGGCGTCGAGGTTCGACAGCGGCTCGTCGAGCAGCAGCGTCTCGGGCTCGACAATGAGCGCACGCGCAAGCGCCACGCGCTGCTGCTGGCCGCCGGACAGTTCGCCGGGATAGCGCTCGGCGAGCTTCTCGAGCCGCATGGTGGCGAGGATCGCGTCGACCTTGCGGGCGATCGTCGCCCGGTCCATCTTGCGGAGCTGCAGCCCGTAGGCGACGTTCTCGCGCACCGTCATGTGCGGCCACAGCGCGTAGCTCTGGAAGATCATCGACATCTTCCGCTGCTCGGGCGGCAGCGTGCGGGCGGGCGAGGAGACCACGCGGTCTCCCACCTGGATCTCGCCCTCGGTCGGCTCGATGAAGCCGGCGATGAGGCGCAGCGTCGTGGTCTTGCCGCAGCCCGAGGGGCCGAGGAGGCAGACCAAAAGCCCGTGCTCGATCCGCAGGGAAACGTTGTCGACGGCCGGAACGTCGCCGTAGCGTTTCACCAGATTGCGCAGCTCGACCGAGGCCACCTGCGTTTCCTCCCGATTGACCCGTCCTGGCGCCGAGGCAAGCGCCGGCCGGAGCGGTTATGTTCCATCGTTCTTTTTATCACGACGACGGCCTGAGAAGCCCGGACGGCGCGCCTGCGCCGCCCAAGCGGCAAGGCCCGCGCCGCCGTCGCGGTAGTGTTACATCCTGGCCGCGCAACGCATCGTTCACGTCCCGGTGAACACCGGCTTGCGCTTCTCCATGAAGGCGCGCCGGCCCTCGACATAGTCGTTGCTGGCGAAGCACTGCCGCACTCTCTCGGCGCATCCCGCGAGGTCGGGCTCGCGTTCGACCGTCTGCTTGATCGTGTACTTGGCCGTCTTGATGGTGAGCGGCGCGTTCTGCGCGATCGTGTCCGCATAGTCCTGCACCACGGCGTCGAGCTCCGCGTCGGGGACCACGCGGTTGACGAGACCCATCTCGTAGGCTTCGCGGGCCGTGAACTGCTTGGCCGTGAAGAAAAGCTCCTTCGCAAAGGCGATGCCTACGGTATCCACCAGGCGCTTGGTGCCGCTGTAGGCGTAGCCGAGCCCGAGCTTCGCCGCCGGCACGCCGAACCGCGAATTTTCCGAGCAGATGCGGATGTCGCACGCGACCGCGAGCCCGAGCCCGCCGCCGATGCAGTAGCCGCGGATCTTGGCGATGATCGGCTTCTCGAAATTCTGGATGATGGCGTGCAGCCGCTCGCTCGTCGCGTTGTAGCGCGCGACCGCCTCCTCGGTCGCCCGCTCGCTCTCGAACTTCGAGATGTCCGCGCCCGAGACGAACGCCTTGTTGCCCGCCCCGGTGAGCACGACCACGCGCACCTCGTCGTCCGCCGCGAAGGCCTCGAGCATCCGCGCGGTCGTCTCCCACATTTCGAGCGAGACCGCGTTGTGGCGTTCCGGATTGTTGAAGATGATGGTGCCGACGTGGCCCTCCTTGCGGGAGAGCATCTTTTCGGTCTGGGCTGCGACAGCGGCGTCGTTCATGACTGGCTCCTCGATGTCCGGTCCGTCAGGCCGCGGCCTCGACGGCCGATCCGCGGGGGTGGGCGCACGATCCGACAGCGCCGGGCGGAAAAGGTTACCCTGGCGATCATAGGCGGTATCAGATCACGTTGGCGCTGCGAAGTCTGGCGATTTCCTCGCGGTTAAGGCCGAATTCCAGCAGGATCTCCTCGGTCTGCTCGCCGAGGGCGGGGGGCGGCGCGACGATGCGGCTCGGCGTGCGCGACAAGGTGAAGGGCTGGCCGACAAGCCGCACGGCGCGCCCGTCGCGCTTCTTGACCTCCTGGGCGATGCCGAGATGCTGCACCTGGGGATCGTTGAAGGTCTGGTCGATCGAATAGATCGGCCCGCAGGGCACGCCGGCGGCGTTGAGCCGTGCGATCAGGTCGGCGCTGGTGAACTGGGCGAGCCGGCGCTCGATCTCGGCATTGAGCGCGTCGCGGTTCTTCGAGCGCGCCGCGCCGGTCCGATAATCCGGGTTTTCGTTGAGGTCCCAACTGTCGATCGCCTTGCAGAAGCGCTCCCAGATCGCTTGCCCGGCGGTCGCGATATTGACGTATCCGTCCGCGGTTCGAAACACGCCGGTCGGGATGCTCGTCGGGTGGTTGTTGCCGGCCTGCTGGGGCACCTCGCCGTCGACGAGCCAGCGCGCGGCCTGGAAGTCGAGCATGAAGATCTGCGCCTGGAGCAGCGAGGTCTGCACCCACTGCCCTTCGCCCGACTCCTCGCGTTCGAGAAGCGCCGTGAGGATGCCGAGCGCGCCGAACAGCCCCGCCGAGAGGTCGGCGATGGGGATCCCCACCCGCACCGGACCCTGGCCGGGCAGGCCGGTGATCGACATCAGCCCGCCCATGCCCTGGGCGATCTGGTCGAAGCCGGGGCGGTCGCGATAGGGGCCGTCCTGCCCGAAGCCCGAAATGCTGGCATAGACGATGCGCGGATTGACTTGGCGCATCGCCTCGTAGCCGATGCCGAGCCGATCCTTCACGTCCGGCCGATAGTTCTCGACGATCACGTCCGCCTTCTCGACCATGCGGCGGAAGAGCGCCAGACCCTCCGGGGCTTTCAGGTTGAGGGTCATGCTGCGCTTGTTGCGGTGCAGGTTCTGAAAATCCGGCCCGTCGCGCGGGCCGCCGAGCCCTTCCCCGGCGCCGGGCTCCTCGGGCATCTCGATCTTGATGACGTTCGCGCCCCAGTCGGCAAGCTGGCGCACGCAGGTCGGCCCGGCGCGGACGCGCGTCAAGTCCAGCACCGTGAAACGGGAGAGCGCTCTCGAGGCCCTCGGTTGCGGCATCGTCACAAGCTCCGGCAGTCTGCTTCCTTATCCTCGGGCGAAGGCGTCGAACTTCCGCAATATCCCGCCGCTTGTCCAGCCGTGGGAGGCCGCCGGCGCGGCATCATGCACGTTGCGCACCGGTTCGGGCGTCGTTCCCACCGGGCGGGCGGGGAGGCAGG
>JADGHE010000043.1 GCA_019689555.1 Variibacter sp. | reverse complement strand
CCGCGGCATGTCTCCGCGCAAAATCCCTTTGCGGCAAAGCCGGGCCCGCAGCATAGCTCCGCGCAAAATCCCTTTGCGGCAAAGCCGGGCCCGCAGCATAGCTCCGCGCAAAGTCTCTGCGGCAGGTGAAGCCCGGCTGAAGGCGAGGCCCGCAGCCTTTCCGGGATCGGAGCTGCGCGGGAGGCGGTGCGGATCGGCTGGCGCGGGCAGGCGCCCGCCGGCGTCCGGTCCGGTCAGAGGCGCACGCCGGACGTCGTGAAGGCCATTTCGACCGGCTGCTGCAGCTGGCTCAGGACCAGCGCCGCAATCCCGGCAATGACCGCGGCCACCACCACGGCGGAGATGAATGCGCGCATCGCGTTGCTCCCGGCTTCACTGCGCATCGTCTCCCGATGATTAAGGAGCAGCGCACGCGTGATCAAGAGGTTCGGCATGCAAAAGCCCCGCGCGGTCGGCCTTTTGCTGCGCACTGGCACGCTTGGGCGTGAGGCCGCGGCAGTGATCCGCGGAAGAGTCTTCGTCGAAGGCGCATCGCCCGACCCGCAGCTCGGCGCTCAATGAGGCCGCGGCAGGGATGCCGCGGAAGAGCCGGGCTCACGCGTGGCCCATGCCGGGGACAATATAGCTTCATTGACGTCACGGCTGGCGCCGGCGCCCCGGTGGGATTTTCGCATTGGCCTGACGTTTGCTGCGGGTAACCGAATAAACTACTCGAGCGGCGCTCACGCGGGGGCGGCGTTGCCGGCCCTTTCCACGATGGATTCGAGGGCGCGAAGATCGGCGGTCGCAACCGGGACGCCTTCACGTTGCGCGCGGGCGTAGGCATTGAGCTCGCGCTCGCCCGGCACCATTACCGGCGCGGCAGGGTCGGCCGGCGGCGTGCTGGCGAGGATGCGCCGGAAATCGTCCATGCGTTCGGCGAGCCACGACGAGGCGCCGAGCTTTCCGGTGTCGATCAGGATGAAGACGTGGCCGAGATCCTGCGCGGCGCCGGGGTTCTTGTCCCAGGCCTGAACGTGGGTGAGATAGGCCGCCCCGGAGAGAAGGCCGGCGAGGAGGTCGACCATCACGGCAAGCCCGTAGCCCTTGTGGCCGCCGATCGGCAGGAGGAACCCCGCGAGGCCGGCGCGCGGGTCCGTGGTCGGCTTGCCGTCGGGGCCGGCGGCCCAGCCGAGGGGCATGCTCTCGCCCTTCTGCAGCAGACGGCGGATCTTGGCGCGCGCGACGACGCTCATCGCGATGTCGAGGATGATCGGATCGCCGCTCGGATGGGGCACGCCGATGCCGAGCGGGTTGTTGCCGACGCGCGTGTCGCGGCCGCCCCAGGGCGCGATCGTGGTGGTCGCGTTGCTGGCGATGATCGAGGCGAACCCGTCCTGCGCCGCGAGGAACGCATAGGGCATGATGGCGCCGAAATGGTTGCTGCCGCGCACGAAGGCCGCGCAGATGCCGACGGCAGCGGCGCCCTCGCGCGCCGCTGCGAGCGCGCGCATGCCGACCAGCGGGCCGATGCCGTTGCGGCCGTTGACCCGGGCCAGGCCGGGTGCGACGTGATCGACGGTCACCTCGGCGCGCGGATCGATTCCGCCGATCCGCACGCGTTCGAGATATTGCGGAATGCGGCTGACCCCATGCGTGCTCACGCCGAACATGTCTGCAAGCACGAGAACGCGCGCGGCCGTCGCCGCATCGTCCCTCCGCATGCCGCCGGCGACGAGCGCGCGGGTGGCAAGGTCGAGGAGCTGTGACTCCGGAACGAGGGACGTGGTCATGGGTGAGGGCCCCGATCGGCGTGCGCGGCGCAGCTCAGGTCGAACTCGCTCGTCTCTTCCAATGTCTCGGCGAACCACGCGCTGATACCGGCGCGGCGCTCGCCGACGTAGACCGGCTTGCCGGACGCATCGAGCTGCATGGTGAGATCGTGGCCGGGGATTAGCAGCGTGCCGGGCATGGCACGCCACAGCTGCCAGATCGCCTCGATCGACGCGGCGCTCGCCGCCTCGTCCTCGGTCGCGTCGACGCGGCGCGAGACGAGCTCGGCGCGGTTCTTCGCCGCATCGCCGGTGAAGATCACCGGCACGTCGTTGGCGGTGAGATAGAAGATGAGCGAGCCCGGCGTGTGGCCCGGCGCGGCGATGGCGCGCAGGCCGGGCAGAAACTCGTCCCCGGCGGCGATGCGGCGCACGCGCGGATCGGCATCGAGCGCATCGACGTAGAGTTCGGGAAGCGGGTCGAAGCCCGGCGGCTGCGCCGCGGCCCAGCGCAATTCCTCGGCGCCGATCCACACGGTGGCGCGATCGAACAGCACGAAGTTCACCGCGTGATCGTAATGGGCGTGGGTGAGCACCACATCGGTAACGTCCGACGCGGCCACACCGTGCGCGCGGAGCTGTTTTGCCAGCGGCTTACGAATCCCGAACGCGCCGACATCGATGAGGATCGTGCGCTCGTTCGAACGCAGGAGGGTGATGGTGCTCCAGCCGAGACCGCCATGGCAGGTCCCCTTGCCGGGAAACCCCTGCACCAGGACGTCGACGCGATACATCGATGGGCCTCTTCAGTTCTCGCGCGTGACGGAAGCAGCCGACGTGCCGCCGACGCGCACGATCCACGACTCGTCTCGTGGTCCGGCAGATTTGCATATCCTGCTCAAAAAATGCAACACTGGGGCGCAGCGGAAGCGAGGCCACGCGCGCGGGGCGGCCGATGCGCTACGGGCCGTGCCGTCGCGATGGGGGACGGCGGGTCGCGGCGAGCGCGCCGCAGGGCGCAAGGCTCGCGCCGCCGGCCGAGGACATGAGCCGGAGTCGCCGCTCGCGCCGCCGCCGAAACGTGGCGCGCCGCCCTGCGTACGGCGCGAAGCGCAAGATTCGGTCGGTTCCTTGGGCGGACGAGGGATGACGCGAACGACTCGATTCTGATATGGGCACCCCCATCGTTCGGATGGCCAGGGTGCGGGCTCGATGACACGTGCGGAATCATGACGACCAGGCCACGTTCCCCAAGCCGGCGTCGGCGTGATATTTCATCGGTCCTCGCCGCGCGCATCGTCGAATACATCGCGGAAGAGAAGCTGCCGGTCGGCACGCATGTTCCGACGCAGGATCTTGCCGACCGCTTCGCCGTCTCCCGCTCGCCGATCAATCAGGCGCTCAGGCTCCTGTGCGACAAGGGCTTGGTGACGCACCGCCCCAACAAGGGCTATTTCGTCGCGGCCACCGCCCCGGCCACGCCGGAACACATGGGGCTGACGTCCGAGGGGGAACTCGCCGAGGTCTATTTCCGCATCGCCGAGGACCGGCTGAGCGGGAAGCTCGGCGACCAAGTGTCGGAAAGCTATCTGCGCCAGGCCTATGGCGTGACCCGCACCCAGCTCAACCAGCTCCTGAGCCGCATCAGCCAGGAGGGGTGGGCGGAGCGGCGCCCGGGCTACGGCTGGACCTTCTCGGCGGTCCTGACCACCCCGGAGGCGCTGGAGCAGACCTATCGGCTGCGCATGGCAATCGAGCCGGCCGCGCTGCTCGAGCCGACGTTCCAGCTCAGCCGCGAGGCAGCCGAGCATTGCCGCGCGAGCGAGCAATGGATGCTCTCGGGCGGCATCGAAACGGCGTCCGCCGACGCGCTCTACGAGCGCGGGGTGCGCTTCCACGAAACGCTGGTGGCGGCCTCGCGCAATCCGTTCTTCCTCGACGCGCTGCGCCGCGTGAACCGGGTTCGCCGGCTGCTCGCCTATCGCTCGATGATCGACCGCCGGCGCTATTACAGCCAGGCGCGGGAGCACCTGCGCATCCTCGATCTCCTGGTGCGCGAGCGCAATGAAGAGGCCGCCGACGCGATGCGCCGGCATCTCCAGTCGGTCGTGCGGAACCTCAAAAAGATCCAGTCCCTGTTCAAGCCCTGAGTCCGCGGCGGCTCGGCAGGCCGCCGTCACGGCGCCTTTGCACGCCTCCGTCTGCGCGCGGTCCGCGCGGAGGGCGCTTTTCCGCGCAAGAAGGATTGCATTTATATGACAAGATATGCAATCAATCCGGCCCGCAAGCGCCCCAACCGATCAGCACGATGCCGCCGGCACGTCCCACCGCGATCCTCGACACCCCCGAAGGCCCGCTCCGCATGATCGATCTGCGAGCGGCCGCGGCGGAGCGTCTCGGGGAACTGCCATGGTCGCTGCGGCTATTGCTCGAGAACGTGTTACGGACCGCGGCGCCGGCCGAGGCGGAGCGTGAGGCGCGTGCGCTCCTCGACTGGTGCCGTTCGGCCACGAGCGACGCCGAGATTTCCTTCCAGCCCGGCCGCATATTGATGCACGACACGACGTGCGTGCCGGCGCTCGTCGACATCGCGGCGATGCGCGACGTCGTTGCGGAAGCGGGCGGCGAGGCGCGGCTCCTCAACCCGGTGATCCAGGTCGACGCGGTCATCGATCATTCCGTCGCGGTCGATCACTTCGGCACGCCGGAAGCGCGCGCCCGCAACATGGCGCAGGAGATCGCGCGCAACGCCGAGCGCTATCGCTTCATGAAATGGGCGACCGGCGCGCTCGACAATTTCCGCCTGTTCCCGCCGGGCGTCGGCATCCTTCACACCGTCAATCTCGAGCATCTCGCGCAGGTGGTTGCGACCGAACAGCGAGACGGCGAGACCTGGGCGGTGCCGGATTCGCTGGTCGGCACGGACAGCCACACGCCGATGATCAATGCGCTGGGTGTGCTCGGCTGGGGCGTCGGCGGGATCGAGGCGGAGAGCGCGATGTTCGGCGTGCCGATTACGCTGCGCATTCCCGACGTCATCGGCGTGCGTCTTACCGGGGCGCTGAAGGACGGCGTGCTCGCCACGGACCTCGCGCTGGCGGTGACCGAACGGTTGCGCCAAATCGATGCGGTCGACAGTTTCGTCGAGTTCTTCGGGCCGGGCGTCAGCGCGCTTGCGGTCGGCGAGCGCGCCGTCATCGCCAACATGGCGCCGGAATACGGGGCGACCATGGGCTTCTTCCCGATCGACGCGCGCACGATCGACTATCTGCGCGCGACCGGGCGTGCGCCTTGCGTGCTCGCCCGCGTCGAGGCCTATGCCAGGCGGCAAGGCCTGTGGTTCGATCCGGCGCACACGCCGCGCTATACGCAGACGATCGAAATCGATCTCTCCACGGTGCGGCCGAATCTCGCCGGACCGCGGCGCCCGCAGGACCGGGTCGATCCGGCGGCGGCGGCGGCCGCGCTTGCGCCGGTGATGCGCGCGCGGGGGCGGCCATGGCCCGCCACGCCGTTGCCGTCGTCGAGGCGGCCAGGCGACGGCGCGATCGCCATCGCGGCGATCACGAGCTGCACCAATACGGCCGACGCCAAGCTCTTGATTGCCGCCGGCCTCCTCGCGCGCAAGGCGCGCCGGCACGGCCTGCGCCCGCCGAGCTATGTGAAGACGTCGTTCGCTCCCGGTTCGGGCGCGGTGCTGCGCCTGCTCGAGCGGGCAGGGCTTCTCGACGACCTTGCCGCTGTGGGATTCGACGTCGTCGGCATCGGCTGCACAACCTGCATCGGCAATTCCGGACCGCTCACGGCCGAGATGATGGACGCGATCGACCGTGACGGAATCGTTCCGGTCGCCGTCCTGTCGGGCAACCGCAACTTTCCGGGCCGCATTCATTCGGCGATCGAGGCGGCTTTCCTCGCTTCGCCGCCGCTGGTCGTCGCCTATGCGCTCGCCGGCCGCGTCGACCTTGACATCACCGCCGATCCGATCGCGTCCGGTGAGGGTGGTCCGGTCCGGCTCGCCGACCTTTGGCCGGCGCAGGCCGAGATCGAGCAGGTCTACGCCGCGGCCGCGCGGCCGGACGATACCGTGGCCTATTACGCGCAAGGCGCAACCGACCGGTCGTGGGCCACAATCGAGGCCCCGACGGGCGTCCGCTTTCCGTGGGACGCGCGGTCGACTTATCTGCGGCGGCCGCCATTCGTGGCTCGCACCGCGCCGCGTGAGGGCGTCACAAATCTGCGCGCCGCGCCGTTGATCGTGCTCGGCGACGACGTGACGACGGATCACATCTCGCCGGCCGGCGCGATCCCGGCGACATCGGATGCCGGCCGGTATCTCCGCGAGGCGGGCGAGAACCCGCGTGACCTCAACGTCTATGCCGCGCGGCGCGGCAATTTCGAAGTGATGGTGCGCGGGCTGTTCACCAATCCCGCCGCGCGCAATCTTCTGTGCCCGGAGGCGCCGGCGGGCATGACGGTTTACGCGCCGAGCGGCGAGATTCTGCCGATCTGGCGGGCCGCCGAGCGCTATCGCGGGGCCGGGCAGGACCTCGTCATCGTCGCCGGCCATCGCTACGGCACCGGTTCGTCGCGCGACTGGGCCGCCAAGGGCCCGCGTCTCCTCGGCGTGCGTGCGGTGCTCGCCAACAGCTTCGAGCGGATCCACCGCTCCAATTTGGTCGGCATGGGAATCCTGCCGATCGAGCTTCCGGCCGACCGGCATCCGGCGCATCTTGCGCTGACGGCGAGCGATCGGATCGTCGTCGCCGTGACGCCGGAGGCGCTCGAGCCCGACGCGGCGATCAGCGTCGCCATCCATCGCGCGGATGGCGGCGTCGAAACGCTATCGGCCCGCCTGCTCCTGCGCACCGCGCAGGAGGCGGCGCTCATCCGTTCCGGCGGAGTCATCCCGTACCTGCTCGGGCAGACGCTCGATCGCTCGCGTGTACTCCCAACAGAGGCCCTCTCATGAGCAAACCGCCCAGCGGTGCGCCAAGCGCGCCGATCGATCTCCTCGTCATGGAAGGCGACGGTATCGGACCCGAAATCACCGCCGCAACCTTGCAAGTGCTCGAAGCGGCCGCGCGGGCGTTCGACCTCTCCCTCCGCATCACGCACGCCGACATCGGGTTCGCGGCGCTGCGGGCGAGCGGTACGACCTTCCCCGACACGGCCTTCGAGCAGGCGCGGCGCGCGGCCGGCGTCATCCTCGGGCCGGTGTCGCATAACGAATATCCGCCGGTCGCGAAGGGCGGGCTCAACCCATCGGGCGAATTGCGCAAGCGGCTGGACCTCTTTGCCAACATCCGCCCGGCGCGATCGCGCGACGGCTTCCCGCCGCGCTGCGGCCGGCCGGTCGACTTGGTCATCGTGCGCGAGAACACTGAGGGATTCTACGCCGACCGCTCGATGTTCGTCGGTCCCGGCGAGTTCATGCCGACGCCCGACATCGCCCTTGCCGTGCGCAAGATCACGCGCGCCGGCTCGACCCGGATTGCGGAGGCGGCCTTCCGGCTCGCGCGCCAGCGGCGCCGCAAGGTGACGGCGGTCCACAAAGGCAACGTGCTCAGGGTTTCCGACGGGCTGTTCCTGGAGTGCGTGCGCGCGGTCGCCCGAGAGTTCCCCGACGTTGCCTATGAGGAGCGCCTCATCGACGCGATGGCCGCGCTGCTCGTGCGCGACGCGAGCGCATTCGACGTCATCGTGACCACCAACATGTTCGGCGACATCTTGTCCGACGAGGCGTCGGAGATCGCCGGCAGCCTCGGGCTCGCGCCGTCGCTGAACGCGGGCAGCGACCATGCGGTCGCGCAGGCGCAGCACGGATCAGCGCCGGACATTGCCGGGCTGGACCGAGCCAACCCGTCATCGCTGATCGGCTCCGCCGCGATGCTGCTGGCTTGGCTCGGCGAGCGGCGCGGGGATGCTGTGCTGCACAAGGCGGCCGCCGCCATCGAAACGGCCCTCGATCGGGTGATCGCGATGCCGGAGGGGCGCACCGCCGATCTCGGCGGTCCGCTCGGCACCAAAGCGTTCGCCGCGCGGGTCGCGGCCGCTGTCGAGGCCGTCGCTGTGGCCTGAGACACACAACAGGGAGCATGCGCCATGAGCAGTCTTCTAGGGCGGATCGATCGGTGGCTGTCCGCCGTCGAATTCGTGGCCACCGGCGGCTTGATCGTGCTCGCACTCGCGATCGGCACGGTCCAGGTGGTCCTGCGCTACGTGTTCAACATGGGCTATCCGTGGTCGGAAGAGGCCTTCATGCTGTGCACCATCACTGCCATGCTGTTCGCCGGCTCGCGCGCCGTGCGTGAGGACAAGCATGTGCGCGTCGAACTCTTGCCTCTTTTGGTTTCGCCGCCGATGCGGCGCGTGCTGCGCATTGCGGCGCATTTCGTCACCCTGGCGCTGTGCGCCTACTTCGCCTATGCGGGGCTGCTCTACGTGGCCTTCGCCTACAGCATCGACACCGTGTCCCCGGCCTCCGGCATTCCCGACTGGGTGGTCTACAGTCTGGTGCCGCTCAGCATGGGCCTGTTCGTGGTGCGCTACGTGATGCGCCTCGTGCTCGCTCTGCGCGGCGAGGATATCGAAACGGCGCACGGACTTCCGGCCGAGACGCTGGCCGAGCTGGAGGGACGCGCATCATGACCATCGCCGTCCTGCTCGTCAGTTTCTTCGGTCTTCTGCTGCTCGGCGCGCCGGTGGCCGTCGCCCTCGGCGGCTCGGCCGTGTTGACCTCGCTCCTCTTGAGCCCGATCCCGCCCGCCGTGATCGGGCAGAAGGTGCTCGCCAATCTCGATCACTTCACGCTGATGGCCGTGCCGTTCTTCTTCTTCGCCGCGGCGCTGATGGAGACGGGCGGGCTCGTGCGTCGCCTGGTCAATCTCGCCAACGCGCTGGTCGGTCATCTGCGCGGCGGTCTCGGCATGACGGCGGTGCTGAGCTGCATGATGTTCGCGGCGATCTCCGGATCGAGCCCGGCGACGGTGGCAGCGGTTGGGCGCGTTCTTTATCCGTCTCTGGTGAAGGAAGGCTATTCGCCGCGCTATGCCATCGGCTCGATCGCGACGGCCGGCTCGCTCGGCATCCTGATCCCGCCGTCGATCCCGATGATCCTCTACGGCTTCATCACCGAGACGTCGATCACGCGGCTGTTCCTGGCCGGCGTGGTGCCGGGTTTGATCTACGGCTTCGGCCTCCTGATCATGGCGCGCTTCCTCGCCGTGCGCACAAAGGTGCCGCTGCGCCCCAAGGCGACCTGGGCAGAACGCGGCGCTGCGCTGCGCTCGGCCGGCCCCGCGCTGCTTCTGCCCGTTTTCATTTTCGTCGGCATCTACGGCTTCCCGCATTTCGCGCTGTTCGGCGTGAGCTACGAGGGCGGCGCCATCTTCACGCCGACCGAGGCCGCGGTCATGGCCACTGCGCTGGCGCTCGTGATCGGGCTGATCGTCTATCGTGAGACGACGTTCAAGGGCGCGATCGAAACGATCGTGGCGACGGCGCCGAGCGTCGGCATGATCTTTTTCATCACCACCAATGCGCTTTTGTTCGCCTTCTTCATCACCCAGCTCGGGATTCCGCAGGCGGTGAGCCAGCTGCTGGTGTCGCTCGACACGCCGCCCTGGCTGTTCCTGCTGCTGGTCAATGTCATCCTTATCATCGTCGGCTTTTTCCTGGAAGGTGTGCCGACTATCCTGATGTTCATCCCGCTGCTGTTCCCGGCCGCGAAGGCGCTCGGGATCGATCCGGTGCATTTCTGCATCATTGTCGTGGTGAACATCGAGCTCGGCCTCATTCATCCGCCGGTCGGGCTCAACCTCTATGTCGGCAGCGCGGTGTCGGGGTTGCCGGTGTGGGAGGTGTTCAAGGCGGTGCTGCCGTGGATGGTGGTGACGATCGGCACCCTTCTGCTGGTGACCTACGTCCCCGCCGTTTCTCTTTTCCTGCCGAACCTCGTGTTCAATTGACGAGGCATTTCCACCGAAGGCCACACGCAAGGCAACGATCAAGGAGGCAATCATGAATGCCGCAATGCTCCGCCGGACGCTCATCGCCGGCCTCGCTGCCACGGGGCTCGCACTCAGCGCTGCGACCGCGCAGGCGCAGGTCAAAATCGTCTTGTCGAACGACAACAATGCGGTCGGCGTGAAGGGGCAGACCTTCGAACTGCTCAAGAAGGAAATCGAGAAAAATCTCGGCGACAAGGTGAAGGTCGATCTGCACCACAGCGGTACGATGTTCGATCAGAAGACTCAGATCCAAGGTCTGCAGCTCGGCAGCGTGAACATCATCGCGCCGACGCAGGGCATCTATGCGCCGTTGACGCCGAAGATCAATGTGCTCGCCCTGCCGTTCCTGCTGGCGAGCCCGAAGGCGGTCGAAGCGGCGATCCAGGATCCGTTGGTGCGCCAGGCGGTGCTCGACGAGCTCGAGAAGAAAAGCATCACGCCGATCGCGATCTGGATCAACGGGCCGCGCGACTTCAGCTATCGCGGGCAGAAGCCGATCCTGCTGCCCACCGACATGAAGGGCGTGAAGATCCGCGTGCAGTCGGTGCCGGCCGACATCAAGACCATGAAGGTGCTCGGCGCCAACGTGTCCAGCATGTCTTGGAGCGAAGTGCCGACGGCGCTGCAGCAGGGCGTCATCGACGCGGTCGAGCCGACGCCGAACGCGCTGGTGGGCGCCGGGCTGCACGAGATGATCGACCAGGTGTCGGCGATCAATTACCAGTACAGCTTCTACATCGTGAGCGCGAACAAGCGGTGGTGGGACGGCTTGCCGGCCGATGTCCGCGCCGGGCTGCAGGAGGCGCTGAAGGTCAGCACCGCCTGGAACTGGGAGAACACCCGCAAGGAGAACGAGGAAGCCTACGAGAAAATCACCAAGCTCGGCAAGAAGATCCACACGGTGACGGCGGATCAGCGCGCGCAATGGGCGGCCGCGGTCGCGCCCGTGTGGAAGGAGTTCGGGGAGGACATCGTGGGCAGCGACGTGATGAAGCGGCTGAAGGAGATCGCCGCGGCCAATCCGTGATCACGCCGCGGGCGCCGTGAAGCCATAGAGCCGCGCCGGGTTGTCGACGAGAATCGACTGCTGGCGGCGCGGCTCGGGAAACCATTCGGCCACTTGCGCGAGCAGCCGGGCGGTGTCGATGTCGCGATAGGGCGTCTCGCGGTCGTCGTCGACCGGCGTCCCGTGGTGGACCGGGGTGTGCGGCCAGTCGCTCGCCCACACGACCTGCTCCGGATTGGCGTCGGCCAGCCGGCGCGCGAGCTGGCCCACGCGCGGATCGGCGATATCCTCGGTGATCCGGTAAGGCGCCGACAGTTTCACCCAGACCCGCCCTGTGGCGAGCAGTTCTATCAGCTGGCGGGCCGGCGCGCCGTCGAGGTCGGCCGGGTTCACCAGCCCGAAGTGATCGATCACGACCGGAACCGCGAGCGCGCGCAGCGTCGCGGCAAGCGCGACGATTGCCTCGCTCGGCATGAACGCCTGAATGTGCCAGCCGTTGCGCAGGCACAGTTTCGCGGTGTCGTGAAGGCGTGCTGCGATTTCGGCGGTCGACAGGCCGCCCAGCGAGACGACGTTGACGCGGATGCCGCGAACGCCGGCCCGGTGGAGCGTGTCGAGCTCGGCGGCGGTGATGTCCGGCGCGACGACGGCAACGCCGCGCGCCGCCTCGCCGAGTTCGGCGAGGGCGGCGAGAAGACACGCATTGTCGGTGCCGTAGAAGCTCGGCTGCACCAGCACGGCGCGATCAAGGCCGAGGCGTTTCAGCATCGCACGCAAGGCGCCGACCGGCGCGTCCATCGGCGTGTAGCTGCGACGCGCCGCCAAAGGAAAAATCGCTTTCGGGCCGACGACGTGGACATGGCTGTCGCACGCGCCGAACGGCGGGAATTGCGGTGCCGACATCGCGGTGGTTTGCCTGTCTTCCCGAACGGTCTCCCCGTCCTCATGCATCGTGAGCATCACGACGGGCCGGGTAGCGCACTCGCGCGCTCGCGGTCAACCCGCGCCGAGCGCGCAGCTACACGCGCACCAACGTTTTCGTAACCGGGCTCTTGTCGGCAGCGGATCGTCGCGATGCGGCCCGACGGGCGCGCGCATTCGACAGGCCGGCGCGGGCGGCCGGAAGTCGTCGCGCAGGAAGATCCGCGCGCCGTTGATCGTCAGCTCCGCGTGCAGCAGGCGCCGGCCGTCTTCAGCCGGCACGCGCGTCGTCGCCGTCGCGCCGAGCGCCGTCTCGTAGAACGCAATCGCCGCCGCCGCATCGTCGACGACGAGATGCGGAATGATGCCCTGTTCGCTCTCGGCCATGGGAGGCGCCTCGATCTCGAGAATGGAATCGCATGCGGGGACGGACCGTCGGCGCATGGCTGCGCGGCGCATCGAGAATGCGGGTGAGCACGACCCTGCGCTCGGCCGGCTTGGCAGCGGGATCATTTCTTCCGGCCATGGCGTTTCTCCATCGCGTTGAGGTCCAGCCGATCGAGAGTCTCGTCCCAGAAGCGGCGATAGTGCGCGAGCCAGGCGTCCACCTCTTTCAGCGCCCGCGGCTCGATGCGGCAGGGGCGCCACTGCGCCGCGCGGCCGCGCACGATCAGCCCCGCCCGCTCCAGCACCTTGAGGTGCTTGGATATGGCCGGCAGGCTCATCGCGAAAGGCTCCGCAAGCTCGGTCACGGAAGCCTCGCCGCGCGCGAGCCGGGCAAGGATCGCGCGGCGCGTGGGGTCCGCGAGGGCGGCGAAGGTGGCGCTAAGCCGGTCCGGCATGTTTAGCCTATCCGTTAAATAACCGAGAGGTTAAATACAAATCCCTGTCAAGCGGCGCCGCGTCGGCGCGGGGCGGGGGCAGCGGCGCCGCGTCAGGCGATGCGGCACACCTCGTCGAAGTCGAAGCGCGGGTTGCGCGGCGCAAGCGTCCCGGGATCGCCGCAGCCGAGATTGCAGATGAAGTTCGACTTGAAGCGGCCGTCGGGGAAGAATTCCGCGTCGACCTTGGCGTTGTCGAAGCCGGACATGGGGCCGCAGTCGAGGCCGACCGCGCGCGCGGCGAGCATGAAATATGCGCCCTGCAGGGACGAATTGCGCAGCGCCGTCGTCTCGATGTGCTGCGGCCGCCCCTCGAACCAGGTCCGCGCCTCGGGCTTGTGCGGGAAGGTGCGGACGAGGTGCTCGTAGAAGCGCGTGTCGTAGGCGAGGATCGCGGTCACCGGCGCGCGCATGGTCTTTCCGCGGTTCGCGGAGGACAGCGCGGGCGCGAGCCGCGCCTTGGCGGCGGCGCTGCGCACGAAGACGATGCGGAGCGGCTGCGAGTTCGCGGTTGTCGGGCCGAATTTCATGAGGTCGTAGATCGCGCGAAGCTGCGTGTCGGTCACCGGGCCGGTCAATTCGTCGTAGGTGCGCGCCGCGCGAAAGAGCTGGTCCAGCGCGTCGTCCGTCAGCGTCTTGCGTTGTACCTCGACCGGTGCATTCATGGCAGTCTCCACTTTTTCCGCAGGGCGTCGTCTTGTGCTCAGGGGGCGTCTGCGAGGCGGCGCATTTCATCGCCGAACGCGGCCTCCCGCAAGCGGCCCCGCGCGGCGCGGCCGCGGCGGCGGGCGGGTCGGCTTACCCGCCGTATTCGAGAATATAGAGCCCGGCGTTGTAGTCCGTCGCGTAGACGAGCCCGCGGGCGTCCACGAACACGTCGGCCGATTGGATGACGCGGGCGCGGTTGGGGCGATGGTCCATCATGCGGGCAGGCGCGGGCGGGACCAGCGCGCCGACCTCGCGCGGGCGGAAAGGATCGCGGATGTCGAAGACGCGCACGCCCGCGTTCTGATAGGTGGCGAAGATCAGCTCGGAGCTGACGAAGCTGCCCGGCCGGTTCTCGTGGATGTTGTGCGGGCCGAAATGACCGCCCTTCGCGACATAGTCGGCCTCGGCGGGCGTGGGAAAGGTCGCGATGCTCACCGGATTGTCGCGCCGCCGGTTGTCGAACACCCAGATCAGCTTGAGCCCGTCCTCCTGATGGTCGAGCACGGCCTCGTCGAGCACGATCAGGAGATCGCGGTCGGGCAGGGGCAGGCAGTTGTGCGTTCCGCCGCCGAAGGGCGGCGACCAGTTGCGATGGACGACGAGCTTCGGCGCGCTGCGGTCGGCCACGTCGAGCACCACCAGGCCGGCGTCGCGCCAGGCGGCATAGGCGGTGTCGCCGTGGACGATCGCGTGGTGAAGGCCGTACCGGCTGTGCGCCGGCCAGCTCGGCGTCTCGCCCGCCGCCTGGTTCATGCCCGGCAGCCAGTAGCGGCCGGCCTCGCGCGGCCGCGTGGGGTCGCTCATGTCGACGGTGAGGAAGATGTAGTCGGTGAAGCCGTCGAGCAGCGCCGACACATAGGCCCAGCGGCCACCCGTGTGCCAGATGCGGTGCACGCCGCCGCCGGCGACCGGCATGAAGCCGATTTGCTGCGGCGCCTCGGGCCGGGCGATGTCGTAGACCGCGAGCCCCGCCGTCCAGTCGCGCGCGACGTTCTGCGTCGGCGCCGCGGTGCCGACGGTGGTGCCGAGCTGGCCGCGGTAGTAGGCGCGCTCGTCCGCGAACGCGGCGGCCGCGAACATGTCCTTGGCGTTGATGACGAGCAGCAGGTCGTCGTGCGTCTGCAGGTGAATGTTCCAGGTGTTGGGCGGCGCGGCAATGTAGGCGACGGCGCGCGGGTTTGCGGGGTCGCGCACATCGATCACCGAAAAGCCTTTCGAGAACATGTGGCCGACATAGGCGTGGCCGCGATGCACCATGATCTGCACGCCGTCCGGCCGGCCGCCCTGATCGCTGTGGCCGACGATGCGCATGTTGTGGGCGTAATCGGGCTTGGGCAGATCGCTCATGCAGGAGGCTCGCGGGTCTGATGTGTCCCTGTTGCGGAAACTCGCCGCCGCGATTGCGGCCGTTTCAATCGCCCCCCTTTATCGAAGGAGAGCTTTGGAGCGCGCGCCCGGAGACACTCCCCATTTGCGAAAGGGGCGGCTCGGGGGTAGGGCGCCGGCGGCCGGCGAAAGCGGCGCGCGTCGGGCCCGCGCGTCATGCGCGCGCGTCCTGGGCGAGGAAGTTCGGCACCGCGATCCAGTCCATCATCGCCTCGTGGCTTTGCAGCAGCTTCCACATGCGGCGATCCTCCTCGGTCTTCAGGTCGACGCCGAGATGGGTGCCGAGCTTGCGCCCGTGCATCATGATGCGCTCGCCGATCGGCTGGCGCACGGCGTTGTAGCAGGCGAGCGCCGTGTCGATGTCGTCGTAGTCGCGCAGGGCGGCGGCGAGCGCCTGCGCGTCGCCGCCCGCCTTGGAGACGCCGAAGCCCATATGCGGGCGCGAGGTGGAGGCGGCGTCGCCCACCAGGGCGACACGCCCGTGCACGATCCGTTTCGCGGTGAAGTCGTAGATCGGCGTGATGAAGGGCTGGGCGATGTTGCGCAGGCAGTCGAGCAGGCATTCCGGCATGAGGGCTTCCGCCTCGGCGCGCATGCGGGCGACAAGATCCCTGCGGGTGAGCGGCGGCGGCACGGAGAAATCGTGCTGACGCCCGTGGTCGTCGACAAGCAGCTCCTTGAGCTTCTGCGCGTCGCCGACGCGGTACCAGATGAAGTTGTAGCGACGCCGGCCCGGCCGCAGGTCGTTGTCGAAGCCGGAGATCGGGTAGCCGATCACCTGCTGGCGCTCGGGCAGGAAGAAGGTGAAGCAATCGAAGATGTGCGCAAGCGTCTCCGGCTTGAGGTCCGCCTCGTTCGGGGCGCCGCGCCAGATGTAGTAGCCCGCATAGAGCGGCTGCGCCGTGGGCTCGACCTGCTGGCGCACGCTCGAGCGGATGCCGTCGCCGCCGACGAGAAGGTCCGCGCGCTCGACCGCGCCTTCCGCGAAGGTGACGCGCACCTCGCCGCCGTCCTGCTCGACGCGCGTGAAGGTGTGGCCGAGATGGTAGTGCGCCGGGTCGACGGTGGCGCGCAAGAGGCGCTGCAGCCGGTCCCAGGAGGTGAGAATCTGCGGCAGGCGCCGCTCGCCGATGATGCGGCCCTGCCTGTCGATGGTGATCCGCCGCTCGACCTTGATGCCGAGGTCGCGGGTGCCGGCGCCGCTCGCCTCCAGCGCCTCGATGAGCTCCGGATGGGTGGTGATCCCGGCCCCGCGCCCGACCAGTTCCACGGGCGAGCGCTCGTAGACGTCGACGTCCCAGCCGATCCGGCGCAGGAACGCCGCGGTGAACAGGCCGGACATCGACCCGCCGATGATGACGGCCCGGCGCCTTCTGCGCATCCTCGTGCGTGCCATGCGCGGCCTGCCTTGCGCGAGCTAAGTTATCAAGTGATTATTAGATTGGGCGCGCCGGCGGTCAAGCCTGCCCGGCGCTTGGGCGCCGGATTTGCGTCCGCCCGCGCCTTCTCCTAAACCGGCGCCGCACATCTTGGCGACGCGCGTTGCGCGGTCGCAGGCTGTCCTCATCATCCCAAGGGTCGTTTCCGCGTGCCGCAGTCACGGATCAGGGTCTTGATGCAGAAGCAGCGCGCGCGCACCGCGCCCGCCGTCAAGACGCCCGCCGGCAAGGCGCCCGCCCGCAAGCGGCGGCGCCTGCAGCGTGCCGAGCGCGAGCAGATGATCGTGAAGGGCGCGATCCGCTTCTTTGCCGAGCACGGCTTCAAGGGCCAGACCCGCGAGCTCGCGCGCCGCCTCGGCATCACCCAGCCGCTGCTCTATCGCTATTTCCCCAACAAGAACGCCTTGATCGAGCGCGTCTACGAAGAGGTGTTCGTCGCGCGCTGGAATCCGGAGTGGGAGACCTGGATCGCCGACCGCACGCAGCCGCTGCACGCGCGGCTCGTACGCTTCTACCAGGACTACACGCGCAACATCCTGAACTACGAGTGGATCCGGCTCTTCCTCTTCTCCGGTCTCGAAGGTCTGGAGATCAACCGGCGCTATCTGCGCTTCATGCGCGACCGCATCTGGTCGAAGGTGATCGCGGAGATCCGGTTCGAGAACGGCAGGCCTTCGCTCGAGGAGGAGCCGGCGAGCGAGACCGAGATCGAGCTCGTCTGGGCGGTGATCGCCTCGATCTTCTACATCGGGGTGCGGCGCTGGGTGTTCGGGCTGCCGGTGCCCGAGGATCTCGATGCCATCATCGAGGACAAGGTCAAAGGGTTTCTCGAAGGGGCGCCGGCGGCGATGGCGGCGCCGGCTAAAAGCGCCAACGCGCCGCGCGTGCGGCCGCGCGACCTCTGAGGTCCCTCCGCCCGGGCGAGCGTCCCGTCATTCGCGAATCGCGGGAAATCCTGGAAGCGCCGGAAAAAGTCGGTCGAGACGCGCGGGGGAAGGCCGCATGTCATCCGTGCGCGGCCCGCACATGCCGGAGATCCCGGCCGCGCCATCGACGCTCAGCCGCGGGCGCGCTCGCCGAGCGGCGGCGCCTTGAGCACGCCGCAGTCGGGCGCGAAGGCGAGCGGCGCATCCGTGAGCCTCTGCAGCGCCGGCGCGTCGAGCCCGGCCACCATCTCGCGCACGACGAAGCCCGCCTCCGTCACGTCGAGCACCGCGAGATTGGTGTAGATGCGCTTCACGCAGCGCGCCGCCGTGAGCGGGTAGGTGCAGCGCGCGACGAGGCGCGGGCGACCGTCCTTCGTCGTGTGTTCGATCAGCACGCGCACCTCCTTCGCGCCGACCGCGAGGTCCATCGCGCCGCCGAGGCCGGGCGGGAAGGTGGGGTCGTCGGTCGCCCAGTTGGCGAGGTCGCCGGCGGCAGAGACCTGGAAGGCGCCGAGCAGCGAGTAGTCGAGATGGCCGCCGCGGATGATGAGGAAGGCGTCGTTGTGATGGACGATCGCACCGCCCGGCACGATGGTCACGAGGCCGCGGCCGGCGTTGATCAGGTCGGGGTCCTCTTCGCCCGGCGCGGGCGCGGGGCCGAGGCCGAGCACGCCGTTCTCGCTGTGGAAGACGACCTCGCGCCCCTCGGGGATGTAGTCGGAGACGAGCGTCGGCAGACCGATGCCGAGATTGACATAGGCGCCGTCGGGCAGGTCCTGGGCGGCGCGCCAGGCGATCTGGCGGCGTGAGAGCGGCGTCATGCGCGTGGGCTCCGCGGGACGACCACGACCCGGTCGACGAAGATGCCGGGGGTGTGGACGTGGTCGGGGTCTATGCTTCCAAGCTCGACGATGCGGGCGACCTGGGCGACCGTGACTTCGGCCGCGCAGGCCATGACCGGATTGAAGTTGCGCGCCGCGCGGCGGTACACGAGGTTGCCCCAGCGGTCCGCGCTCTCGGCGCGGATGAACGCGAAGTCGCCGCGGATCGCCTCTTCGAGCACGTGCGGCTCGCCGTTGAAGAGGCGCACCTCCTTGCCTTTCGCGATGTCCGTTCCCGCCGAAACGCGCGTGTAGAACGCGGTGATGCCGGCGCCGCCGGCGCGGATGCGCTCGCTCAGCGTTCCCTGCGGCACCAGTTCGAGCTCGATCTTTCCGGCGCGATAGGCTTCGTCGAAGCAGTGCGGGTCGGCGGTGCGCGGAAAGGAGCAGATGATCTTGCGCACGCGCCCCGATCCGATGAGGCGGGCGAGCCCGGTGTCGCCGAGCCCGGCATTGTTGGCGACGATGACGAGGTCGCGCGCGCCCTGCGCGTGCAAAGCCTCGATGAGCTCCACCGGCTCGCCGACGCTGCCGAAGCCGGAGCACAGCACGGTCGAGCCGTCCTTCACGTCGGCCACCGCCTCCGCGAGCGATGCCACTCTTTTGTCGATCATGCGGAACCTTCGCGGGCAGGATGAGAACGATGGACGCGCGGCATCAGACCGTGAGGACGATCTTGCCGAAATGTGCATTGGCCTTGGCGTGGGCAAGCGCCGCCGACACCTCCTCGAGCGGGAAGGTGCGGTCGAGCGGCATGCGCAGCCGGCCCGCCAGGAGGTCGTCCCACAGGTCCTCGCGGGCGCGGCGACAGATCTCGCGGATCTCCTCGATCGAGCGGGTGCGGAACGAGGCGCCGATGAACCAGATGCGCTTGCGGGAGTGAAGGTCGAAATCGAACTCGCCCTTCATCCCGCCGAGTCGGCCGATGGCGACGATGCGGCCGAGCACCCGCGTGGCTTCGAGGTTCTGGTTGGCGACGTAGCCCGACACCATGTCGACGACGATGTCGACGCCGTCGCCGGTCGCCTTCAGCACCTCGCCGACCCAGCCCGGATCGCGCGAGTCGAGCGCAAGGTCGGCCCCGTACTCCTTAAGTCGCGCGCGCCGTTCGGGATTGGTGGAGGTGCCGATGACGAGGCGCGCGCCCTTCGCCTTGGCGATCTGCATGCCCATGAGCCCCACGCCGGAGCTCGCGCCCTGGATCAGCACGGCATAGCCCGGCTTGAAGGCGCCGTTGGTGATGATGGCGTCATGCATCGTCTGCAGCGCGATGGGCAGCGCCGCCGCCTGTTCGAACGACAGGCCGTCCGGCACCGGGTAGGTGCGCCCGCCGTCGGCAACCGCCTGCTCGGCGAAGGCGGCGGAGCCGGAGCACATCACGCGGTCGCCCGGCTTGAAGGCGCCGACCCCTTTGCCGACCTCCATCACTTCGCCCGCGAACTCCATGCCCGCGACCGCGCCCACCCCGCCGAGCGGCCCGTGCCGGTGGCCCGCGGCCATGTGCAGGTCGGCCCGGTTGATGCCGCAGGCGCGCACGCGCACCAGCACCTCGCCGGCCTTCGGTCTCGGCGCGGGCACGTCGCGGATTTCGAGGCCCTTGTCGGCGATGACGGCGGCTTTCATCGGGGCATGCTCCTCACCAGGTTCGCAGGCTCTTGCATGTTGGAACAGCGGCGGACCCCGCGCAACCAAGCTTTTGCCCCTGGACCTTGCGGCGCTGGTACGCCAGGGTCGCGGGTCTGCAGCGCACCGCTGCGCTTCGCTCCGCGGCTCACGCCCGGAACACGTCGGATGCGCTGCGCACGAAAGACGGCAGTTTCACTCAAACCGAAGCGGCGCGCGGGCGATTGGCTGCCTCGCGCGGCTCGCCGGCAAAGGCCGGCATCACCTCGCGCGCGAAGCGGCGCAGCGCCTCGCGCGAGCCGCCGCAGCTCATGATCACATATTCGACGCCCGCCGCGCGCAGCGCTTCGAGCCGCTCGGCGATCTCGTCCACGGTGCCGATGAGCGTGTTGGCGTTCGCGCGCGGATCGTCATGCGCGTAGGCGAGGATGTGTGAGCCCCGCTCCTGGCCGGGGGCGCGCGCGACTTTCAGGATCTGCTGGCGCGCCTTGTAGTTGCGCGCGATGGCGGCCTCCTTCTCGGCCTCGTCGCGCGCCACGTACATGTCGCGCGCCACCGTGACGGACATGGGGTCGAAGGAGCGGCCGCGCGCCTCGACCTCGGCGCGGAACAAGGCGATGCGCTCGCCGTGCTCCTGGGCGGACGCGAATTGATCGAGGATCAGGTTGTAGCCGCGCGCCGCCACCTTGCGGATCGAATCCGCGCTGCCCGCCGCCATCCAGAACGGCGGATGCGGGCGTTGCTTCGTCGGCGGCTCGACGAGAATGTCATCGAACGTCCAGAAGCGGCCGCGGTGGGTGAAGCGCTGCGTGGACGTCCACGCTTTGGTGATGACGTCGAGCGCTTCGTCGAAGCGCGCCTCCGCTTCCTCGGGCGGAATGCAGAATCCGGTGAACTCGGTGTGGCGGTAGCCCTTGCCGACGCCGAAATCGAACCGGCCGTCCGACAACAGATCGAG
This sequence comes from Variibacter sp., assembly GCA_019689555.1. Taxonomy (GTDB): domain Bacteria; phylum Pseudomonadota; class Alphaproteobacteria; order Rhizobiales; family Xanthobacteraceae; genus JADGHE01. The sequence goes on along the minus strand of JADGHE010000043.1, from coordinate 10,454 downwards.
CGTGGCCGCCTGTTCCGCAAGGATCACGGGGTTGTGCCACGGCAGCACCATCACGGCCGTGCCGAGCCGCAGCGTTCGCGTGCGCGCCGCAAGCCACGTCAGAAGCGTCAGCGTCGCCGAAACTTGGTTCCAGCCGGTAAAGTGATGCTCCACGAGGAAGGTGCTGTGGAAGCCGAGGGCCTCGGCCTCGACGTTGAACTCAATGAAGTCGTGGAAGCCCTGGCCCATGGCGGCGCCGGTCGCGCCGCCCGCTTGAGCCCCGCCGAAGATGCCGAACCGCATCAGGGTGCCTTCCGTCGCGCGGTGGACGCTTCGCCTCACCCCCAGCTGCCGCGCTCATCGAGGTACAGGCGAAGAGACTTTGGCGCAATTCACCCAGATTTGAAAACCGTTGTTCCGGAACGGAACAAGGCGGCGCGCGCCATGGCAGCGGGCCGCCGCGCATGCGCTCCCGCGCAGGTCGGCGTCGTCCCGCGCGGTGACCGCGATGCGGATCGCTCACGCGACGACGATTGACGATCCAGCCCCCGGCGGTGCAATGAAGCGCCGATGACGACAGAGGACATTGATTTCGTGCGTCTGAAGCGGCTGCGGCGGACGCTCGAGGCGGTCGCGGCCGCACATCCGTTCTACAGCGCGCGGCTGCGCGAGGCTGGCATCCGGCCGGACCGCATCCGCTCGCTCGACGATCTCGAGGCGCTGCCGCCGACGCACAAGAGCGACTACATCGCCGATCCGCTGGCCTTCCGCATCAACCCCGACGCGCTGCCGGCGGACTTCGCGCCCGAGGAGCGGGTGCTGTGGGACGTCGCCTACACCACCGGCACGACCAGCGGCCGGCCGTCGCCGTTCTACAATACGACCCATGACTTCTATGCGGTGCTCGACCAGGCGCGGCGCTCCAACGCGGCCGAGGGGCTGCGCCCTGACGACCGGGTGGCGAACCTCTATCCGCTGGCCAATTTCCCCACCGGCGCGTTCTTGAGCGTCGTGCGCTCCACGATGATCGCCGGCCTGCCGGTGGTGCACGGGCTCACCGGCTCGGCCAACTCCGAGTTCAAGGTGCGCAACGCGCTCGTCGAGGCGATCGAGAAGGTCGAGCGCCTGCGCCCGACCGTGCTGTGGGGCGTGCCGAGCTTCGTCCGCCGCTTCCTCGACGAGGCGAAGCGCCGCGGCGCGGACTTCTCCGCGGTCCGCCTGGTGCTTACCTCCGGCGAACCGGTGCCCGACGCGCTGCGCAAGGAGATGCGCGAGAGCCTCGCGCAGATGGGCGCCGGCGCCGTCGAGATCCGCGCCCGCTACGCCTTCACCGAGATGCAGGGCGGGCTCGTCCAGTGCGCGGAGCACGCCGCCCCGCAGAACGTCGTGCCCGACCTCTACTATCTCGAAGTCGTCGACCCGGAAACCGGCAAGCGCCTGCCGGACGGCGAGCGCGGGCCGCTCGCGATCACGCACCTGCACCGGCGCGGCACCGTGATGCTGCGCTACCTCGTCGGCGACGTCGTCGCGCTCTCGCGCGAGCCGTGTCCGGTATGCGGCCGCCTCGGCGAGCGCGTGGTCGCGACGCCGCGGCGCATCGGCAACCTCGTCAAGTGCCGGGGGATGCTCGTCAACACGGACGTCATCCTCGACACGCTGGCGAGCTTCGAGGGCATCGGCGAGTACCAGATCGTTTTCCGGCGCGAGGACCGGCCGGGCGCCATGGACGAGCTCGTGGTGCGGGTCGAGATCGAGACGGCCGCCTTCGACGAGGCGCGCCGGCAGACCTTGCGCGAGGAGATCGCCCGGCGGGTCCGGCAGGCGGTCTCGGTGCGGCCCGAGGTGGAGTTCGCGCCGCGCGGCAGTCTTTATGATCACGAGCAGTCGATCAAGGCGCGGCGGGTCGTCGATCTCCGCCCCGTCGTGGAGTAGAGCATGGGGCGCGGGGAGGGGAGGCCCGCCATCGCCGCCGGGCTCGGCCCGGCCGTCCGGCTCTTCGCGGCCCAGGCGCAGGCGCGGGGTTGCGCCCCGCGCACGATGCGCGGAGCCGCCGCGCATGCATTGTGAAGCTTGAACGAAGTGGAAGCCCGAAGGAAGTGGACATGGACCCGAGCGCCGCTGGCAAGACCTTTCCGCCCTACGAAGTCCGCATCGAACGCGGAAAGATCAAGGAGTTCGCCGACGCCATCGGGGACCCCAACCCGGTCTATCGCGATCCCGACAGCCCGGCCGCCAAGGCGGCGGGCGGCATTTTGGCGCCGCCCACGCTGCTGCGCACCTTTCTCTACGAGACGCGCGACGCCGTGGAGGCCCTCAAGGTCGCCGACTGGAGCTACATCGTCCACGGCGAGCAGGAGTTCGAGTACCACAAGCCCATCTACGCCGGCGATGTGCTGACCGGGCAAGACCGGATCGTGAGCATCACCGAGAAGGAGAGCCGGCGCGCCGGAAAGCTGCAGATCGCCGTGATCGAGTCGACCTTCCACAATCAGCGCGGCGAGAAGGTGCAGGTCGCGCGGCGGACGCTCATCGAGACCGGAAAGCGCATCGAGGACTGACGTTTGCCGGTGCGGCGGCGCGACGCCGCGCACGCGCATCGCAGGCGCCCCTCTCCGGGACCCGCGTCCTTTCACGCAAGACGGCCCGCCGGATGAAGCTCCGGCGGCCACGACCGCAGACAAGGCAGACAAGTCCGTCGGGACTGATGGAGAACAATACCATGGGCCAGTCGCCATCCTTCGATTCCGTCAACGTCGGCGATGCGCCGCCGCCGCTCGTCTGCGGCCCGGTCACGCGCACCGACTTCGTGCGCTATGCCGGCGCGTCGCACGACTTCAACCCCAACCACCACGACGAGGTCTATGCCCGCGAGCACGGCAACAAGTCCGTGTTCGGCATGGGCATGCTGGCGGGCGGCTACTGCGCGCGCCTGCTCACCGACTGGCTGGGCGACGGCGCGCTCAGGCGGCTGCGCATCCGCTTCGCCTCGCGCTTCTGGCCGGGCGACGTGCTCACCTGCACGGCGCGCGTGACCAAGAAGACCGAGGAGGTCGGCGGCGGCCTCGTCGAATGCGAGTTCACGTCGGTGAACCAGAGCGGCGAAGTCATTGTGCGCGGCGACGCGACGGCCTTCCTGCCGCGGAGGTGAGCGCCATGGAGCTCTTGCGCACCCTGCTGTTCGTGCCCGGCAACAAGGATCGCCTTTTGGACAAGGCGCCGCAGGCGGGCGCGGACGGCCTGCTCTACGATCTCGAGGACTCCGTTCCCGCGGCGGAGCGCCAGGTCGCGCGCGAGAAGGTGCGCGCCCGCCTCCAGGAGCCGGCGAGCGTACCGCGCTATGTGCGCATCAACGGCGTGGAGGACGCCGGTCCGAAGGAGGTGGAGGCCGATCTGCAGGCTGTCGTCGTGCCCGGCCTTGCCGGCGTGGTTCTGCCGAAGCCCGGCTCGGCGGACGAGGCGCGCTTCGTCGCGGCGACGCTCGACCGCTGCGAGCGCGAGGCGGGCGTCGAGCCCGGCACGATCGAGATCATTCCGCTCATCGAGTCCGCGCGCGGGGTGTACTTCTGCTACGAGATCCTCACCGCGACGCCGCGCATGGCTTCCGTGATCATCGGCTCCGCCGAGGACGCGGACCTCATGACCGATCTCGGCTGCCGCTGGTCGCTCTCGGGAGTGGAGCTGCACTATGCGCGCTCCAAGGTGCTGCTGGAGGCGCGGGCGGCGGGCATCCGTTATCCGTTGGACGGCGTGTTTCCGCGCATCAACGACATCGACGGGCTGGTGCGCGACGCCGAGAACGCGCGCAATCTCGGCTATCGCGGCAAGACGGTGATCCACCCGAGCCAGATCGAGCCGGTCAACCGCGTGTTCACCCCGACCGAAAAGGAGATCGCCTACGCGCGCGAGATGCTGGAGGCCTACGACGCCGCCGTGGCGGCGGGCTCGGGAGCCATCAGCTTCCGCGGCAAGATGATCGACCGCGCGATGGTGAAGGCCGCGCGCGAGCTCGTCGCGCGCTTCCGGTAAACGGCGGTTGCGGTTCGAGAGCGGCGCGTCCCGCCCATCGAGCCGAGCGGAGTTCCGCCGCTCCCCGCGTGCCCCGCGTGCGGGGAGAGGTCTTCGCGAGCGCGCCGGGTGAAGGGGCCTCACCGCGAGTCTGAGCGGGTCGATACGACTCCTTAAGCCAAATGGCCCTCGCAGCGCGGCTAAGGCGTTTGCGGGCGGTAGAACCGCACCGTCCCGGTGACCTGGATCGTGCGCGTCACGGTCGTGGTGACGCCGTCCTCCGTGGTCGTTTGCGCCGGCTCCCGCCGCGAGGTGAAATAGAGCCGGGTCGCCATCGCGGAGCGGGCGTCGTTCACGTTCTGCTCGTAGAGCACGACATCGCCGTTGCGGCCGACATCGGACGCGATCGCCGTGTGGTGCGGGCGGGTCATGGTCTGCGTCTCCGTGTTCTGGGTCCAGGACCCGTCCGGCTGGGTGATCTTCGTCACCGTGGTCACGGTGACCGAGTAGTTCCGAAACTGGATGACGTCGCCCGCGCGGAGCTGGCCGATCGTGACGGCGCGGCCCCACACATAGTTCGCGCCGGGCGTGACGGCGCCGTAGTTCGCGGCGCTCCTGGCGCCGGCCGAGCGCAGGGCGAGGTCGGCGAGCGCGAAGCATTCGCCGTCGCCGACCGTTTGGCCCACGCGGCCCGCCCCAAACTGCACGATCTGCGCAGACTGCTGGGTGGTGACGTCGGTCATGGATTCTCTCCGCAGGTGTTGCCGCCGAAGACGCCGCAGGCAGGGATGCCGGCGCCCCGGCACGCCGACTATAGCCGCTCGCTGCAGGGCGGTGCGCCGCCAGTTGGTCTTTCGGTCGCTTGGTCGTTGCGGAGCGGGCGCGCGTTCAATGGGCGCGGCACGGAGGCCGCCGGCCCGGCGGCCGGGCGGCCTTCTTCCGCTTTTCCGGCCGATCCCGCGCGGCGCTTTGAAACCTCTGGAAGGAGCGGCCAAAGCGCGCCACACTAGGCGGCGTGGGCCGCGGCAAGCGGACGCCGAAGACAAAACAAACCCAAGACAAAAACGTCGCCGGCCACGAGCGGCGGCCGGCAGGGAGGACGCCATGAGGGATGTGCTGAACACGTCGCGCCGGACCGTGCTCAAGGGAGGCGGCGCCCTGGTCGCCATGGGTCTCGGGCTGCACCGCGCGGCCCGCGCGCAGGAGCCCCGCACGACCAGCGCGCACCAGAAGCAGCTCTACGAGGCCGCGAAGAAGGAGGGCGAGCTCACCTGGTACACGGCCCATTCCGACGACGTGACGGCGCAGGCCTTGGGACGCGATTTCGAGGCGGCCTTTCCCGGCATCAAGGCCAATGTCGTGCGCACTACGGCGCAGGTGGCGTTCCAGCGCGTCTCGCAGGAGATCAAGGCCGGCGCGATGCAGGTCGACGTGCTCTCCTCGACCGACATCGGCCACTACGTCTATCTCAAGGACAAGAAGCTGCTGGAGCCCTACGTCCCCGAGAACGCGAGCAAGGTTCTCGACATCTACAAGGGCTACGACCCGGACGGGTACTATCACGTCACCTCGGCCGGCCTCATCGGCATGGGCTACAACACCGAGAAGCTCAAGGCCGAGGAGGCGCCCCGGAACTGGACCGATCTGCTCGACCCCAAGTGGAAGGACAAGATCGCGATCGGGCACCCCGGATTCAGCGGTTATGTCGGCACCTGGGCCGTGACGCTGCGCAAGCTGTACGGGTGGGAGTTCTTCGAAAAGCTTGCGAAGAACAATCCGCAGGTCGGCCGCTCGATCAACGACACCGTGACGATGCTGAACGCGGGCGAGCGCATCGTCGCCGCTACCGCGCCCAACGGCACGCTGAGCCAGAGCGCGCAGAAGGGCAATCCGCTCAAGATGATCTTCCCGCCCGACGGAGCGGTGCTGATCATCGCGCCCTCCGGCATCATGAAGGGGACGAAGCACCCCAACGCCGCGCGCCTCTTCATGGAATATCTGCTGACGCCGGAGGCCTCGAAGATCTGGATCGGCCACTTCAACGAATCCATGCGGCCCGAGGTCGCGCCGCCGCCCGGCGTCACCTCGGCGAAGGACGTCAAGACGATCCGTCCCTCCGTGGAGGAGATCGCCACGGGAATCCCCGAGGTGATCAAGCAGTGGCGCGAGACGTTCGGCGTGTGAGCCCCGTGGCCATGCATCGGCTCGCGTCCCCGGGCGCGTGCAGAAGCTTCGGCGCGCTGCGGGAGCGTCGCGCCGGCGCATGGGGCCGGGCGGGCGGCGCCTGCCGGCGCCGCGCTTGCAGCCACCGGACATCGGACCATGACTCCCGTTGCTGACGTCCTGGCGCAGCCGGCGGCGCGCTCTCTGGTGCGGCGCCTGCGCTTCATCGAGCCCAGCATGATTCTGTGGCTCGCCATGATCGCGGTGCTCGTCTTCCTGATCGCGAGCCCGCTCGTGCGACTGGTCGTCTCGAGCCTGCAGGAGCCGGAAACCGGCCGCCTGACGCTCGACAATTACCGGCAGGCCTACGGCAGCCTGCGGCACCTGCAGGCGCTCTTGAATTCGCTGGAGCTCGGCGTCGGCGTCGCGCTGCTCGCCGGGCTGTTCGGCGTTCCGATCGCCTGGGCCGTCTCGCGCACCGACATGCCGGCAAAGGGCCTCGTGCGGCTGATGGTGCTGGGCGCCTTCATCACGCCGCCCTATCTCGCGGCCGTCGGTTGGATTCTGCTCGCGGGGCCGAACGCCGGCTGGATCAACAAGCTGTGGATCGCGGCCACGGGCGCGAGCCAGGGGATCGTGAACATCTACTCGATGCCGGGGCTGATTCTCGTCGTCGCGATCACCTCGTTCCCCTATGTCTTCGTCTTTACCAATGCGGCGCTCGACCTCGTCTCCTCCGAGATGGAGGACGCCGCGCACATCCTCGGCGCCGGCAAGTGGCGCACGATGTTCCGCGTCACGCTGCCGCTGGTGCTGCCCGCGATCCTGGGCGGGCTCATCATCAGCTTTCTCGAGGCGATCGCGCTGTTCGGCGCGCCGGCGCTCATCGCCCTGCCGGGGCGCTTCCAGGTGGTCGCGACGCAGCTCTGGCAGTTCTTCGAGTTTCCGGTGCGGGTGGAGATCGCGGCGGCCTATGCGATGCCCCTGCTGCTGATCACCGTCGCCCTGTTCTGGCTCCAAAACCGCCTGCTCGGCCGCAAGGGCTACGCCTCGGTCGGCGGCAAGGGCGGCGAGCGGCGCTTGATCGCGCTCGGGCCGTGGCGCTGGGTCATGCTCGGCTATGCCGGATTCGTGTGCCTGCTCGCGGTGGTGCTGCCGATGACGGTGCTGCTGCAGGCCGCCTTCGCCAAGGCGTGGGGCCGCGGCTTTTCGCTCGACAATCTGACGCTGCGCAACTTCCGCTATTTGCTGTTCGAGCAGACGCAGGCGCAGCAGACGATCGTCAACACCTTCGTCTACGGCGGCGCGACCGCGTTTGCCGCCATCGCGCTGGCGCTCGCGATCGCCTATGTCGTGAGCCGGCGGCTCGTGCCGTGGACCAACGTGCTGACGTTCCTGTGCATGGCGCCGTTCGTCATCCCCGGCATCGTGCTGGCGATCGGATTCTACGCCGCCTATGCGCCGCCGCCGCTCGCGCTCTACGGCACCGGCACGATCGTCGTGCTCGCCTTCGTCACGCGCTTTCTCCCCATCGCCTACACGTCGAGCGCCGCCGGCATGCGCAGCATCAGCCCCGAGATGGAGGAGGCGGTGCGCATTCTCGGCGGCGGGCGGCTGCTTGCGATCCGCAAGGTGCTGGCGCCGCTGTTGAAGAAGAACCTCGCGGGCGCATGGATTCTCGTTTTCATCCCGGCGACGCGGGAATTGTCCTCGGCGATCTTTTTGGTGGGCCCGCAGACGCGGGTGATCTCGGTGATGCTGTTCGACCTCTCGGAGGAGGGCAATTTCGAGGTGCTGTCGGCGCTCGGCGTCATCCTTCTCGTCGTCACGGTGGCCATCGCCGCGGTCGGCTTTCGCGTCATCGGCCGCGACTTCATGCTGCGGAGGAGCGCATGACCACGCTCGCGCTGCGCGGAATCGAAAAGCGCTTCGGCGACTTCGTCGCTGTGAAGGAACTGGACCTGGAGCTGAGGTCGGGCGAGTTCGTCTCCCTGCTCGGCCCCTCCGGCTGCGGCAAGACGACGACCTTGAGGATGATCGCCGGCTTCATCGACCCGACTGCCGGCGTCATCGAGATGGACGGCAAGGTGATCTCGTCGCCCGCGGGCTCCGTGCCGCCCGAGCGGCGGCAGATGTCGATGATCTTCCAGAGCTATGCCGTGTGGCCGAACATGACGGTGGAGCAGAACGTCGCCTTCGGCCTCAAGCTGCGCAAGCTGCCGGCCGAGGAGATCCGGTGCCGGGTGCGCGAGATGCTCGACGTGGTGCAGATGAGCCATCTCGCCGCGCGCTATCCGGCCGAGCTGAGCGGCGGTCAGCAGCAGCGGGTCGCGCTCGCGCGCGCCCTCGTCATCAAGCCGGCAGTGCTGCTGCTCGACGAGCCCTTGTCCAACCTCGACGCCAATCTGCGCGAGGAGATGCGCTTCGAAATCCGGCGGCTGCACGACGAGTTCCGCATCACCACCGTCTACGTCACCCACGATCAAGCGGAGGCAATGGTCACGTCCGACCGGATCGCGGTCATGAATGCGGGACGCATCGAGCAGGTGGATGCGCCGCACACGCTCTACACGCGGCCGCGCACGCGCTTCGTCGCCGGGTTCATCGGCCGCACGAACTTCATCGACGGCGTCTGCAACGGGTCCGACATCGTGTTCGATCGCTTCGCCGTGCCGCGCGGCCTCATCGAGAACGGCGAAGCGCTTTCGGGCAAGGTGACGTTCTCCGTGCGGCCGCAGAGCCTGACGCTCGTGCGCAATGAGGCCGCGCTGTCGGGGCGGCCATCGGTCGCCGTCACCATCGCGGAGCGGGCCTATCTCGGTGAGTTCTGGACCTATGTCGTGGTGCCGAAGGAAGGCTCGCTGCGGCTGCGCGTGACGGCTCCGCCGCTCGAAGTCTACGAGGTCGGCGAGTCCGCCTGGCTCGAGATCGACCCCCGGCAGATGGCCGCGATATCCTGATCCGCCGGCGCCACGCGCCCTCCCCGACTCGCATCCTCGCACAGGAGTTGCCATGACCCGTCCCGTTGCCAGCCAGGCGCTCGCCCGCTTCAAGGTGCTCGACCTCACCCGGGCGCGCGCGGGCCCCACCTGCGCGCGGCAGCTCGCCGACTGGGGCGCCGACGTCATCAAGATCGAAATGACGGCCGACAGCGTCGACATGGGCCGCGACCGGCACGGCTTCGACTTTCAGAACCTGCACCGCAACAAGCGCAGCATGACGCTGAACCTGAAGGACCCGGAGGGCCTCAAGGTCTTCAAGCGCCTCGCCCGCACCGCCGACGTGATCGTCGAGAACTATCGGCCGGACGTGAAGTTTCGGCTCGGGATCGACTACGAGTCGATCAAGGCGGTCAATCCCCGCATCGTCTACGGCAGCATTTCCGGCTTCGGGCAGGACGGGCCGTATCGCGACCGGCCGGGCTTCGACCAGATCGCGCAGGGCATGGGCGGGCTCATGTGGGTCACCGGCTTGCCGGGGCAGGGGCCGGTGCGCGTGGGCGTGCCGATCGCCGATCTTTCGGCGGGCATGTACTGCGCCATGGGCATTCTCGTCGCGCTGCTCGAGCGCGAAGTGTCGGGCGAGGGGCAGTGGGTGCGCACCTCGCTGCTCGAGGCGCAGATCGCCATGCTCGATTTCCAGGCCGCGCGTTGGCTCATCGCCAAGGAGGTGCCGCCGCAGGCCGGCAACGATCACCCGACCGGCATTCCCACGGGCGTCTTCCCGACGAAGGACGGCCATATGAACATCGCCGCCTCGGGCCAGCACATGTACAAGCGGCTGTGCACGGCGCTCGGGGCCGAGCATCTGTTCACGCACCCGGACTTTGCGACCGAGAAGCTGCGCTCGCAGAACCGCAAGGCGGTCAACGAAGCGATCGGCGCGATCACGCGGACGAAGACCACGCGGGAGTGGATCGAGCTGCTCAACGCCCAGGGCGTGCCCTGCGGGCCCATCTACAAGATGGACGAGGTCTTCGCCGACCCGCAGGTGAAGCATCTCGGCATGGCGGCGCCCGTCCATTCGCCCGCGCTCGGCGATATCGAGGTGCTCCGCCACGCGGTCGACATGACGCGCACGCCGGCCCGCATCGCCGCCCCGACGCCGGAGCGCGGCGAGCACACGGACGAGGTGCTGCGGGAGATCGGCTACAGCGACCAGGAGATCGCGGGCCTGCGCGCGCGCAAGGTCGTCTGACACGCTTTCGTCTCTGCCCGCATGTCTTCGCGTACGCGAGCCTCGCCGTTTTTCGCACGCAAGTCCCGCTCCCTCTCCCCGCTTGCGGGGAGAGGGGTGGGGTGAGGGGC
>JADGHE010000042.1 GCA_019689555.1 Variibacter sp. | reverse complement strand
CGCGCGACCGACGCTCAATCGGTGCCGCGTCTGAGAAAAGAAGCTGCGTCGGGCCAGGTGCCCGCGCCGACGACTTGCAGTAGGCTGGTGCGGCGGGGGGCCATCGGGAGGGCCGCGCCGTGAGCATCCCCGAGACGCGCTACGCCCGCAGCGGCGACATCCGCATCGCCTACCAGGTTGTGGGACACGGGCCGATCGATCTCGTCTTTGTGCCCGGCTACCTGTCGAACCTCGAAGTGCACTGGGAAGACCCCGGGTTCCATCATCTGCTCAACCGGCTCTCGGCCTTCACCCGGCTCATTCTCTTCGACAAGCGCGGCACCGGCCTCAGCGACCGTGTGGACGTGCACGCCCTCCCCAGCCTGGAGACCCGCATGGACGACGTGCGCGCCGTCATGGACGCCGCCGGCAGCGGCCGTGCCGCGCTGCTCGGCGCGTCCGAGGGCGCGCCGATGTCGATCCTGTTCGCCGCCACCTATCCGCAGCGCACCCGGGCGCTCCTGCTCTATGGCGGCTATGCCCATTTCCACACCTCGGTGATGAGCCGCGAGGCGCTCGAGGAGTTCATCCGCACCGCGGAGGGCGCGTGGGGCACCGGCGAAAGCCTCGTGCGCTTTGCGCCCGAACGGCTGAACGACGCGAATTTCGAGCGCTGGTGGGCGCGCTTCGAGCGCCTGTCCGCGAGCCCCAACGCCGCCGTGGCGCTGGCGCGCATGAACGCCGCGATCGACGTGCGCCACGTTCTGGGCAGCATTCGCGTTCCGACGCTGGTGATTCACCGCACGGACGACGTGCGCATCCGCTGCACCGGCGGGCGATATTTGGCCGAGAAGATTCCCGGCGCGCGTTTCGTCGAAATTCCGGGTCGCGATCACGTCCTCTGGTCCGGTGACATCGACCGCGTGGTGGACGAGATCGAGGAATTCCTCACGGGAACGCGGCCGGTGCCGGTGCACGACCGCGTGCTCGCCACGCTGCTGGTGGCGCGGCTCATCGCGCCGCAGCGCGCGGCCGCGACGCTGGGCGACCAGGGCTGGAGGGAACGTCTCGGGCGGCTGCGCGTGCTCGCCGGGGAGGCCGTTGCCCGCTACGGCGGAACGCCGATGGACGTCGGCATCGAAGACATCGGCGCCCGCTTCGACGGACCGGCCCGGGCGGTGCGGTGCGCCTTGGCCCTGCGCGAGGCGGCCGAGACGCTGGGGCTCGCCTTGGCGAGCGGCGTGCACACCGGCGAGATCGAGCTGGGGGAGGAGTCGATCGCCGGTCTTGCGGTCCACGTCGCCCGGCGCGTTTCGGCGCGGGCGCGTTCGGGCGAAGTGCTCGCCTCCGGCGTCGTCGCGGATCTTGTGGCGGGGTCCGGACTGCAGTTCGCCGAGCGCGGCCGCGAGGCGATCGACGGTCTCGAAGGGCCGCTGCGGCTCGTCGCCGTCCTTGACGAGCATCAGCGCGTGCGAGCCGCACGCGCTGCCGCCGCGCAGGGCCTGCAGGTGCTGAGCGCGCGCGAGCGCGACGTGCTGTCGCTCGTCGCCGCCGGCTTGAGCAACGCGGCGATCGCCGCCCGCCTGCGTTTGAGCGAGCACACCGTGAAGCGCCACGTGGCGAACATTCTGCTCAAGCTCGATCTGCCGACGCGCGCGGCGGCGGCCGCGTTCGCTGCACGCCAGAAGTCGGCGTGATCCGCCTCGCCCGAACGGGCCATGGCGCGATGGTCCGACCGGGCGAAGCGGCGCGCCGCGCTTCCCTGCTAGCGTGGGAAGCTCGATGCACCGGAGGATGCATCCGAGGAGAACATCATGCGCAAACCGAACAGACTGACTGCGATATTGGCGGCTTCCCTCGGCCTCGGCGCGGCGGCGCTGCTCTCGCCCGATGCGCGCGCCCAGGACGGCTCCGCACAGGCGACGTACCGCGACATTGAGCAGACGCTGGGCCTGGTTCCCGGCTTCTTCAAGGCGCTCCCCGAGACGGCCGTGTCCGGCGCCTGGGCGGAGTTCAAGTCGATTCAGCTCAACCCCAAGACCAGGCTCGATGCCAAGACCAAGGAGTTGATGGGCCTCGCGGTGGCGGCGCAGATCCCCTGCCAATATTGCATCGCCTTCCATACCGCCGCCGCAAAGGCCAATGGCGCGACCGACGAGGAGGTCCGCGAAGCGGTGGCCGTGGCCGCGCTCGTGCGCCACTGGAGCACCGTGCTCAACGGCATGCAGATCGACCTGGCCACCTTCAAACAGGAGGTGGACGACGTCATGCGGATGGCGGCCGAGAAGGAGAACAAGGCCAGCAAGTGACCAGGCCCAGCGAGCGGCGTCGCGGCTCCGAACGCCGTTCGGGGCCGCGATCTCGGTCGCGCAGAAAGGTGGGGACCACCATGCAACCCAGCAGCATCAGCGTTTCGGCGCTCAAGCACGCCATCGAAAGCGGGGACGCCCTCGCGCTCACGAATTTCTACGCCGATCATGCGGTCATGCGCATCATCGACCGCGACAACCCGCCGAGCCGGCCGCGCGCGCTCGAAGGAAAGACGGCGATTGCCGGCTTCTATGACGACGTGTGCAGCCGCGCGATGACGCACAGACTCGAAAGCGGCGTCGCCGACGGCAACCGACTGGCCTTCACGGAGCGCTGCGCCTATCCCGACGGGGCGCAGGTCTATTGCGCGGCGATGCTGGAGCTCGAAGACGGCCGCATCGTGCGCCAGACGACGATCCAGGTCTGGGATTCTTGAGGCGCGCAGGCGCCCGCCGCTTTGCAAATTGTGGAGGAGACGCTCCCATGTTCATCGCTCGCTGGTGCATCGATGCCCGCTTCGGCCACAAGCAGACCGTGATCGACCTGCTGCAAAAATGGGAGCGGGAGATCGGCCGCGAAGTCGGTACGGCCGAGATGAAGATGCAGATCCTCACCGGCTCGATCGGCGCGCGGGAAGCGACCGTCGAGACCAACCACACGGTCGAGAGCCTGGCGCAACTCGAGCAGTTCTTCGCGTCGCTCGCCAAGATGGATGCGCACAAGCAGTGGGGGAAGGATATGGAGCCCTACGTCGTGTCGGGCTCGGCCTACTGGAGCATCTATCGCGTGGTTTAGGAGCGACTGTCGGGCGAGCGGCTCGCGCCATTCCGTGCGCCGCGATGCGACGCGGCGTGGTTCCGGGTTCCGGTGGTCGGCGCGAAATCCAACGGGCGGTCTCGGCTTGTGCCCCTGAGGGGTCGCGCCGCGCGGCCCCGAAGGGCGCCGGCGCCGCGCTTGCAACCTTTCGTCCAGCCCGCTTTCGCTCCGCTCGATCCGTCGTCCTTCCCGTCGTCCTTCGAGGCTCGCTTCGCGCCCCTCGGGACGACGGCGTTTTTGGCGCGGCGCGCCCGCTACCTCGCTTCGACAAACCCGCCTCGCTCGTCATCCCTTCCACCCTTCCCTCTCGGCGCCAAATGAGCGCTTGACGGCGGCGTGAGGTTCGGGAATCAATAGAACAAAACATGAACATTGGCGCCTCTGCCGCAGGCGGAAGCCGAGGAAAAAGCCAGCCCGATCCAAAGGGGCGGCACGTTCCGTTCAGGCCGTGGCCGGACCGACTCAGGAGCTGGGAAAAATGCCAGCCGACTCAAGACTTTTCGAAAAAAGTTCGCCCCCCTTCCGGGCCCCGAAAAACAGATTTCCGGAGGACCTGCGGCGCGCCGTCCGCAGGCTGGAAGGCCGGCCGGAGCCGCTGGACGAGGCGGCCGGGCTCCTGCCCTTCGGCATTGCGCCAATCGACCAAGCGCTCGGCGGCGGGCTTGCGCGCGCGGCCCTGCACGAGATCGCCGCGGCCAGCGAGGCCGAGGCGGCCGCCGCCACCGGCTTTGCGCTGGCGCTTGCGGGATTTTCGGCGCCGGCGCGCGCCGTGCTGTGGGTCGCCGAAGAGATGGCCCACCGGGAAAGCGGCGCGCCTTATGGCCCCGGCCTCGACGAGGTGGGGCTTGCCCCCGAGGCGGTTCTCGTGGTCGCGGCCGCCCATCCCCGCGACGTGCTGTGGGCGATGGAGGAGGCCCTGCGCTGCCGCGCCGTCGGCGCGGTGGTCGGCGAAATCCGCAAGGCCAATGCCGTGGACGGCGTGGCGAGCCGCCGGCTTTCGCTCGCCGCCGCGCGGCACCAGCGGCTTGCCCTGCTCTTGCGCGCGCGGCCGGAGACGCAGCCCGTCGCCGCTGCGACGCGCTGGATCGTCGGCGCCGCCCCTTCGCCCAAGCGCGCGCTTTCCGCGGTCGGACCCTCCGCTTTCGCGGTCCGCCTCGTCCGCAACCGTCATGGCCGCCTCGGATCCTGGACCCTGGAGTGGAACCGTGCCGAGCATCGTTTCGAACTCGCGCCAACGCATTCTCAGCCTGTGGCTGCAGAGATTGTCGACCGACCGCATTCGGCGGCAGTGGCGTGAGGCCGGCGGGCGCGAGGAGAGGGAAGGCCTCGCCGTCGTCGGCAAGCGCGGCAATGTCGAGCGCCTCGTCGCCGTCGACGCCGCCGCCGAGCAGCGGGGATTGCGCGGCGGCCTCGCGCTCGCGGAGGCGCGCGCCATGGATCCCGCGCTCGTCGTGGTGGAGGAAGACGCAGCCGCGGATGCGCGGCTTCTCGAAGCGGTCGCCGACTGGTGCCAGCGCTACACGCCGCTCGTCGCCGTCGATGCGCCCGATTCGGTGCTGCTCGACATCGGCGGCTGCGCGCATCTGTTCGGCGGCGAAGCGGCGCTGCGCGAGGACCTCTTAGCGCGCCTGGCGCGCTTCGGCCTCACCGTTTGCGCGAGCATCGCCGACACCATCGGCGCCGCCTGGGCGGCGGCGCACTTTTCCGGCCCGACCTGTGTGGAGTCCGGCAAAGAGCGCGATTGCCTCGCCGGCCTGCCGCTCGCGGCGCTGCGGCTGCCGGAAGAGACCGTCGCGGTGCTCGCCCGCGTCGGGCTCAAGCGCATCGGCGACATCCTCGACCTGCCGCGCGCGCCGCTCGCCGCCCGCTTCGGCGGCGAGCTCCTGCGCCAGCTCGACCGCGCCCTCGGCCGCGAGCGCGAACCGCTCAATCCGCGGCTGCCGGCGCCTTCGTACTTTACCGAGCAGCGTTTCGCCGAGCCGATCGCGCGGGAGGAGGACGTGCTGGCGACCGTCGCCCGGCTGGCCCAGCGCCTGTGCGGTCTGCTCGAACGGCGCGGCGAAGGCGCGCGCCGGATCGAGCTCGCCCTGTTTCGCACCGACGGCGCGGTGCGTCGCATCAGCGTCGGCACGGCGCGGCCGCTGCGCGATCCGCAGACGATCCGCGCGCTGTTCGGCGAGCGGCTCGCCGCGCTGGCGGACGCATGGGATCCCGGCTTCGGCTTCGATCTCGCGCGGCTTGCGATCCTGGCCGCCGAGCCGGCTCCGCCCCAACAGATCGGCCTCGGCGCGAACGACGACCCCGCGGCGCTCGACGAGCTCACCGACCGTCTCGCCGCGCGGCTCGGATCCCATCGCGTCGCGCGCCTGGTGGCGCACGACAGCCATGTTCCCGAGCTCGCCGCCGCGGCGCTGTCGGCGCAGTGGTCCACGGCGCGGAGCGAAAACGGCTGGGCGGATTTTCGTCGCTTCCGCGCCGCCGTCGCGCTGCCGCCGCGCCCGCTGCGGCTGCTCGCGCGGCCCGAGCCGATTGAGGCGGTCGCCGCCGTGCCGGACGGCCCGCCGCTGCGCTTCCGCTGGCGGCGCGCGCTGCACGAGGTCGCCGCCGCGGAAGGGCCGGAGCGCATCGAAGGCCTGTGGTGGAGCGAGGACGAGGCTCCCGCGCGCGACTATTTCCGCGTCGAGGATGTGTCCGGCCGCCGCTTCTGGCTGTTTCGCGCCGGCCTTTATCGCGACCTCGCCGCGCCGCGCTGGTTCCTGCACGGGATGTTCGCATGAACCGGTCAGCCGCAACGATGAAACGTGAGCCCTCCTACGTCGAGTTCGCCGTCGCCTCGAACTTCTCGTTCCTGCACGGCGCGTCGCATCCCGAGGAGCTGATCGGGCAGGCGGCGCATCTCGGCCTTGCCGGATTGGGGCTGTGCGACCGCAATTCGGTCGCCGGCGTCGTGCGCGCGCATCTCGCCAAGCGCGAGAACGACCTGCCGCTCCGCTATCATCCCGGCGCGCGCCTCGTTTTCAGCGACGGCACGCCCGACATCCTCGCCTTCCCGCGCGACCGGCCCGGCTGGGGCCGCCTCTGCCGCCTGCTCACGCGCGGCAATCTGCGCGCCCGGAAGGGCGACTGCATTCTTTTCCTCGACGATCTCCTCGATCACGCCGAGGGTCTCGAACTCATCGTGATGGAGGCCTCGACGCACGCCACCGCGCCCCGCCTGCAGGGAGAAGCTGCCGAGCGCAGCGAGGCGGGTGAAGACGGGGGCGCGACGCCTGCAGCCGCGGATATGCTCCCGCGCCCGGCGCGCCTTGCCCTGCGCCGCGTGCTTTCTCCGGGCGGGGAGAAGGAGGCGGCCCTGCCGCCTTTTCTCCTCCGTCTGCGCGCCGCCGCGCCCGGCCGCGTGCGGCTTGCCGCCTGCATGCTCTATCGCGGCGACGACGGCGCAAGGCTCGCCGCGCGCGCACGGCTCGCGCGGCAGGCGGAGATGCCGCTGATCGCCGTCAACGACGTGCTCTACCATCACTTCGAGCGGCGGCCGCTGCAGGACGTGCTCACCTGCATTCGCGAACATTTGCGCATCGACACGGCGGGCCGGCGGCTCGCCGCCAACGCCGAGCGCTATCTGAAACCGGCGGCCGAGATGGCCCGCCTGTTTCGCGCCGCGCCGGAGGCGATCGAAGAAACGCTGCGGCTGAGCGAGGCGCTCGCCTTCTCGCTCGACGAGCTGCGCTACGAATATCCGGACGAGATGGTGGAGGGCTTCGCAAGCCCGCAGGAAGCGCTGGCGCATCTTGCCCACGAAGGCGCGGCGCGGCGCTATCCTGGCGGCGTGCCCGAGCGCGTGCGCCAAAGCCTCGCGCACGAACTCGCGCTCATCGCGGAGCTGAACTACGCGCCCTATTTTCTCACCGTCTACGACATCGTGCGCTTCGCCCGCGCGCGGGGCATTCTGTGCCAGGGGCGCGGCTCGGCGGCGAATTCCGCGGTGTGCTACTGCCTCGGCATCACCGAGGTCGACCCGAGCCTGAACGACCTTTTGTTCGAGCGCTTCATCTCCGCGGATCGCAACGAGCCGCCCGATATCGACGTCGACTTCGAGCACGAGCGGCGCGAGGAAGTGATCCAGTACATCTACCGCCGCTACGGGCGCGAGCGCGCCGGCATCGCCGCGACCGTGATTTCCTACCGCGGCCGTTCGGCGATCCGCGAGGTCGGCAAGGTGTTCGGGCTCTCGGAGGATGTCATCGGCGCGCTCGCCTCGAGCATCTGGGGCATGGGCGGCGGCCTGGTGCGCTCCGATGCGCTGCGCGCGGCCGGCCTCGATCCGCAAAGCCCGCGCGTCGCCAAGATCATCGCGCTCGCGCGCGAGATCCAGGGCTTCCCCCGCCATCTCTCGCAGCATGTCGGCGGCTTCGTCATCACCCGCAGCCGGCTCGACGAGGTGGTGCCGATCGGCAACGCCGCCATGGAGGACCGCACCTTCGTCGAATGGGACAAGGACGACCTCGACGCGCTCGGCATCCTCAAGATCGACGTGCTGGGCCTCGGCATGCTGACCTGCATCCGCAAGGCGCTCGACCTCGTCGCCCGGCACTACGGCGATGCGTTTCCCGCGCCTGCGGCGGACGTCCACCAGTCCGGAGCGGCGCAAGACGCCGAACCCGACGGCCGTGCTCCCGGCGCAGCCGCCGCAACGACAGGGAGCGGGGATGGCCGAGAGCCGCGAGGCAGCGTCCACACCGACTCGGCAGTGTCAGGAGAGTCGGGCCGCATCCTCGACCTCTCCGTCATCCCCAAAGAGGAGCCTGCGGTCTACCGCATGCTGCAGCGCGCGGATTCGCTCGGCGTGTTCCAGGTCGAGAGCCGCGCGCAGATGTCGATGCTGCCGCGCCTGAAGCCCAGGGAGTTTTACGATCTCGTCATCGAAGTGGCGATCGTGCGGCCCGGCCCGATCCAGGGCGACATGGTGCACCCCTATCTGCGCCGCCGGCAGGGGCTCGAACGGGTGGACTATCCTTCGCCGGAGCTGGAAGCGGTGCTCAAAAAGACGCTCGGCGTGCCGCTGTTTCAGGAGCAGGCGATGCGCATCGCCATCGTCGCGGGCGGCTTCACGCCCGGCGAGGCCGACAAGCTGCGGCGCGCGATGGCGACCTTCAAGCGCACCGGCACCATCGGCACCTTCCGTGACAAGATGATCGCCGGCATGCTGGAGCGCGGCTATGAGCGCGCCTTCGCCGAACGCTGCTTCAGCCAGATCGAAGGCTTCGGCGAATACGGCTTTCCCGAGAGCCATGCCGCGAGCTTCGCGCTCCTGGTCTATGCCTCGGCCTGGCTCAAATGCCACTATCCCGACGCCTTCGCGGCGGCGCTGCTGAACGCGCAGCCGATGGGGTTCTACGCGCCGGCGCAGATCGTGCGCGACGTCGCCGAGCACGGCGTCGAGGTGCGTGCCGTGGACATCAATTTCTCCGACTACGACGCGACGCTGGAGCCTGGCCCGCGCGCCGCCGAGCGGCTGCACCCTCTGCATCGCTCGATGCGCGAGGACATCCGCTCGACGCACGCGCTGCGCCTCGGCCTGCGGACCGTGAAGGGACTGAGCGAGGCCGACGCGCGGCTGATCGTCGAGCGGCGCCGCAACGAACGGCCGCGGCCCGACGGCGGCGCCGCGCCGCACCCCTTGTCTCTCCCCGCAAGCGAAGGGAGCGAATTGCCTTACACCTCCGTCCGCGATCTCTGGCTGCGCACGGGGCTCTCGCCGCGCGTGCTGGAGCGGCTCGCCGACGCCGATGCGTTCGGCTCGCTGGGACTCACGCGCCGGCAGGCGCTGTGGGCCGTGAAGGCGCTCGGGCGCGCCGGCGATCAGGACGATCTGCCGCTGCTCAGAGCGGCGGCGGCGCTTCCGCCCTCCCCTCGAGGGGAGGGGGACGAGGCGGCCACGCGCGCCGCCGCGGCGAACGCTCGCAAGGCGCCTTTTGATCCTTCGCGCGCGCCCGGCCCGAGCGCGGTTTCGCCCGAGCCTGCCGTCGCGCTGCCGCCGATGCCGCTCGGAGAAGAAGTGGTCAACGATTATCGCTTCTTGAGCCTGTCGCTGCGCGCGCACCCCGCAAGCTTTCTGCGCGCCGAGCTGACGCGCCGGCGGGTGATGCCGAACGAGCGGTTGCGCAGCCTCAAGTCGGGCGCCTATGTGCGCGTCTGCGGCCTCGTCACCGTGCGCCAGCGGCCCGGCTCGGCCAACGGAGTGATCTTCATGACCATCGAGGACGAGACGGGCATCGCCAACATCATCGTCTGGCCGCCCGTGTTCGAGCGCTTCCGCGCGGTGGTGATGGGTGCGCGCTTCGTGGCGGTGAGCGGCAGGATGCAGGAGGAGTCCGGCGTCATCCACGTGGTCGCCGACCGCCTCGACGATCTCACGCCGCTGCTTGCGCGCCTGATCGGCGACGCCGATCCGCCCGCGGCGTTCGCGCGCGCGGACGCGGTCAAGCACCCGCACGCCGAGAACCGCGCACAGCCGAAAAAGCCCGACCGGATTCCGCTGCCGGTCTACGCGGAGCCTGCGGAGCGGATCGCCGCCGATGTCGGCGTGAGCGCGCGCGGCTCCGCTCATGCGCCCGCCCGCCGCAGCGCGCGCAAATAGCGCAATTTCATTCCGACCGGAGCCGTATCTGACCGACGGGAGCAAACCTGCGCGCGCTTCACGCGTACGCACGCAAGCCTAATGCGCGGCTGCCGGGCTGCTGCGCTGCCGGCCCTCGACCCTTCCGGCGCTCAGCGCCACCGTCGCCCCGAGCGCAGGCGCGGCGTCCGCCGCGCGAGGAGGCGGCTCTCGCGCGTCAAACTCGCGTCAAACGCCCGCATCCAACGCCGTGGCGACGCAAGCGCGCGACTGGGGCAGAAAGCGGCGAAACGCCGCCGCCCTCGCCTTTACGCGACGGACCGCAGCGCGCGGTTGAAGCCCGCCCGGATCGGCTCGGCGGTCTCGTTCGAGAGCTTCTGCGCGAGCGAGGTGAACTCCTTGCTCTGCGCCGTGAACACGTCGAACTGCTTGCGCACATAGGCGCTCGACACTTCTACCGCCTCGGACGCCGATTTCACGCCCAAAAGGTCGCGGGCGAAATCGAAGTTGGCGTTGGCGTTGGCGCGCAGCGCCTCGATGATCTTGCGCCCGTATTCGGAAGCGCCGCGCATCGCGGTCGTGTAGGTCGACTCGATGAGCTCGTTCGTCTCCTCCGCGGCCGCCTTGACGCGCTCGTAGTTCTGCCTGGCCTGGGCGATGCCCTTCTCGGCCAGCTCGCGATAGGCGACCGGAATCTCAAGGCGCGGGAACCCGAAATGGGGGATTTGGGAGAATTCCGTCCTCAGCGTCTCGCTCGCCTGCTCGAACGCGCTGGCCGCCGCTTTCGCGGACTTCCTGGTGGGCTCTGCCATGGCACTCATCCTTGGGGGCGGCGCCGTCGAAGCTCCGGACCCCCGCCCGCGGTGCGGTCCGGCGACTGGTGCGAAGGCGCAAGCAGCGGGCCGCAGGCCCACCGTCCGCCTTCTACCGTCATATAGCGGCGCCTATGTTGCATTGCAACATAAAATTATGCAATGCAACATGAGGCGATCAGCGGGGTTCCTTGCCGGAGGTCTTGCGTCCCGCCTGGGAGAGGGCCTGCCCCAGCTCCGCGGACTGGGCGCTCAACACCTCCATCTGCGAGCGCACGAACTCGGCCTGGATACGCATCATCTCGTCGAGATCCTTCGCGCGCACCAGGCGCTGGGCGAAGTCGAAGGAATTGGCGACGTTTTGCTCCGCAAAATCCATGATGCGTTCGCCCGCGCCCTTGACGCCTGCCTGCGCGGCCTGGGCCTGCTCCTCGAGCTTGGCGACGGCTTTCTGAGCCGCGCTCAAGAAGCCCTCGATCGCCTGCCGCGCCTGCACGACGCCTTGCTCGGCGGCATTGCGCATTTCCGCCGGAATTTCGAACTGCCCAGAATCCTTGGCCATGGCTTTCCTCCTTGGATACGGCCGCCCAGGCCCTCCCGATTCCGCGGCCTTGATGTCCTTCAGGATACGCCGTTTCCTTGACGACCGCATGAGCGGCGTTGGCGCCGCGCGCCACGTCGCCCGCGGATTTTCGCGATTAACTTTCACGGACAGGAATGGTGCACAGCGCCGTTCAGGTGTGGACGGCGATCGGCGGCCCGCCTTAAGGTTTTGTTGACCCTCCGAGAGAAGCTGCCGCCCCTTTCGACGATGGACTTGCACGACGCATTCGCCGCTCTCCTGCGCCATCCGCAGCTCGCGACCCATGCGTTCAGCGCGGCGCCCGCATGGCTCTGGACCCCCGACGGGACGCGGGTGCTATGGGCCAATGCCGCGGGCGCAGTCCAGTTCCAGGCGCCCACACCGGCCGATCTGATGCGGCGAAGCTTCGACCCGCGCCATCCGGCGGCGCGCGACATCCAGCGCCTGCGCGGCACCCTGCCGACGAGCGGCGCGGTCCAGCTCGCGCGGCTGCGCGGCTTCTCCTCGGGCGTCGCCGGCGCGCTCACCTGCGCGTGCCGCCGCCTCGCCTTGCCGGACGACACGGTCGGCATCCTCGTCGTCGCCACCGAGCCGGCGCGGCCGGCGCTGCCGCTCACGGAGCGCGCGCGCCGCATGTTCGGCGACGCCGCGGACGGGCTCGTTTTCTCGGCCGACGGGGCGCTGCTCGCCGCCGGCGCCGAGGCTGCGGCCCGCCTTGCGGGCCGCACAACGCTCGGCGCGTTGCACGCCGGCGATCTCGCGGCCCGGGCGCGCGCCGCGGGGCGGGCCGCGGGCGCCCCGGCGGCGGGCCGCATGGTCCTCGAGAGGCTCGGCGGAGGAGACGCCATCGTTCTGCTCGGCACACTGCGCGAAGACGCCGGCGCGCCGGCCCGACCAACGGACGAAACGGAGACCCCTTCTGCCCCGGCGGACGCAGCGGCCGCGCGGGCGAACGCCCCCGCCCCGCCTCCATCGCCGACGTCGGCCGGCCTGCCGCGGCAGGCGGCCCCGCCCGCCGGCGACGCCGCCTCCGCGGGCGAGGCGCCATCCGTCCCGGCTGCAGCGGCGCTCGACGACATCGAGGCGCGGCTCGTGGGCCGGCGCCACCCGTTGCGCTTCGTCTGGCGCATGGACGCCGAAAGCCGCTTCTCGATCGAGGCCGGCGATTTCACGCTGATTGCGGGCGAGCCGACGGCGGCCTGGCTCGGGCGGCCGTGGGCGGAGATCGCCGAGGCGATGGCGCTCGATCCCGCGGGGCAGGTCGCGCGCGCCATCGCCTCGCGCGACACCTGGAGCGGCATTACCGTCGACTGGCCGGCGGAGGGCGCCGGCGTGCGCCTGCCGGTCGTCCTGTCGGGCCTGCCGGTGCTCACCCGCGACCGCACCTTCAACGGCTATCGCGGTTTCGGCGTCTGCCGGGACGTGGCACGAATCGCGGCGGCGATCGCCGCGCGGCGCGAGGCGATCGCGCGCGAGTCCGCGCCCCCCGCGCCGCCCGAGGCCCCGGACGCGGGCCTGGAGCCGCCCGCCGCGGAACGCAGCGCCGAACCTGCCGCGCCGGCCGAAGCAGCCCCGGAGGCCTCAAGCCGCGAGCCCTCACGGCGCGGACCACGCGACACCCAAGGCGCCGCGCCGGAGGCGACGGGCCCGCGCGAGGCCCATGCGCACCTCGCCGTCGTCCCCGCGGCAGAGAATGTCGTGCCGTTGCGGGCCGGCCTTGCGATCGACAAGCGGCCCTCGCTGTCGGCGGTCGAGCGCAACGCCTTCCAGGAGATCGCCCGCGCGCTCGGCGCGCGCTTCGATTCGGAGGAACCGCCGGAGGCCGATGCCGAGGCCCCATCCGACGAGCTGCCGCTGCCCGCCTCCGCCGACGCGGCTGACCTGCTGCGCGCAACCGAGGAGCTTGCCCATGCGCTGCGCGCGCAGATGGCCGCCGGCGCCGGGACGGCGCAGGGCTCGGGCGAAGAGGCGGACCGGCCCGCTTCCGCGCCGTCGTTCGAACGCGCGGTGCTCGACCGCCTGCCGGTCGCGGTGCTGGCCTATCGCGGCGACGACCTCCTGTTCGCCAATCGCGCCTTCTTCGAGTGGACCGGATATGCCGGCCTCGGCGCCTTGGCGGCCGCCGGGGGTCTCGCGGCACTGTTCAAGGAGCCGACGCCCGCCGCGCCCTCCGAAAATCCGCCGCGGGCGGTGAGCCTGCGCGCCGCCGACGGCGCAACGCTCGCGGTCGATGTCCGCCTGCTCGCATTGCCGGCCGACCTGGGCCTCATGCTCGTGCTGACGCAGCGCGCCGACGGCGAGCGCGAGGCCGGCTTCGAGTCCGCCCTGCGCGCCGCGGAGGCGCAGGCGCGCGAACTGAAATCCATCCTCGACACGGCGACGGACGGCGTCCTCGTCGTCGATGCGCAAGCGCGCATTCTTTCCAGCAATCTCAGCGCTGAGGCCCTGTTCGGCTACGAGAGCGACGAGCTCAAGGGCCGTTCCTTCCTCGACCTGTTCGCGCCCGAAAGCCAGCGCGAGGCGATTGACTACCTCGAAGGGCTGACGCGCCGCGGCGTCGCCGGCCTGCTCAACGACGGGCGCGAAGTGATCGGGCGCGTCCGCCAGGGCGGGCTCATTCCGCTGTTTATGACCATGGGACGCATCGCCGAGGAACCGCCGAAGTTCTGCGCGGTGTTTCGCGACCTGACGCCGTGGAAGCGGGCGGAGGAAGAGCTCGTGGCGGCCAAGCGCGAAGCCGGGAAGGCCTCGTCCGCCAAGTCCGACGTTCTCGCCAGGATCAGCCACGAACTGCGCACGCCGCTCAACACCATCATCGGCTTCGCCGAGCTGATGATGCAGGAGCGCCTCGGCCCGGTCGGCAACGAGCGCTACAGCGCCTATCTCAAGGACATTCACACCTGCGGCACGCAGCTCATCGCCTTGCTCGACGATCTTCTCGACCTCGCCAAGATCGAAGCCGGGCGGCTCGACCTCACCTTTACCAAGGTCGATCTCAACGACGTGATGCAGCAGTGCGTGGCCGCGATGCAGCCGCAGGCCAACCGCGAGCGCATCATCATCCGCACGGCGCTGTCGCAGGCGATGCCGCCCGTCGTCGCCGACGCGCGTTCGGTGCGGCAGATCGTGCTCAACCTGCTCGCCAACTCGATCAAATTCACCGGGGCGGGCGGGCAGGTGATCGTATCGACCGCGCTCACCGATGCAGGCGAGGCGGTGATGCGCGTGCGCGACACCGGTCTCGGCATGAGCGAGAAACAGATCGAGCAGGCGCTCGAGCCGTTCCGGCACTTCGAGGTCGACGCGCCGGCGCTGCCGTCCGGCGCCGGCCTCGGACTGCCGCTCACCAAGGCCTTGGCGGAAGCAAACCGCGCAACCTTTCAGATCAAGAGCGCCGTGAACGCCGGCACCCTGGTCGAGATCATCTTCCCGGCGAACCGCGTGCTGGCTGAATAGCCGCGTTTTCGCGAAACGCCCGCAAAGCGAGGGCCAAATCGCTCGGCCCCGGCCGCCTTTTCTGGTATCATCCTCGCGCCAGAGGCGATTTGGCGCGGGCGCCGGGCACGGCGAGGTCGAGCGATGGTGCGCTTCCTGCGGACGGCGATGGCGGTCGCGGCGCTCGCGATCGCCGGTGCGCCCTTGGCGCGTGCGGGCGAAGCAGTCGACCTGCTGCTCGTGCTGGCGGCCGACGTCTCGCGCAGCATCGACTCGGTCAAGTTCCAGCTCCAGCGCGACGGCTACGCCGCGGCCTTCCTCAACCCACGCGTGCTCGAAGCGATCCGCTCTGGGAAGAACGGCCGGATCGCCGTCTGCTTCGTCGAATGGTCAGGCTTCCTGTCGCAGAAGGTGGTGATCGACTGGATGCCCATCAGCAACGAGGAGAGCGCGCGCCAGTTCGGCGATCGGCTCATCGAGGCTCCGCGCTCCTTTGCCGAACGCACCTCCATCAGCGCGGCCATCGACTTCGCGATGACCCAGTTCGACCGCGCCCCCTTCGAATCCCCGCGACGAACCATCGACGTGTCGGGCGACGGCACCAACAACAGCGGCCGCGACGTGCGCAGCGCCCGCGATGAGGCCGTCGCCCGGAACATCACCATCAACGGCCTCGTCATCCTCAGCGAGCAGCCGCTCGCCTGGAACCCGGACCACACCCATCCGCCGGGCGGGCTGCCCAACTACTACCGCGAGAATGTGGTCGGCGGCCCGGGCGCCTTCGTCATGGTCGCCGAGGACTTCAAGGCCTTCGGCGAGGCGATCGTCAACAAGCTCGTCGCCGAGATCGCGCTGACGAAGCCGCCGCGCCACGCAATGACGCGCTAGATGTGCGCTTTTCTCGAGGCTGTCCACCCGGTCCCGGGCGAGGAAGCGGGCGTTGCGAAGCTTCAATGTTTCCTCGGGGGCGGGACGTCAGCCCCGCTCCCCCGCGTCGCCCTTCCAGATGCGATCCTCGATCCAGCGCAGGCCCGCGAGCAGGAAGAGAGCGAGCGAAAGCCCCACCGCCACGGTCGTCCACGCGGCGAGGCCGCAGGCCACGCCGAGCGCGGCCGCGATCCACACCGTGGCGGCGGTCGTCAGCCCGTGGACCGACTGCGCCGGCGGATCACGCAGAATGACCCCGGCGCCGATGAAGCTCACGCCGGCCATCACCCCCTGGATGATGCCCTGAACGACACGGCTCAAGGCATCGGGGTGCGCGGCGAGGTCGGCGTACTGCACGCCCGCCAGCGATACGACGGCGGCGCCGAGCGAGACGAGCCCCAGCGTCCGCATCCCGATGGGCTTGTTGCGCAGGTCGCGGTTGAGCCCGATCAGAATGCCGACCGCGGCGGCGGCGCACAGCCGCAGCACGATATCCAGCGACAAATCCATGGCCGCTCATTGAATGAGCGAATCGAGCGATCGGTTCCGCCCCCCCCGCGTTAACGGTTCCGCCCTCTCAGGCCGCCAGCCGGCGCGATGCCCGCCGTCGCCCGCCCGCCGCGTTCCGTGTTAGCTCTCTTGCGGCCAATGAGCTCGGGGGATTTTCAGCATGTCTCGTTTGCGCATCTTCGGAGTCGCCCGCACGCGCGCCTTCCGCGTGCTCTGGATCGCCAAGGAGCTCGGGCTCGAATACGAGCACCTGCCGATCGAGATCCGTGCCGCCAATCCGCGCGCGGAGGAGTATCTCGCGATCAATCCGAACGGCCGCCTCCCGGCGATCGACGACGACGGCTTCATTCTGTGGGAGTCGCTCGCCATCACGCTCTATCTCGCCAAGAAGCACGCCTTCGGCCGGCTCTATCCCGCCGACCTCCACGGCGAGGCCAAGACCTGGCAGTGGAGCCTCTGGGCGGTGAACGAGGTCGACCGCGGCGTCAACATCTGGTCGCTGCACGCCAACCGCCTGCCGCGGGAAGAGCGAAATCCCGCGGCGCTCGCCGAGGCGCTCAAGGTCCTGGAAGCCCCGTTCAGGGTGCTGGACGGCGCCTTGGCCGACCGGCCCTACCTTTTGGGCGAGGAATTTACGGTCGCCGATCTCAATGTCGCCGCGGTGATGAGCCGGGCGCTTCCCATGGATTTTTCGGCGACGCCCCGGCTCGGCACCTGGCTGCGCCGATGCCATGATCGCCCCGCCGCACGCGAAGCGGTCGCCTTGCGGGACGCGGCGGACGCCGCGACGCCCCCCGAGGTGACGCGCATGATCGCTCAGCGCAACCGGCTGTGAGGCGCAATCGGTCGGCCGGACCGCTCTCGCGCCGCCCCCCTCTGCGCCCCGGCCTGATGGTACCGCCCGGTGTTGGGCGCAAGGGCGCCGCGCCCTCGGGCACGCGGCGATCCGAATCGGCGGTTACTCGGCGCCGATGAAAACCTTGTCGAACGGCCGCGGCACCCGTTACGCTCGCTCGCGACGCTGCGCCGCGCGGGCGCAGAAGCGCCATTCGCCCTGCGCGCCCCTTCGGGCCGGAGCAGGTTCCCTCCACCCCGGCCTCTCGCCGCCAGGCCAGATTCGGGTTCGATCATGCCAATGATGTCCGGCAAGCGCGCCCTCCTCGAAATCCTGAGGCAGGAGGGCGTCGACGTGATCTTCGGCAATCCCGGCACGACCGAGCTGCCGCTGATGGACGCCCTCGCGGTGGAGACGAGCCCGCGCTACGTGCTCGGCCTTCAGGAGGCCGCCGTGATGGCGATGGCCGGCGGCTATGCGCAGGCGGGCCAGCGGCTCGCCGTGGTCAGCGTCCATGTCACGCCCGGGCTCGGCAACGCCATGGGCATGCTCTACGACGCCTACAAGGCGGGCGCTCCGGTGCTGGTCACCGCGGGCCAGCACGACCAGAAGTTCAACGTGATGGAGCCGATCCTGTGGGCCGACCTGCCGCCGATCGCGCGGCCGCTCGTCAAGTGGTCGGCCGAGGTGCATCGCGTGGAGGATCTGCCGCGCATGCTGCACCGCGCGATCACGACGGCGCTCGCGCCCCCGACCGGGCCGGTGTTCCTGTCGTTGCCGGGCGACATTTTGAATGCGGAAGCGGATCTCGACATCGGCGCCCCGACGCGCGTCGCGACCCGCGTGCGCGCCGACGCCGCGGCGATCGACAAGGCGGCCGACCTGCTCCTGCGCGCCGAGCGGCCGCTGATTCTCGTCGGCAGCGACGCCGCGTTCAGCGGCGCGAGCGCGGAGCTCGTCGCGCTCGCCGAGCTGCTGGGCGCGCCGGTTCGGATGGAATCGGTCGACAACACCGCCCCGTTCCCGACCGCGCATCCCCTGTTCCAGGGCCACATCATGCGGCTCGAGCCGCAGATCCGCGCGATCCTCGACCGGCACGACGTGCTGTTCTCGGTCGGCGGCGACATGTTCACGCTGTCCCTGCCCTCGGACGTCACGGCGGTCCCGCCGCACCTCAAGATCATCCACCTCGACAGCGACCCGTGGGAACTGGGCAAGAACTATCCCGAAGAGGTGGCGATGGTCGGCGACGCGAAGGCCTCGGTCGCCGAGCTCGTCCGTGTCCTCGAGGAACGCCTGACCGCGGCCGACCGCACGCGGCTCCGCGCGCGCGGCGAGGACGTGCGCAAGGCGATCGCGGCCGAGCGCGAAAAGCTGCGGGCGCGCGCCCGCAAGGAGGCGGCGGAGATGCAGCCGCCCTCGGCGTTGGCCTTGCTCGACGCGATCAGCGAGGTGCTGCCGGGCAACGCCATCGTGGTCGACGAAACCGTTTCGTCGAATCCGGGCATGCGCCAGCTCATCCTGCGCGACGATGCGCAGAATCATTACGGCATGCGCGGCGGCGGCATCGGCTGGGGGCTTTCGGCGGCGATCGGCGTCAAGCTCGCGCAGCCCGAGCGCCCTGTCGTGGCGCTGATCGGCGACGGCAGCGCCATGTACACGATCCAGGGCCTGTGGACCGCGGCGCACGAGCGCGTGCCGGTGACCTGGGTCATTTTCAACAACAGCTCCTACCGCATCCTCAAACAGCGCGTGCACGCGATGAACCAGCATGCGGCGCAGACGGACCGCTACGTCGCCATGGATCTCGTCGATCCGCGCATCGACTATGCGGGGCTCGCGCGCTCGCTCGGCATCCGCGGCGAGCGGGCGGGCAACCTCAAGGAGTTGAAATCGCTGCTCGCCACCTGCATCGCCAGCAACGCGCCGGCGCTGATCGACATCGAGATCGACCGCTCCTTCAAGCCCCTGTGACGGCGAACGCGTCCCGGCCGCCGCGCGGCCGACGGTCGAGCCGGCGCAGCGGCGCCGGGCGGCTGCGGGGCGCTACATCGCCTGCCCGACGCCGCGCTCGACGGCGCGGCGATAGATGAGCTCGGCAAAGGCGATGTCCTCGAGAGATACGCCGAGCGATTTGAACAGCGTCAGGTCCCCGGGCGCGCGCCGGCCCGGCGCGGCGCCGGTGACGAGGTCTCCGAGTTCGTGCACCGCGTCCCAGCTCAGCCGGCCGGCCGCCACGAGGTCGCGGAACTCGGCCGCCTCGATCCGCGCCTGCTCCTTGTCGTCGGTCACCAGGAGGCGCGCCCGCAGCACGGTCGCCGCGTCGATTTCGCGGCGGTTCGCGGCATTGGCGCCCGCGCCGTTGATGTGGGCGCCTTCGCGCACCCATTCGGAGCGGATGACCGGCTCCGTCGCCTTGGTGATGAGCACGAGGACGTCCATGTCGCGCACGCAGGCCTCGGCGGAGTCCACGACCACGGTCTTGACGCCGGTTTCCTCCGCCATGGCGCGGGCGAAGGCTTCCCGGTTCTCGGGCGAGCGGCTGTAGATGCGGATGAGCTCGATCGGCCGCACCGCGCACACCGCCAGAACCTGCGCACGCGCCTGCTTGCCCGAGCCGATGCAGCCGAGGGTTCGGGCGTCGGGGTTCGCCAGCAGCTTGGTGGCGAGGCCGCTCGCCGCCCCGGTGCGGAGCTGGCTCAGAAGATTCGCCTCGAACACGGCGAGCAGGCGGCGCGTCGAAACATCGTAGAGCGAGACGTTGAACAGCGCGCCGGACGGCCCGCCGGCATAGGCCTTGAGGCCGTAGACGCCCTTGCGCCCATAGACCGAGCCCATCAGGTTGAAAAAACCGCCCGGCAGCGGCGCGCGCTGGCGCGGCAGGTTCACGGTGCCGGGATCGCGCCACGCGGCAAACGCCTCTTCGAGCGAGGAGATGGCGTCGCAAATGTCGGCAAGCCGGGCGACATCGGCTTCGGTGAGATAGAGCGGACGTTCGTGCATCGGACTCTCGCAGGCAGACACGACAAGGCGAGCGGCGCGCACCGCCGCTCGCCCATACATGGGCCCACTCTACAATAATCGCGCGGCGGCAGAAGACTCCCCCGAGGCTCAAAGGGAGAACGGTGGAAAGCCGGGCGCTCCGCGCTGCCCGTCGCTTGCGGAGCTCGGGCCGCCACGGCGCGCGGCGCCCGGGCGCAGGGCTCAGCTCGAATCGCGGCCCGACTCTCCGCCGTTTCAGAAAAGGCGAACGGCCCCGTCGCCGGCCAGTCTGCTCCGACAGCGGGTCGCCCTGCGAGGATTTTTCGCCTCAGGCCTTCATGTCCTTGGCCATCTTGACGATCTTGGCGCGATCGAACCTGTTCACCTCGTCGATGATCTCGTTCGTGAAATAGCGCGTCACGTCCGCGATCTTGCCTTCGAAGCCGGCGAACTTCACCTGCGCCTCCCACTGCTCCTTCGATTGCGCGCCGAGCCGCTGATCGGGGTCCCAGGGGCCCGGAAACCACTTGTCCTTGCGGTTGTTCAGGATGTTCAGCGCCTCCCGCATCGCTTCGTCGCCGGTCTTCCCCTTGGGTTTCGATTCGGGATAGACCTCCCAGTGCAGCTCGATGCCGAGCTTGACGTTGGTGTGGGCGAACACCGTCCCCTTGGCCATGGCGCGGAAGAGGCGGACGAACAGGTCCTTCTTCTCGGGGAAGGTCGATTTGCGCACCGCATAGCCGTTGCCGAACAGCTTCTTGGTGGTCTCCGTGTTCGGCAGGTGCCGGAACGCGAAGCCGGCATTCTCGATGCGGGAAATGCCGCCGTCCCAATAGGCCATGGCGTCCACGCGGCCGGCATAGATCGCCTGCCCGGCGGGGCCGCCCTCGCCGATCGGAACCCATTCGACATCCTTGTCGGGGTCGATCCCGACCTCCTGCATCATCACGCGGGCGTTGACGTAGCCCGTGTCGCCCTGATTGCGGATGCCGACCTTCTTGCCCTTCAGCTCCTTGATCTCCCTGATCGGACTGTCGGGCTTCACGATGATCGACCAGTGCGGCTGCCGCAGCCAGATGTACGGGAACATCAGGTCGATGTCCGGGTTCTTGGCGGCCAGGCTGAGAAACGCCGGCGGCGAGACGGCGGTGGTGTCCACGTGCCCGGCGAGCAGCGCCTGGATGCTCTGGCTGACGCCGGACAGGTTGACGATCTCGATCGCCACGCCTTCCTCCTGGTAGAACGGCGTCTTCGGGTGCTGCCCGACCGTGAGGAAGGTGATCTGCGCGTCGATGACCCCCGACGCATTGCCGAGGCGGACGGCGCGGAGATTCTGACCGCGGGCGACAGAAGGCGCGGCGATCGCGCCGACGGCGGCGGCCCCCGCGAGACGGTTGAACTGCCGACGTGAAAGCATCTCTTCCCTCCCTGCTGTTCGGCGTCGTTGCGCCGGTTTCCATCCCTCCCCGAGTGTTAGGTGAAAAAAAGGGCGCGACGCCATGGGCGCCGCGCCGCACGAGGCATCACTTTCGCGCGAGCAGCCCGCCTTGCGGACGGGCCGACCCGCGGTGCTCAGAGGGTCATCGCCCGGGCCATCTTCTCGATTTCCGCGCGGTCGAACTTGTTGATGTCGTCGATGAGCTCGGTGGTGAACATCGGGGTGACGTCCTTGATCTTGTCCTCGAGGCCGGCGAACCGCACCTGCGCCTCCCACTCCTCCTTGCTCATGGCGCCGAACCGCTTGTCGCTTTGCCAGGGGGCCGGATACCACTTCTCGCGGCGGCTGTCGTTGATCTTGCGGGCCTCTGCCATGATCTCCGCCTCGGTCTTTCCCTTCGGCTTCGACTCCGGATAGACCTCGAAGTGCAGCTTGATGGCCGCGTCCGGGTTCGTGTAGGCGAAGACGGTCGCCTTCGCCATGGCGCGGAAGAAGCGCACATAGACGTCGCGGTTCTTCGGCAGGTCGGACTTGCGCACCGCATAGGCATTGCCGAACAGCTTCTTCATGCCTTCGGTGTTGGGCAGGTGCCGCAGCGGGAAGCCGGCGACCTCCACGCGCGCGAAGCCGCCGTCCCAGTAGGCGAGCGCGTCGACGCGGCCGCTGTACACCGCCTGGCCCGCCGGGCCGCCTTCGCCGACCGACACCCACTCGACGTCCTTGTCGGGGTCGATGCCGATCTCCTGGAACATCACGCGGGCGCTGATGTAGCCGGTGTCGCCCTGGTTGCGGATGCCGATGGTCTTGCCCTTGAGCTCGCTCAGCGACTTGATCGGGCTGTCGGGCTTGACGGCGACCGACCAGTGGGGCTGGCGCAGCCAGCAGTAGACGAAGATGAGGTCGATCGCCGGGTTCTTGGCATAGACGTTGAGGAACGGCACCGGCGCGATCGCAGAGGTCTCGCAATTGCCGGCCGCCAGCGACTGAATCGTCTGCCCGACGCCCGACATGTTGACGATCTCCATCCGCACGCCCTCCTGCTCGTAGAAGGGCGTGCGCTTGTGCTGTCCGACCGTCATGAACGTGACCTGGGGGTCGATCACCCCGGCCGCGTTGCCGAGCCGCACGACCGGCAGGCTCTGGCCGCGCACATAGTGCGCCGACACCAGCGTGATGCCGGCAGAGCCCATGAGGGCGTTGAACTGTCTACGCGTGATCATCGTCGTCTCCTCTCCCGGCTGGCGACGGCCCGGGCCGGTTGCCCCGCAGCGGAGCCGCGGGGCAACCTTGCCACGATACCGTCCGGCGCACGGCGCTTCGCCGGACCGACTGAAAGCGGAAGGCTCACGCCCGCGCGCCGGGTTTGAGAACGTCGGCGATCCAGTCCCACATGTAGTGGACGCCGATCGTGATGTTGTCGACCTGGCAGTGGTGGAAGCCGCCTTCCTCGCGCGTGAAGACCTTGAAGGTCTTCTGCTTGGAGCCGACCGCATCGAAGCACTTCTGCGCCACGGAGAGCGGAATCTGCTCGTCGCCCTCGCCGTGCACAAGCAGGAAGGGGCACCGCATCTTCTGCACGATGCCGTCGAGCTTGAACCCTTCGAGCTTCTTCAGCGCGGCCTCCGCGCTGTCGACGCCGAGCACCCACTGCAGATGCTCGGGCGGGACCGACAGGGACGGCACCTTGCCGCTCGCGAGGTCCTCGAGCCGCTGCTTCCAGGTCGCGTGGTAGTCCCACTGCGCGCCCCAGGCGACGCAGCAGGCGAAGCGCGGCTCGAGCGAGGCGGCGCGCGGCGCATAGTAGCCGCCGAGGCTCAGGGCCATCACGCCGATCCGCTTCTCGTCGAATTCGGGGCGGCCGGCGAGATACTCGTAGACCGGCGTCGCGTAATGCTCGGTCTCGGCGATCAGCGGCAGGCCGCGGAAGCGAACGCTCTCGCCGTTGCCGGGGCCGTCGACGATCAGGCAGCCCACGCCGCGCGCGGCGAGGTCGGCGATGCCGTAGCCGTACTGAAGCTCCTTGGTCACGTCGAAGCCGTCGAAGAACACCATCGCCGGGGCCGGGCCGGGGCCGGCGACCTCGCGGTCGGGGTGAACCAGCAGGCCCGGCAGGCTCTTGCCGGCATAGGGGATCTCGACCGCCTCGACCCGCGGATAGCGGATGATGGAGATCGCGTCGCGGAAGGCGCGCACCGACTTGGCATAGACGTCGAGGCCGCGCTGCGACTTCGGCTGCAGGAAACGCTCGCCGGTCTGGTAATAGCGCGTCGCGCGCAGGAAGCAGGACGCCGCCGTGAGCGCGTGGCCTTCCTGCTGGGCCTGGCGGCCGCGGGCCTCGACCCGGTCGCCCATGCGGGTCCATTCCTCGAACCACGCATCGTCGTCACCGACCTTGTCGAGCAGGGCGCGGCCGACGCGGTTCACCTCGTCGATCTCGGCGCCGCCCCACGGCGCCCCGCTGAGGCAGATGAGCAGCCCCATCGACCAGCGATAGTTGTCGGGGAAATACAGGAAGGTGGGATCGTCCTTGCGGCCGTACACTTGCTTCTTCTCCGATTGGTGTTGCGACAGACGAAGACAGGAAGATCGATAGCCAAAGCGCGATCCCAGACCCTCGCCCGCAGATGCCCGTCCAGCCGCCGCGCGCGGCGGCATGGCGGGTCGTGGCACGGGCGCACGGCGAGCGCCTTGGCGGCGCGCCCGGTGCGGGATCAGCTGCCGATCACGCGCTGGCTGCCGCCCGACCAGAACAGCAGCCGCCGTTCGATCGCGCGCAGGGAAAGATTGAGCGCCACACCGAGCAGCGCCAGGATGATGAACACCGAGAATGTGCCGGCGGTATCCATCTGCGCGTTCATCGAGAGGATCAGCGTGCCGAGGCCGCGCTGCGCGCCGACGAACTCGCCGACGATGGCGCCGACCACCGCGAACACCGCCGCCATGTCCAGGCCCGCGAAGATGTACGGCAAGGCGCTCGGCAGCCGCACCTTCCAGAAGACCTGCCACGAATTGGCGCCCAGCGAGCGCATGAGCTCGAGCCGCTCGTGATCCACCGCCTTGAACCCCGCCATGCTGGTCACCAGCAGCGGGAAGAACGTCAGCAGACAGATGATGACGACCTTGGAGGTGAGGCCGAAACCGAACCACAGCACGACGATCGGCGCGAGCGCGATCTTCGGCAGGCTCTGAATGGCGACGATGTAGACGCGCAGCGTCGCCTCGAGGATGCGGATCTGGGAAATGATGGTGCCGAGCAGGAGGCCCACGCCCGACCCGATGAAGAATCCGAGCAGCACTTCGTAGAGAGTCACGCCGGCGTGGAGCCAATAGCCGGCGCGCGACGTGAAGTCCTCGCTCAGGCCGCGCCAGAGCGCAATCACGATGCTGCTCGGCGGCGGCAGGATGTAGCTCGGCACATTGAGCCAGACGACCCCGTACTCCCAGCCGAAGAGGAGGACGACGAGCAGCGCCGGAGCAAGCACCGTCTCCGGCCGCGTGCGCATGAGCAGCACGAAGCGGTTCGGCGGCTGGGTCGGCTGTTCGACGACGGCGGGATTGTCCGCGATCACGCTCATGAAATGCCTCCTCCCGCAGGAATGAAGTGCGGGTCAGGGCCGGCGTTTCCGTAGAGCAGCCGGCGAATCTCGCTCGTTGCGCGCCCGAATTCCGGATCGCCCATCACTTCGATGGAACGCGGGCGCGGGAAGTTGACATGAACCAGCCGGGCGATCTTGCCGGGCCGCGCGCTCATGACCACCACGCGGTCGCCGAGAAATACCGCCTCCGGAATGCTGTGCGTGATGAGGACGACGGTCTTGCCGGCCTCGAGGCAGATGCGCTGCAGATCGAGGTTCATCTGCTCGCGCGTCATGGCGTCGAGCGCGCCGAAGGGCTCGTCCATCAGCAGGATCTTGGGGTCGTGGACGAGCGCGCGGCTGATGCCGGCGCGCTGCTGCATGCCGCCGGACAGTTCCATCGGATACTTGTTCTCGAAGCCGGCGAGCCCGACCATCTCGAGCAGCTCGCGCGCCCGCTTGCGCGCCGGACCCAGCGGCAGGCCCTGCACTTCGGCGGGCAGCAGCACGTTGTCGAGCACGGTGCGCCACGGCAGCAGGACCGGATTCTGGAAGACGATGCCGATGTCCTTGCGCGGCCGGTCCACCGGCGTGCCCGCGAGCAGCACGGAGCCGCGCGTTGCCGGCACCAGGCCGGCGATGATCTTCAAAAGCGTGCTCTTCCCGCAGCCGCTGGGGCCGACGATGGTCACGAACTCCCGCTCGGCGATGGAGAGCGAAATGTCGCTGAGCGCATGAATCCGCTCGTTGCGGACCGTGACGAAGGTCTTCTCGAGATGAGAGACCTCGATCATCTTGCCACGTTCGGCGCTCTGCGCGCCGGCGGGGGAAGCGGAGACGGGCTCACGATCCGCGACTGCGGCATCCATCGACTGTTCTCCCTCGCGCGACGTACACAGTCGTCTTGGTGGAATCAACAGGCTCGGTGGTGACCGAGCGCTGTGTCGGCGGTCGGCGGTCGGCGGACGGCGCAGGCAAGATGTGCGCGCCGCCGCGCCGGGGCGGTGAAAGCATGTCTGCGTTTCCGATGCAAGTCCGACGCGATATCGCGCGCAGCGCGCGCGACGCGCGCGGTATGCGGTTACGGAACGGCGTCGGCGCGCGCGCGGCCGATCGTCTGGCGCACCTCGAAGCCTTCGAACTGGGGATGATCGAGGTAGAGCGGCTTGCGCTCGCCGGCGCGACCGTGGGCCGTGCGGAACGCCTCCGACTTCGTCCAGGCCTCGAAGGCCGCGCGGCTCTGCCATATCGTGTGCGAGGCATAGAGCGTGTGGTCGGCACCGGCCGGGCCCTTGAGGAGGTGGAAGGCGACGAAGCCCGGCATGGTGCTGAGCTGACTGTCGCGATTGAGCCAGGCGCTCTCGAACGCTTCCTCCGAACCCTTCTTCACCCGAAACCGGTTCATCGCGATGAACATGGCGCGCTCCTTTTCTCGTTGTGCAGACTCGTGACGATCACCTGAGCTCGAAGCTCACCGGCGCCGTGAAGCTCATGCCGCGTCCGTCCGGCGGCGGCGGGAAGGGCGAGGCGCGGCGCACCATGGCGACCGCCTCGCGATCGAGCGCCGCAACGCCCGTTCCGCGCACCAGGCGCGCCTCCGTCACCGCCCCCGAGCCGTCGAGCGAGAAGCTGACGACCGCGCGCCCATGGTCGCCCCGGTTGCGGGCCTCGGGCGGGAACTGCCGGTAACGGGCAAGATGCGCCGCCACGCGCCCGCGATAGTTCGCTTCGGCATCGGATCGCCCGCGGCCGATGCCGCCGGCTGCAGCGGCGGCCGGGGCCGATGTCGTCGATACGTGGGGCGCGCCTTGCAGCTTGGCGGGCGCGGCGACCGCGTGCTGCGGGCGCGGCCTGCGCCGGTCCGCCTCACGCTCTGTTCGGGCCTCGGGCGGCCTTGCGCGGACGCTCGCGGGCGGCGGGGGCTCCTTCAATTTCGGGTGCGGCTTTTGCGGCAGGGCGGTCTCGGCCGCGCGCTCCTCGGCAACGGCGTTCGGCGCGGCCGGTTTGGCGGCCGCCGGCGCGGGCGCGAGGCCATCGAGAAGGGCCGCTTGCGGTGGCGCGGCCGCCGGCTCGTGCCCCGACGGCTCTGTTTGCTGGTCCGTCGACGGTCGCTCGGGCTCCGATGGCGCCCGCTCGAGTTCCGCCTGCGCCGCCGCCGGCTGCGACGCCGAGGGGCTCGCGATGTCCGCCGGTTGTTCGTTCGGCGCCGGATCGTTCGGCGCATCGGGTGCGCGCGCCGGCTCCGGCGCGGAAACCGCCGCCGTGCCCCCGTCCCGGATCAGCCCCGCGTCCTCGTCGGCGCCGAGCACCAGCTCCACCGATACCATCTCGAGCCCGATGCTCGCGAGCGGCGCGGGATCGCGCCGGAAGGGCAGATAGAGCCCGATGTGGATCGCGAGCGAACAGGCGAGCAGCGCCGTCCAGCGCCTGCCGGGCGGATCCTCCGCCGACGCCGCCGGGGGGCGCGCGGCGGCATCGACGACGATATCGGGCGCATGCCGCCCCATCGTCCGGCCGTCGCGCCGGGCGCGGTCGAAGGGGACCACATTGGCCGCCTCGCGCTCCGCCACGCGCCAGCGCAGGGCGGCGTCGCCGAGCGCAGCGGCGCGGGAATCCATCCCTTCGCCGACATCCCGACGTTCCGTCCGATGGGGCTGGTGCGGTGTCGTCATGCGCCTCCCGCCAGGCGAAGCTTGAGCGAGGCCTTCACGGTGATCCCGGCCGCAGGGAAGATTTCCGGGTAGCGCACATAGAACTGATTGAGAAGGTTCTCCACCGCAAAGCCGGCCAGCACGTTCTCGTTCGGCTGATAGCCGAGGTAGAGATTCACCAGATTGTAGGCCGGCACGGGAATGGCGCCGGCGGGCACATCCGTCTTGGCGGCGGCCGCGACCCACTTCACCGAGGCCGTGAGCTTCCGCTCCATGAGGCGCACGCCGAAGGAGGTGGCGATCTGGTCGGCCGGCACGTTGGCGAGCGGGCCGCCGGTCGCGAGATTGACGCCGCGGATGTGCTGGCCCGAAAGGCCTGCGAACCAGGCGCCCGCGTCGTACATGGACTCGACCTCGACG
Organism: Variibacter sp.; assembly: GCA_019689555.1. Lineage (GTDB taxonomy): Bacteria > Pseudomonadota > Alphaproteobacteria > Rhizobiales > Xanthobacteraceae > JADGHE01. Next base: position 3,196 of record JADGHE010000042.1, on the reverse strand, counting down.
CCTTCGAGCCGCGCGCTCGCGACGTTCTGGTACTGGAAGAAGCTCGGAATGCCCCAGAAGTTGATCGGCCCGAACTGGACCGCGTCGATGTAGTCCGCGACGTCGTTGCGGAACACGTTCACCTTGGCGCGCAGCTTGTCGCCCGCCGTGAAAAGGTTGTCGTAGCGGAGGTTGACGCCGATCTCCTTCGTCTTGCCCACCTCCGGCCGCAGCGCCGGGTTGGGGACGAATACGAATCCGGCCGGGGCACCGGGAAAGGACGCAAACGGGGGGTGGCCGCCGTCGGCCACGGTCTCGGTCAGCGCCGGCGCGCGATAGCCCTCTGCGTAGGTGACGTAAGGCGTGATCCCGGCAAACGGCGTCACGCCCACGGTGATCTTGGGCGAGAGTCGGCTGCCGCTCGTGCTCGTGCCGTTGCCGTTGAGCTCGTAGCCGTCGTAGCGGGCGGCGGTGACGACTTCGAGCCACGTCGCATGGTTCGCCTTCCACTGGAGAAAGCCGCCATAGACGGTGCGGTTGCCCGAGGGCGTGAAGTTGTCCTGCGCGCCGCCGGGGTCGACGACGTTCACCTCGTCGCGGAAGGCGTCGACGCCATAGGTGATCGCGTGGCGCAGCCCGCCGAGCAGGAAGCGGGAGGTGTTGTGCAGGTCGGCGCCCGCCGTCGTGAGGTGGAAGTCGCGCGCATCGCCGACCGCGCCGGTGCTGGTGTTGGGGGAGCCGAAGACCTTGAGCTGGTGCTGCTTGGTTTCGGTCCAGTAGATGTTTCCGTCCCAGTCGAAGACGCTGTCCTCGGGGCGCCCATAGCGCCAGCGCGCGTTGACGATCGTGTTCCGCAGATTGGTGTCGAACTGCGAAGCCGTAGCGGTCGGCGTGCCGCTGCCGGTGCGGTAGTCGGCGTCGAACGTGAGGCCGCCGATCTTGATCTCGTGCCCGTCCGCCGGCCGCACCGTCGCCTTGGCGATGCCGGTCGCGATGTCGTAGCCGGAGTTGGGCACCTCCGCGCCCGGCGCGAGCACGATGCCGGGAACGGGCCCGCCGTTGCTGCCCGCCCGGTAGGGAGACTGTGCGCGATAGGTGGCGCCCGCGAAGAGGTCGACCGCGTCGTTCGGCCGCCCGGCGGCGAACAGTGAGACGAGGCCGCGCCCCCCGTTGCTGCCGGCGAGGGCGTGGCCCAGCACCCCCCAGCGCTCGCCCGGCTTCAGGATATCGTCGACGTCCTTGGTCGCGAAGGAGACGACCCCGCCGATCGCACCCGAGCCGTAGACGTTGGCCACGGGGCCGCGCACCACGTCGACGCCGCTCAACAGTTCGGGCTCGAGGTAGAACGAGCCGTTGGCGTTGTGGCCGGACTTCTGAAAATTCTGCCGCGCGCCGTCGATCACCACCGCGACGCGGCCGAAGTCCTGCAGGCCGCGGATATTGATGGCCGAAGCCGGATCGTCGCCCCGCTCCGCAAAGGACACGCCGGGCACGCCGAAGAACAGGTCGGAGACGCGCGCCGGCAGCCCCTGATCGAAATCCTCCTCGCGCCGCACGCTGACGGCGGCGAGCGACTCGATCGCCTTCTCCTCCGTCTTGGTGGCGACGACCGTGATGGGATCGAGCGCCTGGGCGGTCTGCGCCCCGGCGGGCGCGGCCGCGTCGGCCGCGGCCATGGCTGCCATGGATGCCCCGAGGAGAAGCGCGCGTTTGCGCCTGGTCAAGCCGTGCATGCAAGCCCCAGCAGATGTCCGTGCGTACCGAGGGCTGGCGGGCGGCCGTGAGATTGCGGCGGCTTGCTGGCGCAGTACGGATTGAAGAAGTATTGCGTCTCGTAATCATTTGTAATACGCATGTCAAGTCATGAGTAGCCAAACTATAACCGTTCAAAACTATGGACGTTTGCCTGTTTGAAAGAGGTCCAAACTGGCGCTTCTTCGGTACGCGCACGGAGATGGTCTTCAGTCTCACTTTGGATTAATTAAAATGAATGGCTCGAGCACGAAGAGAGAAACGGGCTGGCCCGCGGCGCCGCGCCCGCAGAGCGCCCGCCGTATCGACGTCGTGGCCGATCGGATCGACAGCCGCGATCTGTTCATCGGCACGCGCGAGATCATCATCCTGCACGGCGCCGACAGCTATCGGCTGCGGCTCACCGCGCAGAACAAACTCATCCTCACCAAATGACGGAGCGGCCGATGGACCCGCACTCCCGACGGGCGGTCGCCGCTCGTATCGGCCTCGCCGCCGTCGCGAGCTGGCTTGTCCTGGGGGCGGCCCAGGGAGCGGCCGCGACGGTCGTGGACGCCGAGGGGCGCGCCGTCACGGTCGCGGATGCGAGCCGGATCGTTTCGATCGGCGGCGCGGTGACCGAGATCCTCTACGCGCTCGGCCTCGACGATCGCATCGTCGCCGTCGACACGACGAGCCTCTATCCGCCGCGTGCGGCGCGCGAGAAGCCGAGCGTCGGCTATATGCGGCAGCTTTCGGCGGAAGGCGTGCTGGGCCTCAACCCGACGCTCGTTCTCGCCTCGGAGGCGGCGGGACCGCAGGAGACGATGGCGGTGCTCAAGGCCGCCGCGGTGCCGCTGGTGCTGGTGCCCGAGCGCCATACCGGGGAGGGCATTCTCGACAAGGTCGCGCTGATCGCGCAGGCCACGGGCGCCGAGGGCGCCTGCCTCGTCGAGGCGATCCGGCACGATCTTTCGGCCCTCGCGCGCATCCGCAGGGGCGTCGAACGCCCGCCGCGCGTTCTGTTCGTGCTGTCCTTCATGAACGGCCGGCCGCTCGCCGCAGGACGCGATACCGCCGCAGACGGGATCATCCGGCTCGCGGGCGCCGCCAACGCCGTCGATCAATACGAAGGCTACAAGCCGCTCGCCGACGAGGCGGTGATCGCGGCGCAGCCGGACGTCGTTCTGGCCATGGAGCGCCCGGGCGCGACGCTCGACGCCGAAACGGTGTTCGCGCAGGCGGCCTTTGCGCTCACGCCTGCCGCGCGGCAGAAGCGCTTCATCGCCATGGACGGGCTCTACCTGCTCGGCTTCGGTCCGCGCACCGCGCGCGCGGCGCGCGATCTTGCGGTCGCGCTTCACGCCGTCGGCGCAGCGGAGCCGCTGCCGTCCGAGACGGCGGGGCGCGTGGAGTCATGCCGGTGAGCGCCGCGGCGCCCCGGGGCCCGCCCCCCCGCCCGCCGGCGCCGGGCAGGTATAAACAA
>JADGHE010000009.1 GCA_019689555.1 Variibacter sp. | reverse complement strand
GGCCCCGCATCGCGTGCAGCGCCACGTGCACCTTATGCAGGTCGCGCGGACAGACGTATTTGAACTGCAACTGCCTGCGCACGCAACGCGCGAGGCTGCGCTCGCTCTGGCCGCGGGCCTACGCGAGGCGCTTTGTGAGCGGCTCGGCCTCGAGGCACGGGAGATCGGGCTGGCCGTTGCCTACTCGCGCGGTCCTGCGGGCGAACGCCGAGTCTCGAGCTTCCTCTATGACCGCGCGGCAGGAGGCGCCGGACTTGTCGCGCGGCTCGTTGAAGCCGAAACGTTCGCGCAGGTGCTTGCCGGCGCGGCTCATCAGCTCGACTGCGGCGAAATTTGCGAGAGAGGATGCTCGGCTTGCGTGCTGCGTCCTGACCTCAACTTGCGGGACATTTTTCTCGACCGGCCGGGTGGCTTCGCTCTGGCCCAGAACCTGCTGGGACGTTTGGTTTTGCCCGAACGGTGGAAGGTTCTTGGGCCATCGACGCGCGTCCTTGGGAGGGCCGTCACAGACCTGATCGAGCACAGCCGACGAGCGGGGCGGCTCCGGGCACTCGACGTGTTCCTCCATGGCTCGCCCGGCGACTGGGACCTCGACGGCTGGCCGCTCGTGGGTGTTTTGCCTCGCCTCGCTGAAGCAGGAATCCGCCCCCGCCTGATGCTGGCGACGGGGGCCATCGTCGACGCCGGCTTCGACCTCGCGGTACGACTCGCGCTCAACCGACTGTCGGCCTCGGCCGATATTCTGCACGCAGCAGAGTTGCCTTGGGTGCAAGGGCTGCCCATTCTCGCGTGGATTGAGGAAGCGCACGAGCGTTACGCAGTCACCGCCGCAGCAAAGATTGATGCCGTTCCAGGCGGAAGCTGGGGAGCAGGTGCCGAGCAACCGCTTCTGGCCGGTCCCTTTCCGCACAGGGTCAAGGCAGAGCCCTTATCTGTGCAGCAGCTGTTGAAAGACGGCGCCGGCAACGCGCGACTGTTCTGGCTCGATTCAACGCTGAACGGAACACTTGTAGGCTTTGGAAAGCGATTCTGGGAGCACGTGGCCAGCAAAGCACCGATCGAGATCGCGGCGATGCGACAGCAGGGCGTCGCGCACCTCCGATATACTGATCGTTACCTTCTGACGCCACTCACGCTTGGCCTCCTCGCGGAGATCATTAATGCTGTCCCCGGCGCAGAGCAGGCTCAGGTGCAAGTGATCACCGCTGCAGCCGACCGTTACGAGCCGACTGGCTGGGCGGTGTTCCACGGCTTTTCCGACGATACGACACGGCAAGCTGTCCTTAAAACACTGCTGCCGCAAGCGCAGATAAACATGAGGCCGACAAAGTCCGACGTGCCGCACTACCGCGCATTGGAGGCAACGCTCCGAGACGGGCGATTGCTGCGGCTCTTCATTGATCAGGGAATGGGGGCATGGCGCGTCGACGGTGCCCCACGCCACGATTTTCGCGCACCGCCCTCGGAACAGGCTCGCGCCTTACGAAAGGCTGGCGCGATCCGCATTACGGCCGAGAGGGTGGAGGGCAGTCCACTCAGCCTGGAGATGCGATAACGTCATGCAAAGGATGAGGTCTGTATCTCCTCATCGGGCTGCAGTTTGGCCGGTCCAACAGTGTTCGACTGCGTAGCACACAACCTGCGTTTGCGACGCAGTTCTCACATTCCTGCCGGATAAGGTGGTCGAGCCGGCGCGGCTACGCCTCGCCCGCTCTGTACCGCGCGCCCGGGTGCGTCGGTGGCAGATGGGGGCTCGAGGCGCCCGACAGCTTCTCGCGCAGCGTGCCCTTGCGGTATTCGCGCTTGAGGCGCCCGCGCCGCTGCAGTTCGGGCACGACCAGGTCGACGAAATCCACGAAACTCTCCGGCGTCACCGCATAGGCGAGGTTGAAGCCGTCGATCCCCGTCGCATCCACCCAGTGTTCCAGCTCGTCGGCGACCTGCCCGGGCGAGCCGACGATGACCGGCCCGCGGCCGCCGATGCCGACATGCAGGGCGAGTTCGCGCACGGTCCAGACGCGGTCTGGATCCGCGGAAGTGAAGGCTTCGAGCGCCGAGCGCATCGCGTCCGTTTCCACATGACGCAGCGGCTCGTCGAGCCGGTACTTGGAGAAGTCGACTCCCGTCCAGCCGGAGAAGAGCGTCAGCGAGGCTTCGAGGTCGACGAACCCGCGATATTCGTCGTATTTGGCGCGCGCCTCCGCCGCGTCGCGTCCGACGATCACGGTCGCCAGCGTGAAGATCTTGATGTCGTCGGCCGCCCGCCCGAGCCGCACGGCGCGCGCGCGGATGTCGGCCACATAGGGCGCCACCACTCTCGTGAACGGGCCGTTGATGAAGACGCACTCCGCATGGGCGGCCGCGAATTCGCGCCCGCGCCCCGACGCGCCCGCCTGGTAGAGAACGGGCGTGCGCTGCGGCGAGGGCTCGCAGATGTGGATGGCGTCGAGCGTGTAGAACTCGCCCTTGTGGCGCACGCGATGCACCTTGGCAGGGTCGGCGAAGACGCGCGCCGCGCGGTCGCGGCGGACGGCGCCGGGTTCCCACGAGCCCTCCCACAGCTTGTAGACGACCTGCATGTACTCTTCCGCCACGTCGTAGCGCCGGTCGTGGCCATATTGCCGCGCGAGCCCCATAGCCTTGGCGGCGCTGTCGAGGTAGCCGGTGACGATGTTCCAGCCCACGCGCCCCTGCGTGAGATGATCGAGGGTCGACATGCGGCGCGCGAAGGGATAGGGCGGCTCGTAGGACAGCGTGCCGGTAACGCCGAAGCCGAGATGTTCGGTGACGTCGGCCATCACGGGCACGAGCAGCATCGGATCGTTCACCGGCACCTGGACGGCGTGCCGCAGCGCGGCGTCGACCGAGCCGCCGTAGACGTCGTACACGCCGAGAACGTCCGCGAAGAACACGCCGTCGAACCGTCCGCGTTCGAACAGGCGCGCGAGCTCTTTCCAGTATTCGACGTCGGCATAGCGGTCCGACTGGTCGCGCGGATGCGCCCACAGGCCGGGCGACTGGTGCCCGACGGTGTTCATGACGAAGGCGTTGAGGAGAATTTCGCGCGTCTTCTCGTCCATGGTTCGGCTCTGCTTCGCGATCTTGTGCCCGGCCGATTCCGCCATTCATCGCCACCGCACGCGCCGGCGGCCGGACGAGGCGCGGTCCTCGAACGCGTGTTGATAATGGCCTGCTCACGGGATAGTAGGGGGTACGCTCTTCCGTCGCGGCTGCAAAGCGCGATTGGCGGGCTCAATCGAGACCGAACGGTCAGCCGTATCCGTTCGGAATGCGGACGTCCGAACCGTTCAATCCCATTTCGGAAGGGGGAGATTTCATGGATCGCTTTGCGCGCGGACCTTTTCATGTCGGCTACGAGCGCCGGGTCGACCTGGAAGCGCTGCGCCGGAAGCGCGTCGCGAAGGCGCATGCGGAGCGCAAGAAGGCGGGCCTCGACGCTTTGCTTGTCTGGAAGGACGAGAACAACCGGTATTTGACCGACTTGCGCCCGCAGCTCATCGCCGGCAAGACCACGGCGCTCAACGGCGCGCTCCTCATCGAGGGACATGACCCGATCCTGTTCTGCTCGGGCGGCGAGCGCGACCGCGTCGACCGCACGATGCCCTGGATCAAGGAGGCTCACACCATACCGATCATCGAGGAGAAGGCGCTGGTCGAGGGCCTGGTGAGGGACATTCTCGGTCCCGTCCTGAAGAAATACGGGCTCACCGACGCGAAGATCGGCCTCGACGAGGCCAACATGGTCTTCCTCAAGGCGCTGGAGAAGTACTTCCCCAGGCTCAAGATCGAAGACGGCGACACGCCGATGCAGCTTGCGCGGATGATCAAGCTCCCCGAGGAGATCGTAATGCTCGAGGAGGCGACGGCGATCGCCGACGCGGTCTGCGCCTCGGCCACGGCGGCCGTCGCCGACGGCGTGCGCGAATGCGAGGTCGCGGGCGAGGCCATGCGCACGCTGTTTCGCCTCGGCGGCGAATATGCGCACGTGATGACGCCCTTCGTCGCCTCGGGCGAGCACATGGCACCGCCGCACCGCATCTGCTCGGACAAGCTGATCCGCAACGGCGACCTCGTCTTCATCGACATCGGCGCCGCCTGGAACGGCTACTTCGGCGACATGGCCCGCACCGTGCTCTGCGGCGACAAGGCCTCCGAGGACCAGAAGAGGGTGTTCACGGCGGTCTATGATGCGCTCAAGGCCGGCATCGCCGAGATGCGGCCGGGCCGCACCAACAAGGACTCGGCCGACGCCTTCAAGCGCGCCGCCAGCAAATACGGGCTCGGAGACCGCTTCCTTTCGCTCTTCATCGGCCACGGCGTCGGCATCGGCGCGAACGAGCCGCCCTATGTCGGCGAGACCCTGCCCGGCGCCCCCGTCTACGAGTTCCAGCCGGGCATGGTGTTCGCGATCGAGCCGCTGATCTGGGTCGAAGGCATCCGCGGCGGCGGCGGCGTGCGGCTCGAGGAGATGGTTCTGGTCACCGAGGACGGCCCGCACGTGATGTCGCGAGCGCCGTTCGACGAGCGGCTGCTGCTCTCGGCCTGACGACGGCGCGTTTCGGAGACATGGAGCGAGACGTGGCCCGGATGCGGCGCCGCGCGGGCGGCCCGCTCACCTGACCACGTAAAGCTTCGCGTCGAATGACCACGTCGTCTCCTGCAGGGCGCCCGAGTCGTCGGCTCCCGCGATCTTCAGCGAGCGGGCGAAATCGGTGAGATATTTCAGGGCGGCGTCTCGTCCGGCAAATTGAGGCGGAACGTCGGGCAGGTCGATGAGCTGCACCGGCCGTTCGCTGTGGATCGCGACCACCATGGCGACGCCGTTCGGCGGCGCCGCGACGAATTCAAAGCCGGCGAGCGGGTCTCCGGCCTCGGGAATGGTGACGGTTCGGCCCGGAACGATGCGGTTTGCGATCGCGCGCGCGCCTGTGGCGAAGAGCGATCGCTGGTTCGGATAGATCTGCGTGAGCTTGCCGCTCGCGTCCACATCGACAAGCAACAGACAGCGGGGCTTCCTGGTCCTCACCTTGAAGGCGATTCGGGTGCCGACCTGCAGCTCGGGCCCCGGCATGATCTCCCCGAGAGGCCTGCGGGGTTTTGCCGACGCCGGAGGGCCCGCACAGCAGGAAGACGCCGATCGGCTTGTTCGGATTGTCGAGCCGCGCGCGGCTGGTCTCGATGCGCTTTGCGATCATGCGCAGCCCGTGCGCCTGGCCGATCACGCGTTTGCTCAAGACGTCGGCGAGGTTGAGGATCGTCTGCACCTCGTCCTTCACCATGCGGCCGACCGGAATGCCGGTCCAGTCGGAGACCACGGCGGCGACGGCCTGTTCGTCCACGTGCGCGTAGATCATGCGCCTTTCGGGATCGCGCAATTCCAGCGCCTCGAACTTCGCGCGCAAGTCTTTGCGGACTTCCGCCACATCGTCGCAGCGGAGCCGATGGCCGCCGCGGCGGACGCGCCCGCTCTACCAGAGCGCGAGGGCCGTGTGCGCCGCGATCATGGTGGCCGCGGGCCACGCGGGGTCCGATCAGCAGGAGGCGCAGCTGAAAAGATGCATCGAAAGCGGCCGGAGACTTTTGGGGGATGAAACGGACTAGCCTGGGCGCGATCCTGCGCCGCTGGGCACGGGCCGCCGCCCCGATCTCCGTGGGACGAGGATCGAAGCAATGGCGCTGACCTTGACCATCGAGAACGAAACGAGCCTGCCCGACGGCGGCCCGCTGAGCGTGTCCGTATCCGGCAAGCGTGGGCTCGACATGGGCCGCGACACCCACCTCGATTGGACGTTGCCCGACCCGACCCGCTACATCTCCGGCAAGCACTGCGAGATCCGCTACAAGGATGGCGGATACTGGCTCTACGACGTCTCTACCAACGGAACGTTCCTGTATGGCAGCGAGGGGCGCTTGAAAGGCCCGCACCGGCTGCGCAACGGCGACCGGCTCATCATCGGGCATTACATCATCGCCGTCACCGTCACCGGCGAGGAGGCGGCCACCGTCCCTGCGCGCGAGGCGCGCGCCGCCTCGTATGACGATTTGTGGAACCCGATCGAGGAGGCCGCGCCCGCCGTGGATCGGTCGCAGGTGCAGTCGCCGCGCGAGGCGCCGCGCCCTGTCGGGCCGGACTTTCTCGACTGGGCGGCGGATTGTCCCCCATCCGTTTTCCGGGGCGACGCCGCGCATCGCCTCGCGTTTCGACATCGACCCGCCGCGGGCGCCTGCGTCGTTCGATCCGGCGCCGGCGGGCGATGCGCCGTCGCCCGCCGCGCCCGAACCCGGCGACGATCTCGATTGGGCCCGCGGCGCACCCATGCCGACGCCGCCGGCGGAGCCGCAACGAAGGCGGGCTGGCGGACTTGTTCATGCAATACTTCGCCGAGTGTTACGAACGCGGCAGAAAATAGGACGCGATAAGCTAACGTGAGGCATGATCGGCGGGCGCCGTGTCGCCGCAGCGGTCATGCGAAGGAGTCGTCGGGGCGCTACCCGACCTGGTAAGCCGGCCTCGGGGCATTGGAGTCGCCCCCGGGGAAGTGGAAAAGCGCAGCCCGCAACATCGTAGGGCATCCATGTCTTGGTACAGCAAGGTCGTCTGGTCCGAAGGGCTTTTTCTGCGGCCCCACCATCTCCAGCAGAGCGACCGCTATTTCGAACATCTGATCGAGAGCCGGGTGCGGCATCTCGCGCCCTATCCGTGGGGTTTTTCTCAGCTCGAGATCGACCGCGACCTCGCCACGCAGAGCAAGTTCGCGCTGCGCCGGGCCGCCGGCGTGATGCCGGACGGCACGCCCTTCGACATTCCGAGCGACAGTCCCTTGCCCGCGCCGATCGACGTGCCGGACGGCGCCGCGGGCCAGATCGCCTGGTTGACGATGCCGGTCGCCGCCCCGAACACGCGCGAGATCGACGAACGCGATTCGGAAAGCGCAAGCCGCTACACGAGCGCGCCGGAGACCTTCATCGATTCGACATCACCGTTGCGGATCGAGGAGCAGATCGAGATCGCCGATCCGCGCCTCGGCTTCGAGCTGCGCAAGACCGCAAAGCCCGGCTACGTGGCGCTGGGGATCGCGCGCGTTTTGGAAATCCGCGACCGCACCATCGTCTTCGACGAGAAATATGTGCCGCCGGTGCTCGTCTGCTCCGCCCACGCCGTCGTCGACGGCTGGCTCGACCGCATCATCGGCTGGATCGACAACAAGCTCGAGGAGCTCGCCCGCTATGCCGCAGACCCCACCGCAGGCGGCGGGCTGCAGAGCGTCGACTATTTCGTTCTCCAGCTCCTCAACCGGCACATCAACGTGCTCAAGCACTTCCGCGCTTCGCGCTACGTTCATCCGGAGCGGCTGTTCGAGGAATTTTCGCGGCTCGCGGGCGAGCTCGCGACCTTCGCGACGCCCGAGCGGCGCGCACGCGACTACCCGGCCTACGATCACGACGATCTCGAATTCACCTTCGCCGCGCTGATGCGCGACCTGCAGGACTTCTTGAGCGCGCGCCTCGGCCGCCGCGCGATCCGCCTCGAGATCATCGAGCGCGCGCAGAACGCCTTCGTCTCGACGATCCGCGACCGCAGCCTGTTCCGCAACGCCAATTTCGTGCTCGAAGTGTCGGCGCGGCGGCCACTGATCGAGATCCAGCACCAGTTTCCGAACCTCTTCAAGCTCGGTCCCAACACCAAGATGAACGAGATCGTCCACGCCCATCTTCCAGGCATACCGCTCGTTCATCTGCCCACCCCGCCGCCACAAATCCGCGCGATATCGGATCACGTCTACTTCTACCTTGACCGCAAGTCGCCGCTCTGGCCAGAGTTCTCGACGGCGAGTTCGATCGGCATGCACTTTTCCGGTGACTGGCCCGACCTCCAGCTGGAGCTCTGGGCGATTCTGGAAGACCGACGATGACCGACAAGGACCAACCGTTCGGTGCGTTCGGGCGACCGTCAGCATCAAGATGGAGGTCAACGGCGCGCTCGTCGAAAGCAAACCGGGCCGCGCCTCTCCGGTCGCGGTCGCCTGGCCGGGCGCGGGCGGACGCACGGCGATCCTCGTCGAAACCGATTACGGCCCGGGCCAGCCGACGCAACCTCCATCCGTGCTGGAACGGCAGGGCGCCGGGTCGCTGTTCCGCAGGCTCGAGGCGGCCGGCGCGACCAAGCGCGGCGACCGCATCTTTGCGGACTTCGTGGTCGGCGGGCGCGAATTGACCTACCAGATCGCCGTCGGGTCCGTGCACAATCCGTTCAATCTCCCGGCGTTGCGGGAGTTTCGCTGCCCAACCGGGACATGACGCCGGCATGCGCTGCGGTCTTTACGGGACGCTGCCCTGCAAGCGCGACTTCATCGCGCTTTATGCGCCGCGCGCCTTCCTCGGCGTCTGGAAGCCGTGGATGCAGGCGAGCGTTTCGGCGAGCCGCCAGAGCCTGGGCCCGGATCGGCAGCAGGCGTTTCTGACGGCGCCGATCTGGCGATTCTGGCTCGGCGCGCAGCTGTGCGGCGCCACGGTGACGGGTGCTTTCATGCCGTCGCTCGACGGGGTCGGCCGCTACTTCCCGCTCACCGTGTTCGCCGGCGCGGACGGAGAAGCGATCGTTCCCCCGCCGGAGCTCAACGCGCAGGACGCGTGGTGCGCGGCGATCGAGAATTTCTTACTTTCCACGCTCGACCACGCTACGACCTTCGAAGCCGTGATCGGCGCGCTCAACGCCTTGAGCGTGCCGTCGGATCGCCTGGCGATCGCGGCCCCGGACATTCCGAGGCTGCGCGCGAAGGGCGTCCTCGCGATGCCGGGCGGGGATCGGCCGTTCACCGAGCTGTTCGCCTCCATGCGCGTGGCCGATCACGCCGACGTCTATGCGGCGGCGACGTTCTGGTGGACCATCGGCGGGGAAGGTTTCCGGCCGCTGGCCTTTGGCGGCAAGGGCATGCCGGCCCCTTTCCTGTTCGCCGACATGCTCACGGGCCGCCTGGCGCTCGAGCCCATGTTCGCCCCGACGATCTGACCCTGATGCGGGATGCAATGCTGACCTTCGAGACCGGCGCTGCGACGCATATCGGAAAGGTGCGCAGCCGCAACGAGGACTCCTATCTCGCGCGGCCCGAGATCGGCGTCTGGGCGGTGGCGGACGGCATGGGCGGCCACGAGGCCGGGGACCTGGCGAGCCGAACGATCGTGCAGGCGCTGAGCACGATCACGCCCCCGCATTCCGCCTCCGAGCTGCTCGGCCAATGCGAACAGCGCCTGGCGTACGCCAACAACCGTCTGCTCGAAATCGCCCGCGCGCGCGGCGGCATCGTGATCGGGTCGACGGTTGCGGTGCTGCTGGCGTTCGAGGCCCATTACGCCTGCGTGTGGTCGGGCGACAGCCGCATCTATCTCATACGCGGCGGCGAGATCGCGCAGCTGTCGCGCGACCACACCCGGGTGCAGCAACTCGTGGAGGCAGGCGCGATCACGCCGGAGGAAGCGCGCCACTGGCCCGGACGCAACATCATCACGCGCGCCATCGGCGTCGACGCCGAGCCCGAGCTGGAATTGAGCCAGGGCGCGCTCTCGCCGGGCGACACCTTCGTCCTTTGCAGCGACGGCCTGACCGAGCATGTGAGCGACGCCGAGATTCTGGAACAGGTCGGCCCGGCGAGGGCGCAGGCGGCCTGCGACGCCCTCGTCGCGCTGACGCTCGCGCGCGGCGCTTTCGACAATGTCACTGTCGTCGTCGCGCGCTGTCACCCGCGGGGGCCCGGCGCCGCGCCGGGCGACAGGGGACGCCGCGAGTTCTGGAGGGCGCGATGACGAGCACTCGCGCCGCCTCGCCGCCGACCGAAAGCGCGACCGAACTGTCGTTGGCGAAGCTTGTGGAGAGCTGCGCGGCGCCGAGGAGCAGAGCGACGCAGCCGGCCGGCCGGAGAAAAGCGCTGCGCCTCATGCTCAGCCTCACCCCCATCGCTCGGGCGCCGTTTCCGGCCCCGCCGCCCTGGCTCGCGCCGCACCGCTGGTCTTGTCGCCGCACAGCCTCGCCCATGCGAGGACGCGCTGCGAACCGCTTTTCCCGCGGCCGCGTGTTGAACGGATGCCGACCGGTTCCGTTGGTCGCACCGGCCGGTCGAAACGTTCAAGATCTGCGCCGGTCGCGGCCGCGGCACGGGCGGACCGTGACGTGACAGCCGATCGCGCCGTTGACGTTCGTCCCGATGCTCTTCAGAGGTGCTACGTCTCCACGCGATGCCCGCCGCCGCGGGCGCGCCCTACCGGGAAGCTGGCCGATGTACGACCTCCTTCATGGCTTGCGCATCATCGAAGGCGCGTCCTTCATCGCCGCGCCGTCCTGCGGATTGCACCTCCTGCAGCTTGGCGCCGAGGTGATCCGCTTCGACATGATCGGCGGCGGCCCGGATTTTCATCGCTGGCCGCGCGCGAAAGGCGGCGCGAGCTTCTACTGGGAAGGGCTCAACAAGGGCAAGAAGTCGATCGCCATCGACCTCTCCCGGCCCGAAGGGCGCGAACTCGCGGTCGCGCTCGTGACGGCGCCGGGCGAAAATGCGGGGATTTTCCTCACCAACTTCCCGGCCGACGGCTTCCTGAGCCACGAACGGCTCGCGGCGCGGCGGCCCGACCTCATCAGCGTGCGCGTGATGGGCTGGCCGGACGGCACGACGGCGGTCGACTACACGGTCAACTGCGCGATCGGCCTTCCCGCCATGACCGGGCCGCTCGACTCGCCCGAGCCGGTGAACCACGTTCTGCCCGCCTGGGATCTCCTCGCGGGCGCGACGGCGGCCTATGCGCTCCTTGCCGCCGAGCGCCACCGGCGCGCGACCGGGAAGGGGCAGGAGGTGCGCGTGCCGCTGGGCGACGTCGCCATGGCGACGCTCGGCCATCTGGGGCAGATCGCGGAGGTGACGGCGTCCGACGCCGACCGGCCGCGCATGGGCAACGAGCTGTTCGGCGCGTTCGGCCGCGATTTCCTCACCCGCGACGGAAAGCGCGTAATGATCGTCGCGATTACGCCGCGCCAGTGGACGGGCCTGCTCAAGGCGCTCGACCTCGCCGAGGCCGTCGCGGCGCTGGAGGCGGAGCTCGGCGTGTCCTTCGGCCGCGACGAAGGGGTGCGGTTCGTCCATCGCCATCGCCTGTTTCCGCTCGTCGAAGCGGCGGTCGCGCGCTTCGACCGCGCCGAATTGGCGCTCCGCCTCGACGCCAACGACGTGTGCTGGGGGCCGTATCGCACGCTGCACGAAGCGTTGCAGGAGGACCCGCGGCTCTCGCCCGCCAATCCCGTCTTCGCCATGATCGACCATCCGAGCGGCGCGAGCTACCCGACGCCGGGCAGCGCCGCGACCTTCACGGGCAGCGCCCGCGGCGAGCCCCGCCGCGCCCCGCGGCTCGGCGAGCACACCGACGAGGTGCTCGCTTCCGTGCTCGGCCTGCCCGACCACGAGATCGGCCGGTTGCACGATCTCGGCGTCGTCGCCGGCCCCAAACCGTAGCGTCGGCGCGTCCTCCGGCCAGCGCCGCGCAATCCGCGAGACGGCGGCGGCCGAAAGACGGGCGGCGCCCGCCCGAGCACGCCTTGATCGGAACATCGCTGGATCTTAAAAGCCGCACAATACCGGCGCATGCCCTGTGTCGCCGGGGAGATCGAGCGCCCCATGCGCACGGCCGCGCGTGCCAGCCCGAAGCTTCAGCCGATCCTGCGGCCTGCCGGCTCGGTGGACATTCCTGCGCTCCTTGCGCTCGAGAGGCGCGTGTTCGCGGCGGACCGGGTCTCGCCGCAGAGCTTCCGCCGTTTCGTCGCCTCCCCGTCCGCGGCGTTGATCGTCGCCGAGAACGGCGGCGCCCTTGCGGGCTATGCGCTGGTGCTGTTCCGCGCCGGAACCTTCGTCGCCCGCCTCTATTCCCTCGCCGTGGCGCATGAATTCTCCGGTCGCGGCATAGGTTCCGTTCTCCTCGCGGCGGCGGAACGCGCGGCGCAGGGACACGATTGCCTGTTCATGCGCCTCGAGGTTCACGCCCGGAATCAGCGGGCCATGAGGCTCTACGAGCGGTCCGGTTATCGGCCGATCGGCCGTCTCGACGACTATTACGCGGATGGCGGCACGGCGCTGCGGCTCGAGAAGTGGCTCGCCTCGCCCGCAAGCCGGCTGATGAAGCCGCCGCCCTATTTCCACCAGACCACGGATTTCACCTGCGGGCCGGCCTGCGTGATGATGGCCATGGCCTGGGCGGGCTTGCCGGTGCGGGCGGGCGCGGCGCTCGAATACAGGCTCTGGCGCGAGGCGACCACGATCTTCATGGCTTCCGGCCTCGGCGGGTGCGGGCCGTTCGGCCTCGCCGTTACGCTGCACCGCCACGGGCTGCGGCCAGAAGTTCATGTGAGCCATCCCGGCCCCTATTTTCTCGACGGCGTGCGCTCGGAGGACAAGCGGCGCGTGATGCGCGTCGTCCACAGCGAGTTCCGCCGCGAGGCGGGAGCGCTCGGGATCCCGACCACGTTCGCTCCCCTCGGCGAACGGGCGCTGCGCGAAGCCCTCGACTCGGGGGCCTGCGCCATCGTTCTCGTCGCCGGGTATCACCTGTCGCGCGGGCGCACGCCGCACTGGGTGTTCGTGTACGGCCACGCGGACCGCTGCATTTTGCTCCACGATCCCGAGCCCGCGCGCGACGAAGCAGGACGGCCGAAGACGTCCGAAGGCTGGGCCGTGCCGTCCCCTTTGTTCGCGCGCATGAGCCGCACGGGCGCCGACGATCTGCGCGCAGCCATCGTCATCCGGAAAGGATAGCTGCAATGACCGGCTGGGTGATCCTGGTGGATCAGCCGAGGGACTTCCCGAACGCAGACACCCCCCACAAGGTAATCACGACGAGCGAATACCTGGCGCGTCCGCGGCTGTTCGAAGCGGCGCGCCCGAAGGTCGTAAACCTGTCGCGGTCGTACGCCTACCAGTCCAAGGGCTACTATGCCTCGCTGCTCGCCGAGGCGCGCGGCCACCGCGTAATGCCGACGGTCGAGACCATGCTGGAGCTGCGCGAGGCCAAGCTCTACGAGCGCGCGCTCCCCGAGCTCGAAGACGAGCTCAACCGCTGCGCCCGCAAGGCCGACTTCCGGCCGGAGGCCGAATTCAGGCTTCTCGTCTGCTTCGGCATCGCGCGCGACCCGCGCTTCGAGGCCTTCGGAGGCCTGCTATTCGACTGGTTCCGCTGCCCCGCCCTCGAAGTCACCGTCGAGCCGGGGCCCTGGCTGTCCATCAGCCGGATCCGGCCGCGCAACGTTACCCGCCTCCTCGACGGCGAGGGCGCGTTCTTTCGCGAGGCGCTGCACCAGCACACGCGACGGGAATGGCGCAATCCCAAGGCGCGCACGGTCGCCAAATACGACCTCGCGGTGCTGCAGGACGCCAATGAGAAGATGCCCCCGTCCTCGGTCGCGTCGATGAAGTACTTCGCGCGCATCGCCGAACGCTTCTCGGTCGATGTCGAGCCGATCACGCGCCGCCAGCTCGACGAGCTCGCCGAGTATGAGGGGCTGTTCATTCGCGAGACCACCTCGATCGACAACCACACCTATCGCTTCGCGCGCCGCGCCTGGCAGGAGGGCATGCCGGTCATCGACGATCCGATGTCGATGATCCGCTGCACCAACAAGGTGTTTTTGATGGAGCTTCTCGGCGCGAACCAGGTGCCGATGCCGCCGACGCTGATGCTCGCCGAATTGTCCGACCTGCCGCGCGCCGTCGACGAGCTCGGCCTGCCGCTCGTCGTCAAGATTCCCGACGGGTCCTTCTCGCGCGGCGTGCACAAGGTTTCGACCATGGAGGAGTTTCGGCGCCTCGCCGGGGCGCTGTTCGAGGAAACGGACCTCCTGCTCGCGCAGAAGTTCCTGCCGACCGAGTTCGACTGGCGCGTCGGCGTGCTCGCGGGCGAGCCGCTCTTCGTCTGCCAATACCGCATGGCCCGCGGCCACTGGCAGATCTTGAAGCACCGCCCGGACGGCTCAGCCCGGGAGGGCGGGCACCGCGCCTTCGCGCTCGACAAGGCGCCGCGCGAGGTGGTCGACCTCGCGGTGCGCGCCGCCAAGCCGGTCGGAGAGGGATTCTACGGCGTCGACCTCAAGGAGACCGACGGCGGCGTCCTCGTCATGGAGGTGAACGACAACCCGAACCTCGACCACGGCGTCGAAGACGCCGTCGGCAAGGACGAGATCTGGATTCGCCTGCTCAAGTGGTTCATCGCTCGCTTCGAGCAGTAGCCTCGGCGGGCGAGAAAGGCGTGGACGAGGCGGGCGGGGGCGGGCCCCGCGATTTCGCGCCGCCCCGTTGTGCGCTATAGGACGGGAAATCCACGCAAGCGAGGCCGCCATGCAACCGTTGCGCCGCGACGCCACGCCGTCGGACACCCCGAGCGATCCTGCCGACATCCGATCGCGCCTGAAGGAGCTGATCCGCGAGCGCTCGTTCGGGCGCGGCAGGGTCAAGCTCGCCTCGGGGCGCGAGAGCGACTTCTACTTCGACATGAAGCCCACGATGCTGCACCCCGCCGGCGCCGCGTGGCTCGCCGAGCTGACCCTCGATGCGATCGAGGGGCTCGGCGCCGATGCGATCGGCGGGCTGGAAATGGGCGCCGTGCCGCTCGCCGCCACCACCGCCGCCTTCAGCCATCTGCGCGGCCGGCCGCTCACGGCTTTCTTCGTGCGCAAGAAGCCGAAGGACCACGGCGCGCAGAAGCTGGTCGAGGGCCTGCCCAAGGGCGAAACGCTGCGCGGCCGCCGGGTCGTCATCGTGGAGGACGTGGCGACGACGGGGGGCTCCGCCATCCAGGCCGTGAAGGCGGTGCGCGACGAAGGCGCGCAGATCGCGCTCGTGCTGACGATGGTCGACCGCCAGGAAGGCGCGGCCGAGACCTTCGCGGCTGAGGGCATCCCCTTCCGCGCGTTGTTCACGGCCGATGAATTCCTGAGAGCGTAGCCCGCCGCCGCCACCGCCCTGCACCTTTCACCCCGGCGCCGGCGCGGAAGACGGCACGCAAACCTCGCCCGCGGCGCGCCGGGCGGGAAACGCGCGCTCCCGCCGCAACCGCCCAGATCGGCGGTCGGCTGTCCTTCGTTTTTTGTCCACCTGTTTCCGCACCGGCGCTTCGCGCTCGCCTCTCCCTTCAGGGAGAGCTCAATGCTAGCAGAACGCCTGGATGCCCGTCTGCGCGCGCCCGAGGATCAGCGCGTGGATGTCGTGCGTCCCCTCGTAGGTGTTGACCGTCTCGAGGTTCGCCAGCACGCGCATGACGTGGAACTCGTCGGAAATGCCGTTGCCGCCGTGCATGTCGCGCGCCATGCGTGCGATGTCGAGGGCCTTGCCGCAGTTGTTGCGCTTCATCAGCGAGATTGCGGCCGGCGCCGCCTTCCCCTGGTCCATCAGCCGGCCGAGCCGCAGCGCGCCGCACAGGCCCAGCGCGATCTCCGTCTGCATGTCGGCGAGCTTCTTCTGAATGAGCTGATTGGCGGCGAGGGGTCGGCCGAACTGCTTCCTGTCCAGCACGTATTGCCGCGCGCGATGCCAGCAGAACTCGGCCGCTCCCATCGAGCCCCAGGCGATGCCGTAGCGCGCGCGGTTGAGGCACCCGAACGGTCCGGAAAGCCCCCTGGCGTTCGGCAGGATATTCGCCTCCGGCACGAAGGCGCCGTCGAGCACCACCTCTCCGGTCACGGAGGCGCGCAGGCTGAGCTTGCCCTCGATCTTCGGCGTGGAGAAGCCCTTCGTGCCGCGCTCGACGATGAAGCCGCGGATGACGTCGTCAAGCTTCGCCCAAATGATCGCGATGTCGGCGACCGGCGCGTTCGTGATCCAGGTCTTCGCCCCCGTCAGGCTGTAGCCGCCCGGAACCTTCTGCGCGCGCGTCACCATGGAGCCGGGATCGGAGCCGTGGTTCGGCTCGGTGAGGCCGAAGCAGCCGACCAGCTCTCCGGTCGCGAGCTTGGGCAGGTATTTGCGCTTCTGCTCCTCGTTGCCATAGGCGTAGATCGGGTGCATGACCAGCGACGATTGCACCGACATCGCCGACCGGTAGCCGGAATCGACGCGCTCGATCTCCCGCGCGATCAGGCCGTAGGAGACGTAGTTGAGGCCGGCGCCGCCATACTCCTCGGGAATCGTCGGGCCGAGCAGCCCGAGCGCCCCCATCTCGGTCATGATCTCGCGGTCGAAGCGCTCCTCCCGATAGGCGGTGAGCACGCGCGGAAAGAGCTTTTCCTGCGCGTAGGCGCGCGCCGTGTCGCGCACCATGCGTTCTTCCTCGGTGAGTTCGCCTTCGAGGTCGAGGGGGTCCTCCCAGTTGAAGGCGTCCTCCTTCGGCGGCGCCGTGCGCCGCTCCTCGCGTGTGTCCGCAGCGTGCGACATGACTTTCACTCCTCGGCAGAAGCGCGATTTCCGCGCGCCGCAGGCGGGCGGCCTCCCCTCAATCGCGGTCCCGCCCTTCTTAGAGCGAACGGCCGCAAAGGACAAAGTGTCTCGTGACGCACCGCGCCCCCGTGGGGCCGGTCCGCGCGGGGCGGGCCGGCGGCCGCAAACCGGACCGGCCCGCGGCGCCGGCGGCGCCCCCAGGGCCAGGCGCGGGACCGCGAGCCCCCGCCTCACGCCATCCCGAGCAGTTCCATCGCCCGCCGGCCGAGGATGCTGTCGCGCTGCTCCGCCGGAAGATCGGCCGCGCGCACGCGCGCGACGCAGTCGAAATTGCCCATGTCGAACGGATAGTCGCTGCCCATGAGCACGTGCTCGTGGCCCGCCGACTCGACGAGGAATTTCAAGGTGTGCGCGGAGTGCACGATGCTATCGTAGTAGAGCCGCGAGAGCGAGCGCTCGGGGCCGTCCTTGAGATGAACCTTGGGCTCCGGCCGCACCTTCCATCCGTGGATGAAGCGCCCCTTCTGATAGGGCACGTAGCCGCCCCCGTGCGCGAGGCAGAACTTGAGATTCGGATGGCGCTCGAGCACCCCGCCGAAGACGAGCGAGGCCGCGGCGAGCGTCGTCTCGAAAGGCAGGCCGACGAAGTTCGCGAGGTAGTAGGCGCTCATGCGCTCGCGCGACGCATAGTTCTGCGGGTGCACGAGGAAGAAGGCGCCGAGCTCCTCCGCCGCTTCCCACACCGGTTCGAGGGCCGGATCGTCGAGGTTGCGGCCCGCGATGTTCGAGCCCAGATGCGCGCCCTTGAGCCCGAGCGCCGTCATGGCGCGGCGCAGCTCCGCGGCGGCGCGCTCCGGCGCCTGCATCGGCAGCGCGGCGAGGCCGACGAAGCGGTCGGGATGCCGCTTGACGACGGCGGCGATGTCCTCGTTCTGCACCGCCGCGCACTCCGCGGCGAGCGCCGGCTCCTCCTCGTAGTAGAAGGTCTGCGTGGCGTGCGCGAGGACGTGGACGTCGACCCCGTTCTCGTCCATCTCGCGCAAGCGCCAGTCGACGTCCCAGATGCCGCGCGGCACCACGACCTGCATCACCTCGCCGTTGATCTCCATCACCGCCGCCTCGTGCTCCCGCACGTCCTTGAGGATCGGCGCGACGCGCGGGGAGAGCTTGGCGAGGCGCTGCATGGCCTCGATGGTGAGAATGTGGGTGTGGACGTCGACTGTGCGGCCTTTGACCATGCTCCGAACCTCTCGCCGTGAGGGAACCCGCCGCCGGGCTGCGGCGCGCATTGAATCGCACATCCCGCCGATGGTTGTCAGTCGCCTCCCTTTCCGCGTCCGCCCTGCTGACAACGTCTGCGGCGGCTCGCGCGCGCCGGGGGCGTCCTCGCGCGCAGGCACTTCTCGGAGTATGGTTTTTCGTGCTCGCGCGACGGTATTGCCGAACCCGCCGCGCGAGCGGCGGCCGCCCCGTGCGGCGCAGCGGCAGGTCGTCGCCCGCGCGGAGTGCATGGCCAAACCGTCAGGCCGAGCACTCGACAGCGGCCAAGCCGAGGAGATACGACCGCCGGCTCCCCCAACGGATCAAGCGCAGACAAGAACCCCGGGGCGGCATGCGCCGCGGCGCCGCCCGCTTTCGAGAGTGTCGATCATGCCTGATTTTCGTGCCGCCATCATTCCCGTCACGCCGTTCCAGCAGAACTGTACGCTGCTGTGGTCCGATTCGACCGGGCGCGGCGCCGTGATCGACCCGGGCGGAGAGCTCGACCGGATCGAGGAGGCGATCCGAAGCGCGGGCGTCACGGTCGAAAAGATTTTGCTGACGCACGGCCACATCGACCATGCCGGCGGCGCGGCCGAGCTCAAGGAGCGGCTGGGCGTGCCGATCGAAGGGCCGCAACGGGGCGACCTCTTTCTCCTTCAGCATCTCGCCGAGACCGGCCGCGCCTACGGCATGCGTGCGCGCGCCGTCACCCCTGACCGCTGGCTCGAGGAAGGGGACGAGGTGACGGTCGGCGCGCTGTCGTTCAGCGTTCTGCATTGCCCGGGCCATTCGCCGGGCAGCGTGGTCTTCGTGAATGCGGCCGAGCGTTTCGCGATCGTCGGCGACGTGCTGTTCAACGGCTCCGTCGGCCGCACCGACCTCCCCGGTGGCGACCATGAGGCGCTCATGCGCTCCATCAAGACCAAGCTGTTGCCGCTCGGCGACGACGTGGCTTTCATCTGCGGCCACGGGCCGACCAGCACGATCGGTCAGGAACGCTTGACGAACCCGTTTCTGCGCTGACGGGCGCGGGGCGCTACCGCCGGTACTGCGGCCGGCGCTGGCCCGAGCCGATCACGGGCGGCCGGTCCGACTTGTGGCGGAAGCTGATGCGCCCGCGCCCGAGGTCGTACGGGGACATTTCGACGATCACGCGGTCGCCGACGCCGGTGCGGATGCGGAACTTGCGCATCTTGCCGGCCGTATAGGCGAGCACCTCGTGGCCGTTTTCGAGCTTCACGCGAAAATTGCCGTCCGGCAGGACCTCGGTGACCACGCCTTCGAATTCGAGCAGATCCTCTTTCGCCATGTCTTCGTCCTTTGCCTCGAATGAGCGTCAACGCTCTGCGGCTCCCGTGGGAGCCGCGGGATCGCGGCGTGTCGCGCCGGGGCGCCGCAGGAACCTGGGCCATGCGCTTCGGCCCTCGCCCGCCGCCGCGGATGCACCGCCCTCTGCGGCCGCGTCGCGCCCCCGGCCCCTCTGCCTGCGCCTCCCGGTTGCGGGTGCGCGCGCCGAAGCGTCGGCCGGCGGCCGCGACGGCACAGAACGCTGCGGCGCCGATGTCGATGCGCCGCGCCTCTCCCCGCTCGCCGGAAGGGACTTGCGGATCAGCTTCTCGATGTTGCGCAGATAGTCCGCTTCCTCCGCGTCGCAGAAGGAGATCGCCACGCCCTCCGCGCCGGCGCGCGCGGTGCGGCCGATGCGGTGGACATAGCTTTCGGGAATGTTCGGAAGGTCGTAATTGATGACGTGGCTCACGCCGTCGACGTCGATGCCGCGCGCCGCAATGTCCGTCGCGATCAGGACCCTCACGCGCCCGGAGCGAAACGCCGCCATCACGCGCTCGCGCTGGCTCTGCGATTTGTTGCCGTGGATCGCCTCTGCCTCGACCCCGGCCTTGGCGAGAGAGCGCACCACCTTGTCGGCGCCGTGTTTGGTGCGGGTGAAGACGAGCGCGCGCTCGATCGGCTCGGCGCGCAGCACCTCGACGAGCAGCCGCGGCTTGGCCGCACGATCCGTATGGATCACCCGCTGCGCGATGCGCTCGGCCGTCGTAGCGACCGGCGTCGCGGCCACTTGCGCGGGCTCGCGCAGCATTTCGCCGGCGAGCGCGGCGATCTCGCGCGGCATGGTGGCGGAGAACATGAGCGTCTGCCGCGCGACCGGCAGCTTGGCGACGATAGCGCGGATGTCTTGAATGAAGCCCATGTCGAGCATGCGATCGGCCTCGTCCAGAACCAGCGTTTCCACGCCGTTGAGGCGCAGCGCATTGGTGCGGACGAGATCGATGAGACGCCCCGGCGTCGCGACCAGCACGCCGACGCCGCCCATCAGCGCGCGAACCTGCCTGCCGATCGGCACGCCGCCGATGGCGAGCGCGCTTGCGAGCCGCAGATGCCGGCCATAGGTGCGGAAGCTGTCGTGGATCTGCGCCGACAGCTCGCGCGTCGGCGAGAGCACGAGGGCGCGGCAGCTTTTCTTCTCCGGCGAGCGCGGGTCGGCGGCCAGCCGGTTGAGGATCGGCAGCGCGAAGGCGGCGGTCTTGCCGGTGCCAGTCTGCGCGATGCCGATGAGATCGCGGCCGGCGAGCGCCGGCGGGAGCGCCTTGGATTGAATGGCTGTCGGGGTGACGTAGTTCTCCTCGGCGAGCGCTCTCAGGATGGGCGCGGCGAGGCCGAAAGTATTGAAAGAGTTCAAGCAGGAGGTTCCATAAAACGGCGCTGCCGGCGCTTTACGCGCGCGGCGGAACGCGGGTTGTTCACAAGACACCCCGCGTGGTCTGGGCTGCCGGATGAAGGCGAATGCGCTGAATGGCGGGCCGAATTCCGCTCTGGTCGGAATTCGTTCACGCGGCCCGCAAATGGCCTTGGGAAGGCCCGTGATCCGCGACCCTCTTTTGGCGCGCGGCTGTGTCCGTTTCAAGGCGAAACGAGCCGCGGACCGGAAAATGGCTTCAGGCGCCCGTCAGCGCCGTGCTCGAAACCCGCAGCCGCTCGCGCGCGCCGCGGTCATAAGCCTGGGCGTTCGCCCGCGTGGGCCTCAGCCCGTTGAAGAAGAGCCCCGAACCGGGCTCGTCGCTGAGCACGAGGTTGAGGATCGCCGCGCACCCTTCGTCCACCGTGCTCATGGGCGCGACGCCGGCTTGCCGCACCATTGTGGTGTCCATGTAGGTCGCGGGATGCACGCTGTTCGCCGTCACGCCCGACCCTTCGAGCTCCTCCGCGAGATCGATGGTGAACATCACCTGCGCGAGCTTGCTCTGGCCGTAGGCGCGGCTGCTTGAATAGCCCCGCGTGAGCATCAAGTCGTCGAAGTCGATTGCCTGCTGCCCCAGGGACGACACGTTGACGATGCTGGCCGGAGTGCTGGCCACCAGCGTCGGCAGCAGGAGGCGTGTGAGCAGGAAGCCGGCGAGGTAATTGACCGCAAAGCGCCGTTCGAAGCCGTCGGCGCTCTCCTCGCGCGCGCCATGGGGGCCGCCGCTGCCGATTCCGGCATTGTTGATCAGTCCATGAAGCCGCTGGTGATCGCGCAGCACCGCGGCCGCGAGGTCACGCACCTGCGAAAGCGAGGCGAGGTCCGCGCGATAGAAGCGGGCCGCGCCCCCGCGGCGCCGGATCGCCTCGACCACCGCTTCCCCCCGGCGCCGATCGCGCCCGTGAACCAGCACCGTTGCGCCCGCGGCGCCCAGCCGCTCCGCCGCCATGCGTCCGAGGCCGTCGGTCGAGCCCGTGATCAGAATGGTCTTGCCCGCGGGTTCCATCCGGCTCACCTTTCTTGGCTGGCGGGCGCTGCGCGCATAATGCGCTTCTTGCCATTTCCGGCGCCGCGCGATAAGGCCGGCTCGTGAACTCTCTCAATATCTCGATGCTGACCATCTGCGGGCTGGAGGAGCTTGACCAGCACGCGAGCCGGCCCATCACCCATATTCTCTCGATCCTCGACCCGGAATACCCGGAGCCGCCGATCTTCGGAGAGTTTCCGCCGCATTCCCGCCGGGTCCTGCGTTTCCACGACGTCGTCGAGCCCACCCCCGGCCAGGTGCTGCCCCAACGCGAACACGTGGAGGAGATCTTGGCCTTCGGCGTCTCGCTGAAGGAGACGGCGGCCGAAAACGGCGCGCATCTGCTGGTTCACTGCCACGCCGGCATTTCGCGTTCCACGGCGGCGATGGCGACCCTGCTCGCCCAGCTTGCGCCGGAGCGCCCGGCCGACGACATTCTCGCCCAGATCGTCGAAATCCGGCCGAAAGCCTGGCCGAACCTGCGGATCATAGAATCCGCCGACGGCCTGCTGGGGCGGCAAGGGACGCTGGTTTCCGCCGTCGGCCGGCTCTACGCCATGCAGCTCGAGCGCTACCCCCACATCGCCGAGTACATGCGCACCAACGGCCGCAGCCGCGAAGTGGAGATGGCGGCCGCCGCCCGCCTCCTCGCGCCGTAGAGGCGCCGCCGCCGCTCTCGACCGGGCCGCCCTGCCGGGGCGGTCAAGGACCTGCCTGGGGGGCCCCCTGGTGCCCTCCCCCGCCGCCGTTGCGCCCGAGGCCGCGTCCGGCGCGCCCGCCATGCGCGGCAACGCCTCCGAGGGACACGAGGGGAAAACGGGACCCGACTAGGTGACGGCCGTTATGCCGCGTGGCTTTGCCTGCTTTTCGCCCCGCGGGGCGCCGGCGCGGGCGCTTCCCGCCCTCTTCTTCAACAGCCGGCTCAAGGCCTCCCGGCTGTTCAGGACCGCGAACCTCTCCTTGGCGGTCAGCAGTTCGAGGGCTTCGGCGAGCGCGACGCTGTCCTCGATCTTGGCGAGAGCGACAACGAGGTCCACGTCGATCTCTCCGCGACGTCGGGGACCGCTCTCGGGCAGCATGGCCATATGCGCGCCCAAGAGCTCCCGTTCCCGCAGAAGCAACTCCATGGCGGTTGCCGGATCGGGGCGTTCGGCCCCGCGCGTCAGGGCATTGGCGCGCGCCAGCACGGCGGGCGGCGCATGCTCCTCGGGCGTCTGCAGGAGCCCCCGCGCGCGCACGGCGGCGCCGAGCGCCGGGTCCGAGGTCAGCGCCACTATAGGGATCGCCAGCACGAGGCCCGCGAGCACCGGCATCATCCACAGGAACAGGGGCACCGAGATGGCGTAGGCGCCGCCCCCCAGGCACAGGCCGAACAGCGTGGGCCATCCGTATCGTTTCAGGAGCTCCGAGCGCGGCAGGCTGCCGTCGTCGCGCCGCTGCGCGCTCCATCCCGCGTCGCGTCCCATCAGCACTTCGAGCACGGCGCGCGATTGCAGCAGCATCATGATGGGCGCCATCAGCCCGGACACCACGATCTCGAGCAGAACGCTCGCGAAGGCGCGCAGGGCACCGTCGCAGGCGCGCCGCTCCTGAGGTCTCACCAGGAGCGCGAGATAGCCAAGGAACTTCGGGATGAGCAGAATCGCCATCGTACCCGCGAACACCCAGGCGGCGCGGATCGGGTCCTGCGCGGGCCACTGCGGAAACAGCGACCGGCCCGTGAAGTATTCGGGCCGCACGAACTGCGCCTGCAGCGAAATCAGCATGCCGATCGTGAGGAACAGAAGCCACAGCGGGGAGGTGACGTAGGAGCCGATCCCCGTGAGCAGATGCAGGCGCGAAACCCAGTGGAGACCGCGCGCCGGCAGCACGCCGAGGTGCTGGAGATTGCCCTGGCACCAACGGCGGTCGCGGATCGCGTAGTCGGTGATCGAAGGCGGGCATTCCTCGTAGCTGCCGCCGAGGCCGGGCGCGAGGTGAACGCCCCATCCGGCCCGCCGCATCAAGGCGGCTTCGACGAAGTCGTGGCTGAGAATGTGTCCGCCGAACGGCTTGGGTCCCCCCAGCAGGGGCAGCCCCGCCTGGTCGGCGAAGGCGCGCACGCGAATGATGGCGTTGTGGCCCCAATAGTTCCCCTCCGAGCCATGCCACCAGGCGATGCCGCGCGCGATCAGAGGACCGTAGATCCGGCCGGCGAACTGCTGCACGCGCGCGAAGAGCGTCTGCCCGTTCACCAGTATGGGCAGCGTCTGGATGAGCCCCACGCGGGGATGCCTTTCCATGGCCGCCGCGAGGCGCACGAGCGTGTCGCCCGTCATCAGGCTGTCGGCGTCGAGCACGATCATGTGATCGTAGCGGCCGCCGAACCGGGTGATCCACTCGGCGATGTTGCCCGACTTGCGGCCGATGTTCTTCGGCCGATGGCGATAGAACACGCGATCGGAGCCGACCTCTGCCCGCAGCGCGAGAAACGCCCGCTCTTCCAGAATCCAGATGTCGGGATCCGTCGTGTCGCTGAGAACGAAGAAGTCGAAATGCGCGAGCCGCCCGGTCTCCGCGACCGACTCGAATATCGCCTGCAGCCGGGCCATGACCCGGTGCGGCTCCTCATTGTAGGTGGGGAGAAGAATCGCGTTCCTGCAGGACAGGCTCGGCAGCGGCTCTCGCGTGTCGATCTCCAATCCGCCGGCCCGGCGCGAGAGAGCGAGGACGAATCCGATGAAGGCATTGACGAATGAAAACGCGATCCAGGCGAAGAGCGTAACGAAGAGGACCAGCACCGCCGTTTCGAGGACCGTCAGACCCGCGATCTTGAGCACCTGATACATCTCGCGGGCGGCGGCCGCCGTCAGCGACACCGTCGTGCACGCGACGAGCAGGCGTCTCCAGGAGATGCCGCACGGCCCCGTCCCCGGCGCGGTTGCGCGTTCCGGGCGGCTCCACAACTGCTGCTCCGGCATCGCGAGCGGACATTCCGGGGGCACATGCGCCATGCGCCGCCCCGACTGCACCGAGCTCACCTCCGATGCGCTCATCCCGGTGTCCAGCGATAGATCCAGACCTCCGACAGCGGCCGCTCCTGCTGCGCGAGGTGCGCGCGCAGCTCGATCACCGGCTCCTTCTTGGTCGCGAGCTCGAAGCTCAGCCGCCAGCCGTCCGTCATGGGAATCTGCTGAAGGACGACGTTGCGGATCTCGCCCTTGTCGGCGCTCACGGCCGCCTGCACGCTTGCGGGATCGGCGTTTTTGAGCGCGTCGCCGGTGACGTCGAGGACGAAGAGCCGGCTCTCGCCGGGGCCGGCGCCGACGCGGGTTTTCGCAATCTCGGCGAGCGCCGGCTTGTTGGGCTTGTCGCCCCCCCAGTGCAGCCGATAGGCGAACTGATGCTCCTTCCTTGCCTGCATCGGCTTGCGCGGGCGCCAGAAGGCGACGACGTTGTCGTGGATCTCCTCCTTCGTCGGAATCTCCAGCAGATGCACGGCGCCCTCGCCGAAATCGCCGAGGGGCTCGACCCACGCGCTCGGCCGCTTCTCGAAACGCGACTCCAGATCCTGGTAGGCCTGAAAATCCTTCTGACGCTGCAGCAGCCCGAAACCGCGCGGGTTGACATCCGCGAAGAGGCTGATCTGCAGGTCGCGGGGGTTGACGAGAGGCCGCCACAGCTCCTCCCCGCGTCCGTTGCGGATGGCGAGACCGTCGGAGTCGTGCACGGCCGGCCTGAAATCGTCGACGCCGAGGCGGTCGTTCGAATCGAAGAAGAACATGCTGGTCAGCGTGCCGATGCCGGCCTTGTCGATGTCGACCCGCGGGTACAGCGCCATGTCGACGTCGTAGATCGTCGTGGTTCCCGGCCGGATCGTGAACCGGAAGGCGGCCACGGCGCTCCTGCTGTCGAGCAGCGCATGCACGACGACGAAGTCGGCCTGCTTGCTTGGTTTCTCGATCCAGAACGCCTTGAAGACGGGAAACTCCTCGCCTTCCGGATCGCCGGTGCGCAGGGAGAGGCCGCGCGCGGAGAGGCCGTAGTTCTGCCCCTTGGCGACCGCGCGAAAATAGCTCGCGCCGAGAAAAACGCCGACTTCGTCGTAATAATCGGGCCGGTTGATCGGCGCGTGCACACGAAAGCCCGCAAAGCCGAGGTCCAGATTCGCCGGAGGGGGCTCGACCTTGCCGAAGTCGAACAGATCGGGGGCGTAGGCGATGGCGCGCGCCTCGCCATCCGCGACCTCGTAGATGTCGACGCGGCCCGTGAAGATGAACCCGCGATGGAAGAACTGGACTTCGAAAGGCAGCCCCTCGCCGCGCCAGAGCGACCGCTCCGGCTTGAAGCGGATCATCCGGTAATGGTCGTAGTCGATCTCGCTCAGGGACTTCGGGAGAGCGGTGTCCTGCGGCTGGAACGGCTTCTCCGCGAGCGATTGCGCGAGCCGCCGCACCGTCTGCGCATCAAAGGCATGAGCAGCGCCCCCGAGAGTCGGCGTACTGTCGGCCAGGGCCCACCGCGTCGCAAGCGCGAACGGCATCGCGGCCGACCCGGCGATGAAACGTCGGCGGTCCAAGAAATGAGCTCCGATATGCGCACAATGTCGGGACGGATGTCCCCCTTCCGCACCCATTGTGCGGCCCCTCCTATAATCGCTTGCGGCCTTTGACGGTTCCGGCGGGAGGCGGGCCCGCGCGAGCGGGCGATCCGCCGCCCCGGCCGCCCCGTCGCCGCCCGGGGGAAGTCGTCCGCGGACTCCTTCCCTCCCCAAGGCGAAAGACCCGGCCGCCTGCGACTCCGCGTGCACCAAGAAAGCGGCAGCCTTTGGGTAGGCGCACGGGATTGGGCGAGTGCTGAGGGACGGGAGCGCGCACGGGGCCGGGCGCTTGCACGGGCCGCGGCCCCGCCGGGGCCCGATCGAAAACGCCGGCGGCCTGGCGCTTCCCCGGACGGCGTTGCCACCCTGGGACCGATCGTCTATGTAACGCGGCAGCCCGCGCCCGTAGCTCAGCTGGATAGAGCGTTGCCCTCCGAAGGCAGAGGTCACAGGTTCGAATCCTGTCGGGCGCGCCATCCTCGAAGCGGGCTGAAATCAACGGGTTCTGAAAACACCGACCGCGATCAAGCCGAGAACCGTACGACGGACTCCGGCCGAAACGCGACGTTCCGTTCTTGAGTTGAAAAGCCGGCGAAGCTGCCGTTCGCGGGAACGCAAGCTTGCGCGAGCGCCCACGGATGGCCTCCGGCCGCCAGTGGCAACAGCCGGCCGGGGAAACCTGGCATCACGGCAGCCCGGAACTGCGGGGTCGGCGGAGACTGTGCGCGCCGCGACGAGATGAGCGCGCCGGATCAGCTATCCTGCGCGTCGAGCGCCCTGGCCGCTCCGCTCGCGTGCCGGCCAATCGCAGCGCGCATACAGCAGCTCGCATCCATCTGGCCGCGCGTCATAGCCCGGCCCGGTGCTGTCGTGCGCGCCGCGCCCTGATCAAGCGACGGCCGCCTCTTCGCAAATCCCCTTGAGCTGATCGGCGCAGATCGCCCAGCCCTGCTCGAAGCCCATCTCCTGATGCCGCCTCATGGCCTCCTCCGTCCAGTGGCGCGCCCGCGCGGTATAGCGGGTGCCCTCGCCGTCGGGCTCGATCTCGAAGATCCCCACTATGAACGGGCCCTGGGGCATGAAATCCGCGGTCAGCGCGTCCGTGACGACAAAGCGCCGGCCCGGTTCATAGGCGAGATAGATACCCTCGCTGCGCATTTCCTCGCCGTTGGGCCCATGCATGACGCTGAGGGCGCGGCCGCCCGGCCGGCGATCCTGTTCGACGACCTCGAAGCGCCAGGGCCTCGGGCAAAACCATTCGGGCATGCGATCCGTCATCGCCTGCCACACCACCGCCGGCGGCGCCGCGATATACCGTGTGACGCTCAGTTCCCAACCGTTCGTGCTGTCCGTCATCAATAATCCTCCTCGGCGCTGCCGCCTCTGCCGTGCCATCATGCCAGAGGCAAAACGTTGTCCTGCTCATTGAAAGGTGCCGTCCTCTCGCGGGACCAATTCAGCGCCGGCCACCCACCAGCCCGAACGGCGCACCCTGGGGATCGACGCAGTTCATTGCGAAATCGCCGCCGGGTATCTCGACCAGACCATTGACGATCCTGCCGCCGCCCGCCTCGACCGCGGCCTTGGCCGCGTCGATGTTCTCCACGCGGAAATACTGGTTCCAGCGGGGCGGTCCCATTTCCGCAGTGGTCGGCATCATCGCGCCAATCACGGTGCCGTGGCGGATGAACTGATACTTGCCCATCGGGCCCATATCCATCTCGCCATCCTGCTGCCAACCGAACAGTTCGCCATAGAATGTCCAGGCTGCCGACTGGTCCGGCGTCTGCAGTTCGTTCCAGGCGCAATGGCCGGGGCGCGGACAATCGTCAGCGAAGGCCAGGCTCTTGCCCTTACCCATCGGCCGCATGACGTAGAAGGGCGCGCCGTGCGGATCGGCGACCATTGCGATCCGACCGACCATGGGAATGTCCATCGCCGGCATCAGCACGCGCCCGCCGCGCTTCTCGATCGCGGCGACGCTGGCGTCCACGTCGTCCACCGCGATGTAACCGAGCCAGGTCGGCCTTGCGCCATGATCGGCCATTTCCCGGGTGATGGCCATCAGGCCGCCGACGCTGTGCTCACCGGCATTGATGATGCGATAGTCCACGGCGGCCTGTCCGCTGTCGGCAAAGGTCCAGCCGAGCACGCCGGCGTAGAATTTCTGCGCCGCCTCTACGTCGGTGGTCAGCAATTCGTACCAGATATAGTCGCCGGGCTTGTTGCCCTGAGGCTTCTCCAACGTCACGACGGGCGAAAAGCCGCCGAAGATCATCCGCTTGCCGTCGAAGGGCATGGGGTTCTTCTCGGGATTGAAGCGATCGTCCGACTTCATCACCTCCTTGAGCCGAGACATCGCCGCGTCGCGTGTCGCCTTGTCGGGCCACTCGATCCAGGAGAAGACCACCGTCTCGTCCGGCTTGGCCTGAACGGCCCGGCGGAAATCCGTGAGCTTGCCGTCGGGTATGTCATCGCCCCAGCATTCCAGGATACGCACCGCGCCATGCTCCATGAACACGCTGTTCGCGCGCCGGGCGTGATCGATGAACGCCTGCTTGTTCGCGGTCGGCACCGCAAGCACGAAACCGTCGATGTAAGTCATGCGTTTATCCTCATTTCGCCGTCGTTGGTGAAATCGGCGCAGCAAAAGGCGGAGGAAGCATTCGGGTCATCAACCGGCGGGTTCACATCGAAGTGGTTTCAGCTCCCTGGCCGCGGCCGCATCGACTCGATTAGGGACAAGAATGACTCATAAATTAAATAATGCAACTACGATGTTAGAAAAAATAACTAACAGGCCGCAAGTGCAAACCCCCGCGGAAGGCGTGGGAGACGAGCGAGCAGCCCAAGCTGCTCCGCGGCGAGGGCTGCACGGAGAGGTGCAGGGCTGATCTCTTCAGCCCCCCGCGGCCGGCAAGGGAGGTGAACTGCTGCTCGATTCGCTGTCGCCGCGGCCCCGCAGCGCCCCATGAGCGCTTGCGCCGGGCGTCCCCGGCGCGTTCCGGCCCGCCCGCATTCTGCGGGTCGCGCAGCGCTCCACCGCGCGGCGGCGCGGCCGGCCGCCGCAAAAGCCAATTCGCAGCGCCTCGCCGCCGCGCCCCTGCGGCCGTTCGGCCGCGCCCAAAATAAAACCGCGCGGACTTGGCGTCTCGCGCGGCGAAAGTTCTTCGAGAGGCAAAAGCCCTGGTTCAGCGAACCTTCAGGTTCTCCGCAGACTGCCGGCCGCGATTGGTCACCATCTCGTATTCGACGGTCTGCCCCTCATTGAGCGTGGACAAGCCCGCGCGCTCGACGGCGGAAATGTGCACGAACACGTCGCGGCTGCCGTCCTGCGGCTGAATGAATCCGTAACCCTTGGTCGGGTTGAACCACTTGACTTTTCCTGAGGGCACATCGGCCTCCTTGACTGGGGCGGAAGAATAACTCGCTTCCGCCATCGCGAGACATCCGAGTTCTGGGTCAACTTGACGCGTAACCCTACTCGGGAGCGAAGCAAGGCTGGCCGAAAACGTCGTTGCAGACTGCAATATACGAAAATCGGCGGCGAAGGTCAAAACCTCTGCGCGCCGCCTTGCGCGGCCGGCACCCGCCCGCGGCGCGCCTTCCGCAACCTTTGTCGAAGTCCCGCTTCCGTCGCCCGAATCGGCGGATGAGCGCAAAGCCGTCGCATCACCCGACCATCGCTCCGCCGCGCCGATCCGACTCGCCGCCGCGACGGCTCAATGCATGCTCGGCGTCCTGAGAAAGCTCGCCCGATCGCCGGACGTCACCCGCACCTCGAAGGCTCTGCCATCGCGGTAGATCAGGAGCGGCACCTCGACGCCGGCCTCGCCGAGCGACCAGACGCGGCGGAAGAAGCCGGCGAGGCTCCGGACCTCCACGCCCGCCACCGCGAGCACGATATCGCCCGATTGGAGGTTGGCGCGCTGCGCCGGACCCCGGGTGGCGAGGCCGATGATGACGACCTTGTCCTCGACCTCGGTCGCATACAGGCCGAGCCACGGCCGGACCGGGCCGCTGCGCCGCCCGAACTTCACGAGATCGTCGAGGATGGGCGTCAGCAGGTCGATCGGGACCACCATGTTGAGATATTGCGTCACTGTGCCCTCGACGGCCTGCTGGAGTTGCAGCGACCCGATGCCGATGAGGTCGCCGCCGGGACCGAGGACGGCGGTCCCGCCCCAATGCGGATGCGCCGGCGCCGTGAACAGCGCCTCGTCCAGCACGTATTCCCAGTAGCCGGCGAACTCCTGTTTCGCGACGATCCGTGCCGCGACCGAGCGCTGCCGCCCGCCCGCGCCGCCGACGACGACGCGCGCGCCGAGATCCGCCTCGCCCGACCGTCCGAGCGGCAGCGGCGGGATGTTCAGGCGGGCCAGCGCCTGCACCAGGCCGAAGCCGGTCTCCTGGTCATAGCCCAGCACGTGGCCCGGCACCGCGCGGCCGTCGAACAGGCTGAGCCAGACCGATTCGGCCTCGGTGATCAGATATCCGATGGTGAGCACCAGCCCATCGCCAATCAGCACGCCGTTGCCGGCGCGCTCGGTGCCCAGCGTCTCGGCCGTGAACGCATCGGTCGGAACGATCGACCGCAGCCCCACCACCGCCGACAGCGCGCGATCGAGATCGTACTCATAGCTCTCCGGCTTCGGCTGCACCGCATCCGGCACCTTCCAATCGCTCAACGACGCCATCCGGAACTCCCTCGCTCCGCCCTGCGGTCCCCAGGGGTCACGAAGACCCGCGTCCCGCATCGGGGTCGCTCCGCGCCTTGCGGCGCCGGCTCCTCCGCCGCAACCCGTCGCGCCGTCGGCCGCAGGCAGGCGGCATCGTAGGCGGATCGCGAGGTCCAGGCCATCGTTGCGGCCTTGAGAACCGATTTTTGAAACTCACCGGCGATACAATTCGTTGCGAGAGTTGAAGGGGCGTCCTGCGCCTGCCTTCATGCTGCCCCATCTTGTTCGCAGAAGACCCTTCAGTCCAAGCGGAATCCCATGATGCTCGTGCGTATCGCCAACGCTCTCGCCGTCGTCGTCGTCATTGCTGCGAGCGCGCCTGCGATCGCGCAGGACTACCGGGGCGGGCCCTACGCGGAGCCCGGCCCCTACAGCCGCGCGCCGCTGCCCGATTTCGACGACGACGATGACCTGCCACCCGATCCGGGCACCTATCACCGGCCTCCGCCGGACCCCTATGGCGGCCCGACTTCCGTTGCCCCCTCGCCGGCCGATCCCGGCCTCGAGCCCTATGCACGGCGCGACGAGGGGCGGGAGACGCTGAGTGCGCGGCCCGGCGATCCGCTGTATCGCGCGCCGACGACTCGCTTCGACGACGCGCCGCGCCACGCGCCGCAAGACGTCATCGAGAGCCGCGACCTGCGCCCGCCGGTCGAGGTCGGATCGCGGGGCGGGCAGACCCTTGCTTCGCTGCCGCCGGACATTCGGCCGGAGACCGGCGAGCCTGCGGAACTGCCGCCGCGGTTCAAGCGCCAGCTCGTGGACTACCAGACGAAGGAGCCGCCCGGCACCATCGTCGTCGACACCGCCAACACCTATCTCTACCTCGTGCTCGGCAACGGCAAGGCCATCCGCTACGGCATCGGCGTCGGGCGCGAGGGCTTCACATGGTCCGGCCGTGAGCGCATCAGCCGCATGGCCGAGTGGCCGGACTGGTACCCGCCTCAAGAAATGATCGAGCGGCAACCCTATCTGCCGCGCTTCATGGCGGGCGGGCCGGGCAATCCGCTCGGCGCGCGCGCGCTCTATCTCGGCAACACGCTTTACCGCATCCACGGCACCAATCAGCCGTCGACGATCGGCAAGTTCGTGTCGTCGGGATGCATCCGCCTGCTCAACGAGGACATCATCGACCTCTATCAGCGGGTGACGGTCGGCACGCGCGTGGTCGTCCTTCCCGGCAAGCCGCCGCAATCCGCGGCCAAGTCGCAATAGCGACCCCTTGCGGGCGGCGCCGGCGGTCGTGGCCAAGGGCCCGTACTGCGATCGCCATGCCGCATTCCTCGGGCGCGGCCCCGGCCGGCTGAAGGCGCCGCCCGCGCCTGCGAGCTGTTCGATCTCCTCGCCGCCTGAGCGGCGGACGCGGGCCGTCCTCGACCGCATTCTCCTCGACGAGCCGCAGGCGCCCTACGGCTTTCCGCCCCTCGTGTGAGGGAGTGGCCAAGCGGACGGGGTTGCAGTACCTCTGAGGGGATGCTGCCCCTCTCCGTCCTGGATCTTTCGCCCGTGACGTCCGGCGGCTCCGGACCGCTCGCGCTGCGCAACACCCTCGATCTCGCGCGGCTGGCCGACCGCCTCGGCTTCACCCGCTACTGGGTCGCCGAGCATCACAACCTTCCGACCATCGCCAGCGCCGCGCCCGACATCATGATCGGGCAGATCGCCGCGGTGACCGAGCATATCCGCGTCGGCGCCGGCGGCGTGATGCTGCCGAACCACGCGCCGCTGATGGTCGCCGAGCGCTTCAAGTTGCTGGAGGCGCTGTTTCCGGGCCGCATCGACCTCGGGCTCGGCCGCGCCCCCGGCACCGACCCGGTGACCTCGTACGCCCTGCGCCGCCGGCAGGACGGCAACGCCGACGACGACTTCCTCGAACGGTTCCAGGAGCTCCTGCTGTTCGATTCCGGCGACTTTCCGGAGGGGCATCCGTTCCGAAACATCCGCGTGATGCCGACGGACGTGAAGCTGCCGCCGATCTGGCTGCTGGGCTCGAGCGGCTACGGCGCGCAGGTCGCCGCCGCGGTCGGCGCAGGCTTCGCGTTCGCGCACCATTTCGCCGACTACGATGCGGTTGCGGCCATGCGTGCCTACCGCGAGCGCTTCCGCCCTTCGCAGTGGCGCGCGACCCCTTACGCCATCCTCGCGGTGCACGTCGTCTGCGCCGATACGGATGCGGAGGCGGAGCGCCTCGCCGCGACCGTCGACCTCAATTTCGTCCGCCGCTCCAAAGGCGAATTTCTGCCGCTCGCGAGCCCCGAAGAGGCGCTCGCCTATCCCTACACGCCGGCGGACCGCGAGCGCATCCGCTACAACCGCGCCCGGCTCTTCGTCGGAAGCCCGAGCACCGTGCGGGAGAAGCTGATCCCGCTCGTGGAAGCCACCGGCGCCGACGAGGTGATGATCACGTCGATGATCTACGACCACGCGGCGCGCAGGCGCTCCTACGAACTTATGGCGGCCGAGTTCGCCCTTCGAAGCCGGCAGTCGGCACCGGCCGAGGCGGCGCAGTGACGATCACAAGCGGCAATCTTTTCTCCGGTGTGGCCCCGGCGCGCGCGGAGGGCGGGGAAGACTTCACGACGATCGTCGCGAGCGGCGCGGTGAAGATCGAGCGCATCGTCTCGCACGGCCATGCGAGCCCGCCGGGCTTCTGGTACGACCAGGACTGGTCGGAATGGGTGGTGGTGCTGTCCGGCGCGGCTGGGCTGCTGTTCGAGGGCGAGCCGGCGCCGAGGACGCTGCGGCGCGGCGACCATCTGCTCATCCCCGCCCATGTCCGCCATCGCGTGGCGTGGACGGACGCAGACGAGCCGACCGTCTGGCTCGCCGTGCATTACCGTTGAAACGCTGCGCGGCCGCGCTTCGCGAGCGCCCGCCGCCTCACACGACCATCCGGACGGCGGTCGCCAAAGCGAGCAGGCCCCCGAAGGTGAGGAACATGGCGCGCAGCGTCGTCATCTCCGCCTTGTCGTCGGGGACCGCTTGCGAACGAGCCGACTGTTCCGGCGCCGCTTCCGCCGCTTTGGCGGGCACGAAGCTCGCCTGCGCCTCGATCGGCGGAGCCGTCACCGGAGCCGCGATGAGACTGTTGTCGGCTCCCGTGCCGACCAGCAGATTCGGCTGCGGAGCTGCGGGGCTCGGCACCGGCGCGGCGGAGCCGCGGTCGGGAGTCGTTTCCTCGCCGTCGTTGGCGATGGGGTTGCCTGAGTTCTCCGCCCTGCGATCCCGACGCTTCTCCTCCGACTGCCTCTCCGCCCCGTCGACGCCGAATGCGGAAGGAGCCGAAGCCTTGCGGTCCAGCTCCGCTGTCTCGCCGGACCTGGCCGGCTTCGATGCCGCGGCGTGGCGGCGGCGATAGCTGCGCTTGCGGGAGTAACGCGCGCTGCGCTTCTTGACGGCGGGCCGGCTCGCCTGGTCTTGCGTCCCGGCGTAAGCGTCGGCTTCCACTGGCACGGCCGCGCTCTCGTTCGAAATCGGCGCGGGCTGGCAGGACCCGAGGATGCGCTCGTCACAGGCCTCGGCCCGCGCGAGAGGAACGAGGCTTGCGAGCGCAAAGGCGACGGCGGCCGCCGCGATGCGATGGGAAGACATCCTGACCCCTCGTGATACGCCACATCCGAGGGTTATGCAGACTCGCCATCTTGGCCCGAGATTGACGACATCGCGGCACAATTTGCGCGCGCTGTGTCGCAAAAATGGCAAGGAATCGGCTCCAGCCCGCCATGATTGGTTTGCGATCAGGGCCCGGGCCGCTCGCCGCTGGAGCGCAATCCCTTGATATCGTTGGAGGTTTCAGCCGGCGGCGCCGCGGGCGCGAATGCCACCTCGTCGCAGTAGGCGTGCCGAAGGCCGCAATGATCCGTGATCTCGTAGCAGCCGGCCCGCTCCGCGAGGTAGCCGGGGCCGATCGGAACCTTGCCGTAGCCGCCCGGAATGTCGAGCACATAACTCGGCTGGCACAACCCCGAATAGCGGCCGCGCAGGCGCCGCATCAGCTCCTGCCCCTCGGCGATCGTCGTGCGCAGATGCGCGGTGCCGGGCGCAAGATCGCCGTGATGCAAATAATAGGGCTTGATGCGGCACTCGACGAAGGCGCGCATCAAGGCGCCCAGCGTCTCGGCGTCGTCGTTGACGCCGCGCAGCAGCACCGACTGGCTCAACATCGGAATGCCGGCGTCGACGAACCGCGCGCAGGCGGCGCGCGCCTCGGCCGTGAGTTCGCGCGGATGGTTGGCGTGGAGCACGACGTAGCTCGCCTTTCCCCCGGCCTTCAAGGCGCGCACCATCTCGGCCGTGATGCGGGCGGGATCGACGACGGGGATTCGCGTATGCGTGCGGATGACCTTGACGTGATCGACCGCCGCCAGGCCGCGCACGACCTCGCGCAGGCGGCGCGGCGAAAGCACGAGCGGGTCGCCGCCGGTGAGAATGACCTCCCAAATCTCCGGATGGGCCCGGATGTAGTCGAGCGCCGCTGCCATGGCGGCCGGCGGCAGGGCACGCCGTTTGCCGGGACCGACCATGGCGCGACGGAAGCAGAAGCGGCAATAGACCGCGCAGACATGCACGAGCTTGAGCAGCACGCGGTCCGGATAGCGGTGCACGATGCCCTCGACGGGACTGTGAGCGTCGTCCCCGATCGGATCGGCACTCTCGCGCGGGCGGACGTCGCCTTCGGCCGCGGCCGGAACGAACTGCCGCGCGATCGGATCGGCAGGGTCTGCGGGGTCGATCAGCTCGGCGACCGCCGGCGTGATGGCGACCGCGTATTCCGCCGCGACACGCTCGAGTGCCGCCAGGCGGCCCGGCGGAACCAGGCCGGCCTGTGCGAGATCGGCCAGGCTGCGCAGGGTGCGCCGCCCGTTCCTTGATGCGGGTGTCGTTCTCAATGTCGATCGCCTCATCAGGGCTGAGCGCGTCTCAGCCTCGACCTCCGCGCGGGGAGACACGTCCGCGGAGCTTCATCACCCCCTGTGCAATGTCAACGTCCAAGTCAGACGCCGTCAGGCTCGACCACGGGCGTCCAGACCACCTGCTCGATGTGCCGTGCGCCGGTCGCCAGCATCACCAGGCGGTCGAAGCCGAGCGCAACGCCGCTCGCCTGCGGCATGACGGCGAGCGCTGCGAGAAAATCCTCGTCGATCGGATAGGACTCGCCGTGCACGCGCTGCTTCTCGGCCATCTCGGCGGCAAAGCGCCGGCGCTGCTCGGCGGCGTCCGTGAGTTCGCCGAAGCCGTTGGCGAGCTCGACCCCGCACACATAGAGCTCGAACCGCTCGGCGACCCGCGGGTCGCCCGGCTTGGGGCGCGCCAGCGCGGCCTCGGCGGCCGGATATTCGTACAGAATGGTCGGCCGTTCGTGGCCGAGACGCGGCTCGACGCGCTCGACCAGCACCTTGCTGAAGATATCCTTCCAATCGTCGTCCGGCGCGACGCGCATGCCGGCGGCCTGCGCGGCAGCCGCGAGGCGCTCGCGATCCGGCGAAGGCCCGCGCAGGGTGGCCAGAAGATCGATGCCGGCGAACCGGTCGAAGGCTTCCGCAACCGTGATCCGCTGCGGCTCGGCGAAGGGATCGCAGGCGCGCCCGCGGAAGCTGAAGCGCGCGCCTCCCGCCGTTCGCGCGGCGATCGCGAGAATGGCGGCGCAGTCGGCCATCAGCGCGTCATAGGGCTCGTCCACCCGGTACCATTCGAGAAGCGTGAAGGCCGGATGGTGGAGAGGCCCGCGCTCGCGGTTCCGGAAAACCTGGGCGAAATCGAAGATGCGCCGCTCGCCGGCGGCGAGAAGCTTCTTGCAGGCGAACTCGGGCGACGTGTGCAGGTAGAGAGGCATGCGCCGACCTGCGGGGTCGACGAGCTCCGTCGCGAAGGCGTGGAGGTGCGCCTCGTTGCCGGGAGAGACCTGAAGCGCGGCCGCTTCCACCTCGACGAAATCCTGGCCCGCGAAGAACGACCGCAGCGCGGCCGCGATCCGCGCGCGGGCCCATAGAAAGGGGCGCCGGTCTGCATGAACGTGGGGTTCCCACCAGGGAGATTTGTCGGGGGCGGGCATCGGCTCGATGGCTTTGCTGGCGCAGAGGGCCTTTTGCATCGAAACCGCGCGGCCGCAAGGCCCGCATCGCCGATACGCCCCACCGTGCCGGCGCCTGCGGAGTCCGTGCGGAATAGGGCCGCGCTCAGGGACTTTCCGGCGACGCGGCGGCTGACGGTGCCCGGCGATTCCGGCTCGCCGGTAGCAAAGACAGCGGCACCAGCGCGGCCGGTTTTCCCGCGCGCGGCGCGTGATTGCGACCGGCCGTCGTGCGGTTCGCCTCCGCCCGGGGCGCGGCCATCTCCGCGCCGACCTTCGGTTCGCGCGGAAGGCATGTCGCGCAGATGCTGCGGACGACATCTTGGAGTTCGCGTTCGCGTCGTTCCGCGCCGGCCTGCTCTCGAGCCCATTCCGGCGATCCGACCTTGGGCGTGGTCTTGCTCAAGGCGGTCGGCTGGTGCGCATGCGCACGAGGCCGGGAAGCGGCGTCATTGCGTCCTGCCGCGCCCCGCGGCGGCGGCTCGTCCATGTCCATCGGAGACCGAGGGGAGGAGACCGCTCTGCGGCTTCGAACCGGGGAGACCGTCGGCGGTTTCGGGTCGGGCAGTCGTGCCTGAAGGCGGGCCGCCCGCAACGCCTCCGCGCGTTCGAACGCGGGTGGAGGCGCTTGCGCGCAGCCGGCCAGCAGGACGGCCAGCGCGCCTGCCGCGGCGAACCTGCGCAACATCGGCGTACTCCGGCGCCCCACCGAGCCCGACCATAGACAGAAAACGCGAAAACACAATGGAAAAATCCCGAGAGCGCTTAGTGCTGCGGAAAACGGGACGATACTTCGCGCAAAAGAGCGTCCACTTTGAAAGTTTCCATGCGCGGCAAGGCCCGGGACGTGCGTCGCAAAACGCTTGCGGCCGCATACGGAAAGACGTTTTGCGGCGCTTTCGGAGGGCGCGCGCGGTGCGGATTTGCCGGCGCAGCGCCGCGCGGGCTTGGCGGACGGGGCGCCTTATCCGTTTTGCGGATTGCACGGCGGAGCCGCATCCAACATAGATCGGTGCCGCGCGAAGGGAGGAGCGGGCGTGACCGACACCACCGCCATTCTAGCGACGAAACTGGGCGATGCGATCCTCCGCAGCGCCGCTGAGGCGATCGTTGCCTGCGACCGCGACGGCGTCGTGCGTTTTTGGAATGCGGGAGCGGAGCGGATCTTCGGCTATCGCGCGGAGGAGGCGCTCGGC
Source organism: Variibacter sp. (assembly GCA_019689555.1). Classification (GTDB taxonomy): domain Bacteria; phylum Pseudomonadota; class Alphaproteobacteria; order Rhizobiales; family Xanthobacteraceae; genus JADGHE01. The sequence continues at coordinate 40,697 of JADGHE010000009.1, read as the reverse complement.
CGGTCGCTCGACATCATCATTCCGGAACGGCTGCGCGCACGCCACTGGGAAGGCTATTGCGCGGTGATGCGCACCGGCCAAAGCCGCTACAGCGCCGGCAGCGTCCTGTCGGTCCCCGCGCTGCGCAAGGACGGCTCGCAGATCTCCGTCGAATTCACGATCGTGCCGCTGAAGGACGAACGGGGCCGCATCCTCTGGCTTGCCGCGGTCATGCGCGACGTCAGCACACGTTTCGAGGAGCTGAAGGCGCTGCGGCGGCAAGTCCGCAATCGAGGCGTCCCCGGCTGAACGCAGCACCGACGCGCCGGAACACACAGAACTTTTGACGTTGCGCGGGCGGCCCGACGGCGGCGCGACGCGACCATTTTCGAATGCGATGACGCTTCGGCTGCGAGCACACTCTCGTGATCGACATTTCGACTGGTCCGGGACTCGGACCGATGCTAGCCTTCCTGGAAGAGATCGAGCAGGCGCCGTCTTTTTTAGAGACGAGCGGCGGCAACCGCAGACAAGCACATCGCGCGCCCAAGGGAGGACAGCATGCCCAATACGGATTGGCGGATCAAAGGCGAATGGCTCAAGGCGTGCAGCTGCGACTACGGTTGCCCGTGCGACTTCAATGCGCGCCCGACGCGCGGATGGTGCAAGGGGCTGATCGGCATGCACGTCACCGAGGGGCATTTCGGCGACGTGGTGCTCGATGGACTGAGCTTTTTCGTCACGGTTGACTTTCCCGGACCGCTGCACGAGGGCAATGGGACCATCCAGCCGATCATCGACGCGCGCGCCACGCCCGAGCAGCGGGACGCCCTGTTCCAGATCCTGTCGGGCCGGCAGTCGGCGGAGGGAACGATCTTTCACATCTTCAGCCTGATCGTTTCCACGATGCTCGATCCGGTCTTTGCGCCGATCGAGCTGACCTTCGATTACGCGAAACGAAGGGCACGGCTCGCGATCCCGGGCGTGCTTGAAACCGATGTCGAGCCCATTCGCAATCCGGTGACCGGGGCGGAACACCACGTCCGGGTCGTCATGCCCGAGGGCTTCGAGCACCGCGAAGGGGAAGTCGCCCACGCGACGATCAGCAGCACGGCCGGCATCAAGTTCGAAGTGCCGAAGGGGCATGCCACGCTCGCCCATGTGGAGCAGACGCCGGCCGGCGTGGCGGCCTAGATCGGTCGGGCCCCTTTCAACCGAGCCGGTCGCGCCGTGGATCCTGCGGTCGAAACGTCGATGCTCGAACGGCTGTTGCGGCGCGATCGCGCGGTGACGTTGACGGCGCTGCTTGCCGCGTCTTTGTCGGCCTGGGCCTACATTCTGTCCGGCCTCGGCATGGAGATGCATGCCGCGCCGGCGTCGGCCATGGGCATGCCCATGGCCCCGGGCTGGACGGTGCCGCATTTCGCGCTGATGCTCGCGATGTGGGCGGCGATGATGATGGCGATGATGCTGCCGAGCGCCGCCCCCATGATCCTTCTGTTCGCGACCATCGAACGGCGCCGGCGCACGACGGCGCCGTTTGCCGCGACCGCGCTGTTCCTCGCCGCCTATGTCGTCGTGTGGATGGGCTTCAGCGTCACCGCCACGCTGTTGCAATGGCAGCTCGATCGTCTTGCGCTGTTGTCGCCGGCGATCGCCGGCACCAATGCCCTCCTCGCGGCCGCCGTGTCGATCGCGGTCGGCGTCTATCAGTTCACGCCGTTGAAGCGGACCTGCTTGCGCCATTGTCGCTCTCCGCTCGAGTTCATCACGCACGACTGGAACCGCGGTCCTTTCGGCATCGGATTGCGGCACGGAATCTTCTGTCTCGGCTGCTGCTGGATGCTGATGCTGCTGCTGTTCGTCGGCGGCGTGATGAACCTGGTCTGGGTAGCGGCCGTCGCGGTCTTCATCCTCGCCGAAAAGACCCTGCGTCGCGGCGAATGGCTGAGCTACGGCGCCGGCGCCGCAATGATCGGCTGGGGCGTGTGGATGCTCTATGCCCGCGCTGTTGCCTAGACGCTCGCACCCGAGATTCGAATACAGATTCTAGCTCAAAGCCGTTTGACGGCGGTCGGCTCTCCCGCGGCCGCGCCGATGCGCTCCAAGGCCGGCGCGAGCGGCTCGGCCACCACCGCCATATGGAAGGCGTTCGCGTGCAGCAGGGTCTCGGGATCGCGGACGATGGCGACATGCCCCTTCCAGAACACGAGATCGCCGCGCCGAAGATCCTTCGACGCGGCAGGATCGAGCGCGGCGCCCAGCGCGCGCTCCTGCATGTCGCTGTCGCGCGGGCAGGCGAGGCCGCAGGCGCTCAGCGCCACCTGCACGAGTCCGGAACAGTCGATGCCGAGCACGGTCTTGCCGCCCCACAGATAGGGCGCGCCGACGAAGCGCTCCGCCACGGCGACGAAATCCGTCTCGACGCTGTCGACGGGCGCGAGGTGGCGCGCCGGCAGAAAGGCGCCCGTGTCCGTCACGGCGAACGGCCCCTGCGTGCGCACGACGGTCACGCGCGCACCGAACGGCAGCGCGCCGAGGGGCGGCGCCTTGATCGAGGGACCGGGAAAGGCGAGCGTGCGCAGGGCGCTGACGCGGTGCGTCGGCGGAGCCTCCGCCGTTCCGAGCGCGCCGGCGGCGAGCCAGCCGACATAGCCGTCGCTCTCGAGCTGGACCCAGGCCCAGCCCTCCTCCGTCGTCTCGTAGACGGTGACGCGCTCGCCCATCAGCGCTTCGGTCACGAAGGGCGCATCGGGCGCCGGCGCGGCGCGCAGCGGCGTCTGCGGTTCGATCACGACGCGGCCTTCGCCATCGACGAAGCGCGCGGCGGCCACCTGCCCCTGCAGGTGCCGGGCGGCGAGATCGCCCCGAGCAGGCGTTGTGCGCGGATCGAACGTCACGGTCGCAGTTCCTTTGCCTTGGCGGACAGCAGATCCCCAAGCTTCTCGACGAAGAGCGCGCCCTCGACGGTGCGCTGGATCACGACGTTGCGGCGATCGGTCTCGTCACGGCGGCGCGTGACGAGGCCGAGCTTCCCCATCGAGTCGAGCGCGCGCGTGATGACCGGCTTCGTGACCGAGAGGCGCGCGGCGAGGCCGCGCACCGTATGCGGCGGCGGGTCGAGATAGATCGTCAGCAGAATGGCGATCTGCCGCGCCGAGAGATCGGGCTCGGCGTCCGTGACCAGGTCCACCGCGAACGCCCGCAAAAGGCGCAGGGCCTGGGCCGATCGCAATTCGATGCCCACGCGCTCACCGTGACGTCATGTCGCCGACCTATTGTTTTGTCGACGGCCGCCCATGGCAAGCCGGCTCATCGCCCGTAGCGCTCGCACAACAGCGCGTAGAGCGCCCGCGCCCCCTGGCACTCGCCGCCCTCGGGCCGTCCCGGCTTGGCGCTCGGATTCCAGGCGTAGATGTCGAGATGCAGCCAGCTCTTGGCCGCGGTGACGAAGCGGTTAAGGAACAGCGCGCAGGTGATCGAGCCCGCAAAGCTTCCCGACGAGACGTTGCCGAGATCCGCCACCTTGGAGTCGAGCATGGATTCGTAGGCGCGCCAGAGCGGCAGTCGCCACAGCGGATCGTTCTCGCGCGCGGCGTGCTTCGACACCGCCTCCGCCAGCGCCTCGTCGTCGGTGTAGAACGGCGGCACGTCGGGCCCGAGCGCGACGCGCGCGGCGCCTGTCAGCGTGCCCGCATCGACGAGGAGCTCGGGCGCCTCCTCGTCCGCCAGCGCCAGCGCGTCGGCCAGAACGAGCCTGCCCTCCGCGTCGGTGTTGCCGATCTCGACCGTGAGGCCCTTGCGCGAACGGTAGACATCGAGCGGACGGAAGGCGGAGCCGGACACGGCGTTCTCCACCGCCGGAATCAGAACGCGCAGACGCACGTCGAGCTTGCGGTCCATGATCATGTGCGCGGCCGCGAGCATGCTGGCGGCGCCGCCCATGTCCTTCTTCATCAGCAGCATCGCCGAGGACGGCTTGATGTCGAGCCCGCCGGAGTCGAAGCACACGCCCTTGCCGACCAGCGTCACCTTCGGCGCGCCGGGGTCACCGAAGGTCAAGTCGATGAGGCGCGGCGCGCGCGTCGAGCCGCGGCCGACCGCATGGATCAGCGGAAGGTTCTCGCGCAGCAGCTCGTCGCCGACGATCGTGCGGAAGCGCGCGCCATGCCGCACGGCGAGGAGGCGCGCCGCCTCCTCCAGCTCCGCCGGCCCCATGTCGTTCGCCGGCGTGTTGACGAGGTCGCGCGCGAGCGTCACGGCCTCGACGATCCGCCGCAGGTCGGCCGCGTCCACGCCTTCGGGCACCTCGAGCCGCACCTCCTTCCCCTCGCCCGCCCGATAGCGGGTGAACCGATAAGCGCCGAGCGCGAAGGCGAGCGCGGCCAGGCGCGCATCGTGCGGCGCGTTGGCGAACCGGTAGACCCCTGGGGGAAGGAGCGCCGGCAGCCGGCCGGGCAGAAACCGGTCGTGGCCCGGCCGGTCGGCGGGATCGAGCCCGAACAGGACGGCCTGCAGACCGCCGTCGTCGCCCGGCACCAGCAGATGCTGCCCCGCCTTCGGCTCGAAGCCCGCCGCGTCCGCGAAGCTGCAGGCGCGCGGGCCGAGCTGCAGTCGTATCGCGCCGTAGCTGTCGCGGGTGGCGAACCAGATCGGGCATGCGCCGGACATCGCGCCGGGCGTGACGAAGGGGTCGTGCATGAGCGCAAAGATCCGTGACGAAAGGTCGAAGCCTGCTAACACGTTGTCGCACCGCGGTGAAGGCTTCGAGGCGCGGCCGAGGGGCGGAGCCTGGGCCGCGCGGCCGAAGCCGCGAGGCGGCGGACGCCGGGGCGGATTAACCGGCTGTTAGCGTTAACGGGCTATGACTCAGGGTCGCATATCGAGCGGGCGCATCTGCGCCAGCGGAGCCGAATATCATGCGTCTGCGTCCTCGCCGCTGCGGCAATCTGCTCCTCACGACGGCCGTCCTGGGCGCGCTCGCCACCGCGGTCGCCGGCTGCAAGACCGGCCTCGGCGACATCACCGGTTCGACCGGCGCGCTGAGCGGCGGTCTTTTCGGCGGCCCCTCGTCAAAGCCCGACAGCATCACCGACTGGCGGCGCGAGGCAGCCGCCGCAGGCGAACGCTATCGCGCGAACCCGCGCGACGCCAACGCGGCGCTTCGCTACGCCGAGGCCCTGCGCAAGACGGGCCAGCGCGCGCAGGCCGTCGCCGTGCTGCAGCAGGCCTCGATTCATCACCCGCATGACAAGCGGATTCTCGGCGACTATGGGCGCGCGCTCGCCGAGGCCGGACAGCTCAAGGAAGCGTTCGAGATGCTGGGCCGCGCCCACACGCCGGATCAGCCGGACTGGCGCATTCTCTCCGCCCAAGGCGCCGTGCTCGACCAGATGGGGCAGCACGAGGAGGCGCGCCGCTACTACGCGGCCGCCCTCAAGATCGTACCCGACGAGCCGTCGGTGCTGTCGAATCTCGGCCTGTCCTACGCCCTCTCCAAACAGCTCCCGCAGGCCGAAGAGACCCTGCGCAAGGCCGTCGCGCGCGGCGGCAAGGATCGCCGCGTGAGGCAGAACCTCGCCCTCGTCGTCGGTCTCCAAGGTCGTTTTCCGGAGGCCGAAGAGATCGTCCGGGCCGACCTGCCGCCGGAAGAGGCGGCCCAGAACATCGCCTATCTCCGCGAAATGGTGGCGAAGCAGGGCGCAGTGCGGGCGGAGGCCCGCGCCGAACCGAGGCACGACTCCCAGCGCGGGAAGAGCCTGGCCGCAGGCGGCGCCGGCCGGCACGCTGCGCCGCAAGCGAGCGCGCAGCCCGCTCCCGTGCAGGCGGTCTCCCGTCCGCTCGCGCTCGGCGCCGGCGGATGAATGCGTGAACACGCGGCCTCCCTCGCGCCGGCTGCCCGAACAGCCCGGCCTTTTGGCGTAAAGGGCGGGCGGCACCGCCGCGCCCCCGCGGCCCCCGGGGCGGCCTCGCCGCAAAGCGCCTCTTCGTGACGCAGCGCAGCCGCGAGCCTGCGACGCCGCGCGATCGGCACCGACCGTCTACTGAATGTGCATCACGCGGATCGCCGCGGGCCCGAGAATGACGATGAACAGCACGGGCAGGAAGAACAGGATCATCGGCACGGTGAGCTTGGGCGGCAAGGCCGCCGCCTTCTTCTCGGCCTCGGCCATGCGCATGTCGCGATTTTCCTGGGCCATGACGCGCAGCGTCTGGCCGAGCGGGGTACCGTAGCGCTCGGTCTGCTGCAAGGCGACGCAGACCGCCTTCACGCCTTCGAGATCGGTGCGCTTGGCGAGGTTTTCGTAGGCTTGCCGCCGGTCCGGCAGATAGGACAGCTCCGCCGTCGTTAGCATGAACTCCTCGGCAAGCGGCACGGACTGCGTGCCGATCTCCTCGCTGACGCGGCGGAAGGCTGCCTCGATCGACATGCCGGCCTCCACGCAGATGAGCAGGAGGTCGAGCGCATCGGGGAACGCCCGCTTGATCGACAGCTGGCGGCGCGAGATCTTGTTCTTCAGAAAAAGATACGGCAGGTGCATGCCGACATAGGCGGCGCCTATGGCGAGCCCGATCTTGATGAGCGGCGGCTGGTCGAAATCCACGAGCAGGAACAGATAGACGAGGGTGGCGAGCAGCGCGGCGATCGGGGTCACCATGCGGAAGAACAGAAAGGTGATGTAGGGCGCATAGCCCCGATAGCCGGCCTGAACGAGCTTCTCGCGCGCCTCTTCCTGCCCCACCCATTTCGCCAGATTGAACCGCTCGACGATGGTCTTCATGTACTGGCGAGGGGTCTGGCGGAGCGCCACCTTCTCGCCCCGGGCAAGCCGCTCGCGTTCGCGCGCGCGGATCCGCTCGCGCTCGATGGCCACGCTCCTCAGCCGCCGGCTCAGATTGTCGCTCGGCAGCAGCGGCATGGCGAACGTCATCACCGTCGCCATGGCGGCGACGGCCGCGAGCACCATGGCGATGAACCGCGTATCGTGCAGCTTTTCGATGATCAGATCGACCATGGCGCGCCCTAGAAGTCGAAGTTGATCATCTTCTTCATCACCAGCACGCCCAGCGACATCCAGATGACGCAGCCCGCGAGCATCACGCGCCCGACCGGCTCGGTCCAAAGCAGCTCGATGTAGTTGGGACTGGTGAGATAGACGAGCAACATCACGGCGACCGGCAAGGCCGCGATGATCATCGCGGAGGCCTTCGCCTCCATCGACATGGCCTTGATCTTCGCCTTCATGCGCTTGCGGTCGCGCAGCACGCGCGAGAGGTTGCTGAGCGCCTCGGACAGGTTGCCGCCCGTCTTCTGCTGGATCCCGATCACGATGCCGAAGAAGTTCGCCTCCGCGAGCGGCACGCGCTCGTAGAGCTTGGCGCAGGCCTCGCCGAGCGGAAGGCCGACCGTCTGCGTCTCGACGATGGCCTTGAACTCGCTGCGCACCGGCTCGGGCGCCTCGGTCGCGATCACCTTGAGGCAATCGAGCAGCGGCAAGCCGGCCTTGATGCCGCGCACGACGACATCCACCGCATCGGGAAAGACGTCGAGGAACTGCTGCTCGCGCCGCCTCTTGAGAAAGGCGAGCAGCCATCGCGGCGCGCCCACGGCCGCCGCGACGCCGAGCACGGCGGCGACCGGCAGCCCGGCGTTCATCAGCAATCCCATCAGGAAGCCGACGGCGCCGAGAACGGCGCTGACGATCAGGAACTGCTGCCGCGACCAGCGGAGCCCCGCCTGCTCGATCCGCACCGAGAGCGGCGGGTTCTTCGCCTTCCGCTGCCGCCGCTCCAGTTCGCGGAGCGTCTCTTCGAGCTGCTCGCGCCTCACCTTCGGCCCCTGGCGCGCCGGGTCTGCGCGCGGCGTCCGCTCGGGCTTGGCGACACTCGCCTTGCGCTTTTCCACCTGCCGCTCGCCCGAGAGGATCGGGTAAAGGAACACCCAGGCGACGCCGCCCGCCGCAACGGTGGCGAGGAAAAAGACCGCGAGTGTTTGCAGCGGCATGGATGCGGCCTTACGGCTTTATGACATCGTCCGCGGCCTCGGCGGCGTCGAGCGCGGCCGCAAGCCGCTGCTCCTCGCCGAAATAGCGCGCGCGCTCCCAGAAGCGCGGGCGCCCGATGCCGGTGGAACGATGCCGTCCGATGATGCGCCCGTTGGGGTCTTCCCCGAGGACGTCGAACAGGAAGATGTCCTGCGTCACGATCACGTCGCCTTCCATACCCACCACTTCCGTGATGTGGGTGACGCGGCGCGAGCCGTCCCGCAGGCGCGCCGTCTGGATGATGACGTCGACGGATGCGCAGATCATCTCCCGGATGGTGCGCGACGGCAGGGAGAACCCGCCCATGGTGATCATGGATTCGAGCCGTGAGAGCGCCTCGCGCGGATTGTTGGCGTGGAGCGTGCCCATCGAGCCGTCGTGGCCCGTGTTCATCGCCTGCAGAAGATCGAAGGCTTCCGGCCCGCGCACCTCGCCGACGATGATCCGCTCCGGGCGCATGCGCAGACAGTTGCGCACGAGATCGCGCATGGTGACCTGGCCTTCGCCCTCGAGGTTGGGCGGCCGCGTCTCCAGCCGCACCACATGCGGCTGCTGAAGCTGCAGCTCGGCGGCGTCCTCGCACGTGATGATGCGCTCCCCCTCGTCTATGTAGTGGGTGAGGCAGTTGAGCAGCGTCGTCTTGCCGGAGCCCGTGCCGCCGGAAATGATGCAGTTGACGCGGCACCGGCCGATGATCCTGAGCAGCTCGGCCCCTTCCTTGGTGATGGTTCCGAAGCGGACCAACTGGTCGAGGGTCAGCTTGTCCTTCTTGAACTTGCGGATCGTCAGCACCGGACCGTCGATGGCGAGCGGCGGCACGATGACGTTGACGCGCGAACCGTCCGGCAGGCGGGCATCGCAGATCGGCGAGGATTCGTCGACGCGCCGCCCGATCTGGCTGACGATGCGCTGACAGACGTTGAGGAGCTGCTGGTTGTCGCGGAAGCGGATTCCGGTCTTCTGGATCTTGCCGCCGATTTCGACGTAAATGGTCGAGGCGCCGTTCACCATGATGTCGGCGATGTCGTCGCGCGCGAGCAGCGGTTCGAGCGGGCCGTAGCCGAGCACATCGTTGCAGATGTCCTCGAGCAGCTCCTCCTGCTCGGCAATGGACATCACGATGTTCTTGATCGCGATGATCTCGTTGACGATGTCGCGGATCTCTTCCCGCGCCGACTCGGCGTCTAGCCGCGCGAGTTGCGTGAGGTCGATGGCCTCGATGAGCGCGCTGAAGATCGTCGACTTGACTTCGTAGAAGGTGTCGGAGCGCCGCACCTCGCCGAGCGGCAAGGGCGCCGCCTCGACGAGAGAGGACCGGCCGCCGTTCGCCTCCGGCCGCAGGGCGGGTGCGGCGGGCGCAGCCGGCGCCGCGGGCGGCATACGGGGAATGTCGACGAGCGGCGCGGCGGGCGGCGCGGCACCCCGCGGCGCAGCCGCGGGCTCGGGCTGCAAGGGCGGCGCGGCCGCCGGCTGAATGCGGCTCCCTGCGACCGTCGAGTTGCGCTTGCCAAACACGGGGGCTCTCCTCTGCGGCCGGCGGTCAGGCCTGACGGCCCTTGAGCTTGTTGAGGAGTTCCGTCAGCAGACCGTTGCGCGCGCGCTTCTGCTCGCCACGCCCGGTCATGAGCTGGGCGAGTTGGCGGAAGGTTTCCGCGGCGCGGTGGCTCGCCGCCACCTCCGCGATCATCTGTCCGTTGTTGGCCGCGGTGCCGAAGATCTGCGGGTCGAACGGGATGAGCGCCACGGGCTCGGCTTCGAGCGCCTTGGCGAAGTCGGCCGGCTTAATCTCCGGGCGCTTGGGCACCCCGACCTGGTTGAGGCAGTAATAGGGCTGCCGGTCGTTGGGCCGCGCCTGGCGCAGCAGGTCGAGCAAATTCTTGACGTTGCGCAGATTGGCGAGATCGGGCGCGGCCACGATCAGAATCTCGTCGGCCCCGACGAGCACGCGCTTCGACCAGCCGGTCCAGACATGCGGCACGTCGAGCACCGTGCACGGCACCGTCGCCCTCAGCACGTCGAAGATCGCGTCGAAGGCCTCCGCGCCGAAGTCGTAGACGCGCTCGAGCGTGGCCGGCGCGGCGAGCAGGCTCAGGTGATCGGTGCACTTCGACAACAGGCGGTCGACGAAATTCGTGTCGATGCGCTCGGGCGAGAACACCGCGTCGGCGATGCCCTGTGGCGGGTCCTGGTTGTAGTCAAGGCCGGCCGTGCCGAACGGCAGATCGAGATCGGCGACGACGGAATCGAGTTTGAGATCGCGCGCGATGGCCCAAGCGATATTGTGGGCGACGGTGGAGGCGCCGACGCCGCCCTTGGCGCCGATCACCGCGAGGGTGCGCCCGACGGGCTTCGCGTCCGGCGCCCCGAAGAGCTGCGAGATCGCGCGGATGACGCCCAGCACGTCGATCGGTGCCACCAGGTAGTCGCTGACCTGGCGGCGAATGAGCTCGCGGTAGAGCTGAATGTCGTTGATGCGGCCGATCACGATCACCCGCGTGCCGGCGTCGCAGACCTCGGCGAGCGCGTCGAGCGCGGCGAGTAGCTCCTCGCTCGGGCTTTCCGATTCGACGACGATCACGTTCGGCGTCGGCGCGTTGCGGTAGGCCTCGGTGGCCGCCGCCACGCCGCCCATCTGCACCTTGACATGTGCCTTGATCATGCGCCGGTCGGCGGCGGCGGCCTGGATCACGGACGCCGTTTCCGCCGACTCGCAGAACGCTTGGATGGAGACGCGCGGCACCGGCGCGATGAAATGATCGCGCTGCGAATCCTCAGGCTCATGAGGCACGGTCTCAGCCTGCAGAGCGAACTTGATCATTTGCCCACGTCACTGATCTTGCCGTTGTCGGCATTCTGAACGTTGGTGGCCGTGTTCTCGCCCTTGCGGAACTTGTCGAGCACCGTCGTGCGCCGCTCCGCATAAACGGGGGTCTCCGCGCGCGGCTGCACGAGATCGGCCGGGTTGGCGACCATGGCCGCGAGATTGCGCTGGTTCGCGCAGCCCAGGTTCCAGTAAGGGGCGTTGTGATTGTATTGGGTGTCGAGGGTCGGCCCCAGGTCGTGGGGCCAGAGGCCGCACGGCCCGGCTTGGGCGACCATTTTCGGATAGATCAGCCGCACCGTCGCCAGCACGCCGGGATCATAGGGCTGGTACTTGCGCGTGGCGATCGAGCGCGCCGGCACGCCGGCGCTCGCCAGGATCGCTCTGATCTCGCGCAGTGCGGCCGCCGCCGCGCGCGCGTTCGGCGTTGCGGTCGGCACCTCGACGACGATTCCGCCGGTCGCCTCGCGTCGCCACGTTCCCGCAAAGGCCGCGACCTCCGCCCGCTGCACGGGCGTGAGCTCGCCCCGGCGGGCGCCGACGAAGACCTCCAGGGTGTGCTCGCCCTCCCTGATCGAGATGGGATGGCGCAGCCGGTAGTCGGTCGGAATGCTGCCGGTCGTTTCCTGCCGGGTGCTCATCATGCAGCCCGACGTCGCCGCCGCAGCGGCGAGGAGCAGCAGAATGCGCGGGAGCGCTGGGGGCCGACGCCGGAAGGCCGCAAGTGTCGGTCGGGGGCGCATCATCGGCTTGTCTCCTGGCTTCAATCCAAGATGAAGCCGTACGACCCATGGTAGGGCTGATCCACTTTTCGCGGCCCTCCATAGATGCGGTTGAGCTTGCTCATGAGGACGGCTTGCGGATCGGATGCGTCGGCGAACCCGTCGTCGGGCCGGGACAGCTCCTTTTGCGCCACGGCCCGCACGACGTAAGGCGTAACCAGCACCATGAGCTCGGTCTGCCGGTTGACGTAGTCGCGACTCTTGAACAGCGTTCCGAGGATCGGGACCTGCATCAGTCCGGGGATGCCGCTGATCGCCTGCTTGGTCTGCTCCTGGATCATGCCCGCCATGGCGAGCGAGCCGCCGGAGGGAATCTCGACCGTCGTCTCCGCCCGGCGCGCCTTGATCGACGGGATGTTGATCGGACGCGCCTGCGCGTTCGGCTGCAGCACGATCGCGTTCTCCGGCGAAAGCTCCGACACCTCGGTCATGACCTTGAGGCTGATCCGTCCGTCCGCAAGCACGACCGGCGTGAAGTTCAGGCCGACGCCGAACTTCTTCCACTGGATCTGAAGCTGGCAGATCGGCGGCACGCTCGTGTCGCAGGTGTATCCGCCGGGAACCGGAAACTCGCCGCCGACCAGAAAATTCGCGGTCTCGCCCGAAATGGCCGTCAGATTGGGTTCGGCCAGGGTGCGGATGACCCCAGCCTGTTCCATGGCGTTGAGCGTCGCCTGCACCGTATTCTTGAACACGCCGTTCGTGGTGAACGCCCCCGGCAGCGGATTGGGGTTGACGCCATTGACCCAGCCCGCCGTGCTGGACGAGCCGCTGAGCGCCCGACCATAGGCGTTGAACGGATTGTCGGTGTTGAAGTTGATGACGTGGCTGCCGAAACCGAGACTGCCGTTGAGGTTGATGCCGAGCTGCTTGATCACGTCGCGCTGAACCTCGGCGACGGTCACCTTGAGCAGCACCTGATCGCGGCCGCGGATCGTGAGGCTGTTGACCACTTTGGCGGGGTCGCCCACGAGCCGCACGGCCAGGTCCACCGCCTGCTGGGATTCGGCGGCGCTGTTGACGACGCCGCTCAGCACGACGCTGTCAGGCCCCAGGCCTTCCACTTGAATGGCTGCGGTCGGCGCGATCTTGCGCAGGGCCGCGCGGATGCCGTTGAGATCGCGGGTGACGGCGATGTCGAACGCCGCGATCTGTCGGCCCTCGGCGTCGAAGAAGAACACGTTGGTCTGGCCGATGCCGACGCCGATGAGATAGGCGCGGCGGGCGGATCGGACGACGGCGTTGGCGATCGCCGGATTGGCGACGAGCACGTCCTTCGCGTCCCGTGGGAGATCGATCACCACCGATTTGCCGATGCCGAGGGGGATGAACTGCGTCCCCTGCTCTCCGCCGCTCACGCGAACGCCCGCGTAGGCGCCGACGTCGTCGTGCGCGTCGGCCGCCATCAGCGGCCCGGTTGCGCTGGCCAGCAGGCTCAGGGCCGCCGCCACCGTCCAGGCGCCGATGGCCGATCCGGCGTTCGTTATGCGGCTTGCAATCGCGCTCATCGGGGCGCCGTCGTTGTGGTGACGCCGAAGCGCACCATGTTGACCTCTTGGCGGCCGGTCTCCTTCCTGAAATTGGTCTCGGCCGTCGCCTCGTTGGCGTCCACGAGGCTTCGCAGGGCGAGCGATATCGTTCCGAGCTGGCGCGCGAGCGCGAGCGTTTCCGCCTGACCCGGGGTGAGCTCCAACGTCGCGGTTTTGCCGACCACGACGCGCTGCCCGTTTTTCTCTTCGACGGTCTGGTCGATCGCGAGCACCCTCACATTGCTCAGGATGGTCTCGCTCGTGACGGACTCGGCACGCCTGTCGGGCTCGCGGCCGCGCCGGGTGAGAATGACGTCGACGCGATCGTTCGGCAGAATAAACCCGCCGGCGCCGGTCTCCGGCGAGATTTCGGTGGAGACCGCGCGCTTGCCCGCCGGCAGGATCGCCGCCATGAAGCCCGATCCGTTCGACTTGATGAGCTTGCCCTCGCGAATCGGCTCGCCCGTCACGAAGGGCGTTCGGGCGATCGAGCCCGAGAGATCCTCAATCGCGTTGGGCTTGTCCGGCCGGCGCACGAAGCTCGCATTGGCCGCCGCCTGCGGCCAGGCCTGCCACTGCAGGTCCTGCGCCGAAACGACCTGGCCCATGCTGATGTCGTTTTTGGCGACCAGCACGTCCACGGTCTCGATCTTGGCCGCCGGCGGGGGCGCGGCCGGCGTGGGATTGTCCGATCGCCCGGCGAGCAGCGCGGCGACGCCGCCTGCCAGAATGGCAATGAGGAGAACGACGATCCGCGCGGCTTTCATACGCTTCATTGTCCAGGGAATGCGCCGCCGGCCCTCCGGCGAATCTCGACTGGATTTCACCAGCCAAACGTCAATCCATGGTTAATGAGGCGTATCCAATGCGCGCCAAGAAACGATTTCGCTGATCGGAGGGCCGTATTTCAGAGGCGCAGCCCCTGCATGAAGGCGGTGTCGGGATAGACCAAGAGCGCCGCGGCCGCGAGCGCGATGCCGTAGGGCACGCCCGCGTCGACGCGGTGCAGGCGCGCAAGCCATTCCTGCCGGGCCAGGGCGGCCGGAAGCGGCATCAGCCGGAATTTGAGGATGATCACCGTAAGGACCCCGCCCAGAAGCGAGGCCCAGATGAGATAGGCCATCGCGTGGTCGGGGCCGAGCCACAGCACGCTCGCCGCCGCGAGCTTGGCGTCCCCGCCCCCGATCCACCCCTGGGTGAAGCACAGAAAGGCGAGGACGAGCACGAGCAGCCCCGCCCCGACGTGGGACGCGATCGCCGCCGCGCTCATGCCCGTGACGACCGCCAGCACGAAGAAGCCGATCACCAGAGCGAGCGCCACCCGGTTCGAGATGGTCATCGTGACCAGGTCGCTGCATGCCGCAAAGGCCATCAGCGCGGGGAAGAGCAGGAGGATGATGGTTTCCGAAATCATCACGCGTCCCTCGGCCGACCTGAGACAACCATCCCGGCGGCGGTCGCGATTCTTACCCGCCCTTTCCTTCTCTTTGGTTTAGAGCAGCCGAGAGTCGGCCGCGCGTGTGGCGCGTTGATTGTCCGAATGCGGCCTGCCTCACTCACCTGGCCGTGCGTCCCCGTCGAAGCAAAGCCTGCTGCGCCCGGCCCCCGAGGGTCGTTCCCCCTTAGTTAAGGGCGTTTTGCACCTTGGTGAAGGTCTCGCTCAGCTTCGAGCCGAGCCCTTGCACGACGGCGATGATGGCGACCGCGATGCCCGCGGCGATCAGGCCGTATTCGATGGCCGTCGCGCCGGATTCGTCACGGACAAATCGAACGATGCTCTGCATGATGGTCTCCTGTCGCAGAAAAGCCGCCCCTCGCGCCCCGTGCGCGGCGGTCGCGGCGCGCCCCTTGTAACGCGCAGCCCTGAAGGGCAGGTAAGCGCGTCCGTTCAAATTGTTCGGGGCGATTGATTGTTCTGCGAAGGAGGGAACGGCCTTCCCGCGCGGGACCGCAGATCGGTTGCGCCCGCGCGGCTCTGCCGCGAAAAGGTTCCGGCCGCAGCGCGGCCGGATCCTACTGCCAGCGTGTCCTCCGCCGGACCCGCGCTCACTTCAGCGCGTTCTGCACCTGCGTGAAGGTGCTGTTCAGCTTCGAGCCGAGGCCCTGCACGACGGCGATGATGGCGACCGAGATGCCGGCCGCGATGAGGCCGTACTCGATGGCCGTCGCACCCGACTCATCCTTGAGGAAACGCGAAACCAGGTTCTTCATGGGATTGGGCTCCTTGATCCACACCTGAACTGCCTGAGCGGATCCGGAGGTCGTTGTGTCCCGTCCGTTCCGGATCGTGGCGCCACCTTACGAGCAAGCTCTTGCAGCGGAGTTAATTGCATCGCAGAACATTCGTGTTTTCGACGCAAACACGATCTCGGTTAATTGGATATTTTCGTAAAAGCCCAAACGAACTTGCACAAACTCGCGCGAACTGTTGTGCCCCGCGCGCCCGGTCGCCACTCCGGCGTTGCGCCGTTTCGCTGACGCACCTTCGCGCGCGAAGAATGCGTCTGCCCGCAGGCGCCGCGGCGCGAACGACCCGACAGCGCTCTCGATTCAGGCGCGGCGCCGACTTGCGAGGCTCCCCGAGCGCATCGCAGTGTTTGCAGTTTGTTCACCAATTGGCAGGGAGAATCGCCTTTGCGGCTCGGCGGTGGCCGGCGCCGCGACCGCGCAACTAACCTCCCCAGCTCGCTGAGGTTTTCTTCAATGAGCCGCCTCTGCCGCAAATTCGGGATCGTCGCCACGGCTCTCGCGGCGGCGCTCACCCTCGGCCGGCCGGCGGCCGCCGAGGATGTTCTGGACGTCGTCGTCGATCAGGCCGCGGTCATCAGGCTGCCGGAGCATGTGGCGACCATCGTCGTCGGCAATCCGCTTATTGCCGACGTCTCGCTGCAAGCCGGCGGAATGCTGGTCGTGACCGGCAAGGGCTACGGCTCCACCAATGTCGTGGCGCTGGACCGCACCGGCGCTGTCCTCGTCGACAAAACCGTTCGCGTACAAGGGCCGGGCAACGACGTCGTGGTGGTCTATCGCGGGGTTCAGCGGGAAACCTATAGCTGCCAGCCCCATTGCGAGCGGCGCATCACCTTGGGCGACGGGCCGGACTACTTCAACACGACGATCAGCCAGACGGCGGTCCGCAACACGCAGGCCCTCGGGCAGCAGCCGCAGCAGGTGCGATAGCGGGCGCCCCCGCATCCTTTCCAGCCAATTAAGGCGCCGCCGCCGGTTCTCGTCATTTCCCGCAAGAGTTCGCAAACGCCTGTTTGCTAATCTTCGCCTCCGCAGGGCGAGACTGCGCGGAGGTTCTTCCAGTGTCGGTGTGCGTTGCGCGATGGCTGGTGCGGCTTGGCCGCGAAAATCGCGCGCTGCAGCGCCTGCGCCGTTTCGTGCGCCACGAGAGCGGCGGAGCGGCGGTGGAGTTCGCGATCGTGGCCGCGCCGTTCCTGGCGCTGATGTTCGCGATCATCGAGACGGCGATCGTCTTCTTTGCGGGCCAGACGCTGGAAACCGCGGTGGCCGATGCCGCGCGGCTCATCATGACGGGCCAGGCGCAGCAGCAGGCGTTCGACCAGGCCAAATTCAAGGACGCGGTCTGCGCCCGCGTCTTCGCGCTGTTCGACTGCAAGAACGGCATTCTCGTCGACGTGCGCACATACTCTTCCTTTTCGAGCGCGAACACCGGCAAGCCGGTCGACGCGAACGGCAACCTCGTCAACAACTTCGTCTATCAGCCAGGCGGACCGGGCGACATCGTCGTGGTGCGCATCATGTACGAGTGGCCGGTCTATGTGTCGCTGCTCGGCTTCAATCTCGCCGACATGAGCGGGGGAAAGCGGCTGCTGATGGCCACGGCCGCGTTTCGCAACGAGCCATACCAGTGAGTTTCCGCCATGCGCGTCATGCCTCCCTTCGCCTCCATGCGCCGGTGGCTGTGCGCCTTCCGGCGTGACCAACGGGGCGTCTCGGCCGTCGAATTCGCGATGCTCTTGCCGCTGATGCTCACGCTCTATCTCGGCGGGGTGGAGATCTCCCAGGCGGTCACCGTCGACCGGAAGGTCTCGCTCGCGGCGCGCGCGGTCGCCGATCTGGTGGCGCAGGGCGCCACCATCTCGAACGCCGAAATGACGAACATTCTCAACGCCGCGAAGGCGGTGACCGCCCCGTTTCCCGACAGCAATCTGAAGGTCACGGTCTCGAGCGTGAAGATTGACGCGAACAGGAAGGCCACGATCGAGTGGAGCGACGCGCTCAACACCGCGCCGCGCCCGAAGGACCAGACCGTGACGATTCCGGCCGGACTCACCGTGCCCAACACCTGGATCATCTGGGCGGAGGTGCAGTACGGCTACACGCCCACCATCGGCTACGTCATCACCGGCACGATCAATCTGACGGACCAGATCTTCATGCGCCCGCGCAACCAGGACCGGGTCTGTCGCGAAGGCGTCACGGTCTGCTCGTGAGCGGCCCCGCCGGGGCATCCGCGGCCGCCCGGCTCTGGGCGCCGTCACGGCGGCACGGCGCCGCGCGCCGCACGGCGAGAAAAGCCTCCACTTCGCGGCGCGCGGGCGCGCCGGCGATGCCGCCGAACCTCGTGCACTTGATCGCGGCCGCGGCGCACGCAAACCGCAACGCCTCCGCTTCGTTCCGCCCTTCCGCGAGGGCGAGCGCAAACGCGCCGTGAAAGACGTCGCCCGCACCGAGCGTGTCGACCGTCTCCACCGCAAAGGCGGGCAGGCGGCGGAGCGCGCCGTGTTCGAGCCACAAAACGCCCTGCGCGCCGTCCGTGACCGCGAGGAAGGCGCCGGTGCGGCTCGCGATCGCGCGCAGCGCGGTTTCGAGATCGTCGCGGCCGGCCGTGGCGCGCAATCCGTCCGCCGCGAAGACCACATGGGTGCAGGCGGTCAGCAGCGCGTCCGTCGCCGTGGTGGGCCGGTCCCCGTCGAGGATCGCGGGCACGCCGCGCCGCCGTGCGGCCCGGCACAGCGGCAGGACGAAGCGCGCAAAGCGGTTGTCGACCAGGACGGCGTCGCAGCCGCGCACGAGCGCCTCCGCCTCGGCATCCGCGATGCGGGCCTCGCTCAGCCTTTCGTCGCGGTCGTTCACGATCAGCCGCTCGCCCGAGGCGTCGACGAGGATGGCGGAGACGGGCGAGCGCGCGCCGGCGACCCGCACGACGGGCGCGCAATCGACCCCCTCGCGGATGAGCCGTTCGAGAATGCGGTCGCCCGCCGCGTCCTCGCCGCGGGGCCCGCCGAGCGGCGACACCAAAGCAGCGGCGCCGCCGAGCCGGACGATCGCGACCGCGGCATTGGCCGCGCACCCGCCGCCGACCGCGACATAGTCGCTCGCGCGAGTCTTCGTCCCGGGCTCGGGAAAGCGCGCGAGGCGAAAGACGTGATCCTCCACGGCGAGGCCGGCGCAGAGGACGCGCGGCCGCGTGGCAGTCAAATCGGCCTCAGCGCAGGACGTCGGCACCGACCTCGACCCAGGCGCGGATGATGTGATGGGCGATGGCGACGGGCGGCGGCGTGGCGAGCTTTTCCGGATGCCGGCCCGCCAGCATCTGCGCGACCTCGCGGCGCGAGAACCAACGCGCGTCCTCGAGCTCGGAACGGTCGACGGTGATCTCCGTCGCGATCGCCTCCGCGTGACAGCCGATCATCAGCGACATCGGGAACGGCCACGGCTGCGAGGCGAAGTATTTGATGCGCCCGCAGATCACGCCCGCTTCCTCGCGAATTTCCCGGCGCGCCGCCTCCTCGATCGTTTCTCCGGGCTCGACGAACCCTGCGAGGCACGACCACATGCCGGGGACGAAGCGCGTCTGCCGGCCGAGCAGACAAAGATCGCCGTCGATCGCCAGCATGATCACCACCGGGTCCGTGCGCGGAAAGTGCTCGGCCTTGCAGGCCGGGCAGTCCCGCTTCCACCCCGCGCAGACCGACAGAGTCGGCGCGCCGCAATTGGCGCAGAAGCGGTGCCGCGCGTGCCACTGCAGCATGGCCTTGGCCTCCGCCAAGGGGGGCAGGTGTTCGGGCGCGACCAGCCCCTGCACGGCGATCGAGCGGAGATCGGCGAGCTGCAGATCGCTGCGCGCCTTCAGTCCGTCGACGGCGGCCGCCGCAATCCCCAGGCCGAAGCGGGCGCGCCCCTCGTCCAGGCCCAGAAAGACCGCCTCGTCGACAGGGGCGAGCGCCCGCGCCTCGGCGGGGGCGAAGAGCGGGTCGAGCCCGTGGGCGCCCTTGCGCATGACCACGAGGTCGCCGGCCACCGCGTAGGCGCCGGCGTCCGCAGCGCTCTCCGCGCTCTGCAGGAACGCCGGGTCGAGACGCCGGTCGGCGGCGCGGTCGAGCGCGCTGCCGGCATAGCCGAGGCGAGGTTTCGGACCGAGATCGACCGCTCCCGGCTCGGGCGCGGCGCCCGCGCGCGCCGCTGTCGCTGGATCCTTCACGCGACGGCTTCCCCGGAGAAAGAGAAGCGAGCTCGGAGCGTATCGGGCATGGCGTTTCCTCCTCGTCGCGGCCGTCGAACTGCCTTCGACGCACTTTTTATTATGGATCGCGGCAGCGGGGTAGCTCTCGAACGAGCGGGCTAAAGGCCGATCGCGGCGCGCAACTGCGCGGCGAACCGCTCCGCCTCGTCGGCCGCATAGGGCCGCGCGGCCGCATGGCCCCAGACCGGCCGCGGCCAGGCCGGGTCGGTGCGGAAGCGGGCGATCACGTGAACATGAAGCTGCGGCACGGCATTGCCGAGGGCGGCGACATTGAGCTTGTCGCAGCGCGTCACGCGCTGCAACGCCCCCGATGCGCAGGCAATTTCTTCCATGAGCGCGGCGCGGCCCGCTTCATCGAGCTCGATGATCTCGGTCAGACCCGCCCGGCGCGGCACCAGAATGAGCCAGGGATAGACGGCGTCGTTCATCAAGAGGACGCGGCTGAGCGGAAGATCGCCCAACGCGATGCAGTCCTGAGCGAGCTGGCCGTGGAGGACCCAGCCATCCTCCCCCGCGCGGACAGGCCTGCCGATTGCCATGCTTTTCGGCCTTGACAAAGAACGATCGTTCGGTATGACGTACGTTGCGTTCGGTATTAAGAACGCACACATGGTGCGGCGGATACATATGCCTAAGCAGATCCGGATCAACGCCTTCGACATGAACTGCGTCGGACACATCCAACACGGCATGTGGACCCATCCGCGCGACCGTTCCGTCGAGTATCGCACGCTCGCCTACTGGCAGCACCTCGCGCAGGTGGCCGAGCGCGGCCTCCTCGACGGGATCTTCCTGGCGGACATTCTCGGTGTCTACGACGTCTACAAGGGCGGGCCCGAGAGCGCGATCGCCAATGCCGTTCAAATCCCTCTCAACGATCCGCTGCTCGTCGTCCCGGCCATGGCCGCGGTGACGAAGCATCTGGGCTTCGGCGTCACCTGCAACCTCACCTACGAGCCGCCCTACACCTTCGCCCGGCGGATGTCGACGCTCGATCATCTCACGGACGGGCGGATCGGCTGGAACATCGTGACCGGCTATCTCGACAGCGCGGCGCGCGGAATGGGCTTCGCGAGCCAGCCCGAGCACGACCAACGCTACGACGTCGCCGACGAATACATGGACGTCGTCTACAAGCTCTGGGAAGCGAGCTGGGACGACGACGCCGTGCTGCGCGACCGGCAGGCCGGCCTCTATGCACGGCCCGAGAAGGTGCGTCCCGTGCGCCACGATGGAAAATACTACCATCTGGACGCGATCCACCTCTGCGAGCCTTCGCCCCAGCGCACGCCGGTTCTCTTCCAGGCCGGCGCGTCGACGCGCGGCCGCGCCTTCGCGGCGCGGCACGCCGAATGCGTCTTCACCTACAGCCCGAACAAGGAGACGACGCGCGCAATCGTTACCGACCTCCGCGAACGCGCCGTCCGCAACGGGCGCGCGGCCTCGGACATCCTGGTCTTCGCGGGTTGCGCGGTCGTGGTGGGCCGCACGCGCAAGGAGGCCGAGGAGAAGTACGCCGAATATCGTCGGCACGCCAGCATCGAAGGCGCGCTCGCGCACTTTTCGGCCTCGCTCGGCGTCGATCTCGGACAATACGCGCTGGACGAGCCGATCCGCTACGAGAAGAACAACGCCAACAACTCCATGCTGGAGGCGATCACGATCCGCAGCAAGGAGCCGTGGACGCTGCGGCGGATCATCGACCGGATGGTCTTGGGCAGCCGCAACGCCCCGATCGTGGGCGCGCCCGACGAGGTCGCCGACGCGCTGCAGTCCTGGGTCGAAGAGACCGACATCGACGGATTCAATCTGAGCCGCGTGGTGACGCCGGAAGGGCTCGAGGACTTCGTCGACCTGGTGGTGCCCGTCCTGCAAGAGCGCGGCCTCTTCAAGCGCGAATACGCCCCCGGCACGCTGCGCGAAAAACTCTTCGGCGCTGGACGCGCACGCCTGCCCGACACGCACTGCGCCGCGGCCGTGCGACCGCGCGCCTCCGACAGGCCGCTCGTCTTGGCCGCCAAGTGAACCGGCCTTCCCCGCTCCACCAGACAAGGACCTTCGCTATGACCGTTGTGCTTTCACGTCCGGCCGATGTTCGCGGCGGCCTGCCGCGCCGTCGCATCGCCATTCGAGGCATCGTGGCGGGCCTGGCCTTCGCCCTCGCTGCGCTCTCCGGCGCCGCGGCGCAGACGCCGCTCAAGGTGGGCACCAGCGGCGGACCGGTCGCCGAGATCATGCAGTTTGCCGCAGAACACGCCCGCAAGCAGGGCTTTCCCGTGCAGGTGGTCGAGTTCTCGGATTGGATCACGCCGAACGAAGCGCTGGCCAACGGCGACATCGACACGAACCTGTTTCAGCACAAGCCGTTCCTCGATGCGGCCATCAAGGCGCGCGGCTACAAGCTCGTCCCGATCGCGCCCACCTACGTGCTGCCGGTCGGGCTGTTCTCCAAGAAGATCAAGACGTTCGACGAAGTGCCGACCGGCGCGACGGTCGCCATCGCCAACGATCCCGTGAACGGGGCGCGGGGGCTGCGGCTGTTCGACAAGGCCGGCCTGATCAAGCTCAAGCCGGGCGTGGGCGACGGCGCGACCGTGCTCGACGTGATCGAGAACCCGAAGCGGCTCAAGTTCCTCGAGCTTGAGGCCGCGCAGCTTCCCCGCGCGCTCGACGACGTTGCGGTGGCGCAGGTGAGCTACGCCTGGCTGCCGCTCGCCGGCATGCATCCGGACGCCGCGCTCATCAGCGACGGATTCGGCGACGCGCATTACGCGCTCCAGTTCACCGTCAAGGCCGAGCGCAAGGACGATCCTCAGATCGCGAAATTCGTGCAGCTCTTCCGCTCGCCGGAGGTGAAGGAACACATCACCAAGAACTACGGCAAACACATCGTGCCGTTGTGGTGAAGCCGGACGCGCCGCCTGCCTGAACCGCCGCCTGCCTGAATCAATGTGATCCACGAGCAGCCGCCATGAATGCCATCGCTTTTCCGCCGGTCGCTTCCGCGCCGCTCGCCGATTTTCAGCCAGCGCAGGCCGGCGCGGACCCGGTCATCATCCTCGATCGCGTGTCGAAGGCGTTTCGCCCGCGTGCGAAGGGAACGCCGGTGGTCGCGCTCGAAGACGTGTCGCTCTCTATCCGATCGGGCGAGATCGTCGGTATCATCGGCCGCAGCGGCGCCGGCAAGTCGACGCTGGTGCGGCTGATCAACGGGCTCGAAAAGCCCACCGGCGGCACGGTCACGGTCGCCGGCGTCCGTCTCGCGGAACTGTCGGAGCGCCAGGCCCGGCAACACCGGCGCCGCATCGGCATGGTGTTCCAGCACTTCAACCTGCTGTCCGCGCGCACCGCGGCCGGAAACGTCGCCCTGCCGCTGCAGATCGCCGGAGAAAGCAAGGCCAAGATCAAGCGGCGGGTGGACGAACTGCTCGAGCTCGTGGGCCTGGCGAAACAGCGGGATCGCTATCCCGCGGAGCTTTCGGGCGGACAGAAGCAGCGGGTCGGCATTGCGCGCGCGCTGGCCACGGCGCCGAAGGTTCTGCTGTGCGACGAAGCGACCTCCGCGCTCGACCCCGAAACCACGGAGCAGATCCTGGAGCTGCTGGCGCGCATTCGCCGGGAGCTCGGCGTC
Organism: Variibacter sp.; assembly: GCA_019689555.1. GTDB lineage: Bacteria > Pseudomonadota > Alphaproteobacteria > Rhizobiales > Xanthobacteraceae > JADGHE01. The sequence continues at coordinate 17,414 of JADGHE010000009.1, read as the reverse complement.
ACCATCGTGCTCATCACCCACGAGATGGGCGTGGTGAAGGCGATAGCCGACCGCGTCGCGGTGCTGGAGAGCGGCCGCGTGGTCGAAGAAGGCCCGACCTTCGAGGTGTTCTCGGCTCCGAAGCACCCGACGACCCGGAGCTTTCTCCAGACGCTGTCGAGCGCGAAGCTGCCGGACCACATCCGCACCGCGCTCACCGGGTCGGCAAAGGGCGCGAGCCAAGCGGTGGTGCGCGTTCAGTTCACCGGCCCGCAGGCGGAGCAGCCGGTCCTGTCGCGCCTCGCGCGCATGCTGGCGATCGACATCAACATTCTGTCGGGGCAGGTCGAGACTGTCGGCGGGCGCGGCTTCGGCACGCTCGTCATCGCGGTGCCGTCCGATTCCGCGTCCGTCGAGGCCGTCACGGCCGCACTGACGCGGCTCGAACTCAAGGCGGAGGTGCTGGGCTATGTCGCCTGAACTCTTCAAGATCCTCCTCATGGCGACGGGCGAGACCCTCTACATGGTCGCCGTCGCCGCCTCGCTCGGCACCCTGCTGGGGGCGCCGCTCGGGATTTTTCTCGCCACCAGCAGACGGGGCGAAATCTTCGCGGCGCCCGTGACGAACCGCATCGTCGGCGCCATCGTGAACGCGACGCGGTCGACGCCGTTCATCATCCTCGTGGTGGCGATCGTCCCGTTCACGCGCCTCGTGGCCGGCACGTCGATCGGGACCAACGCCGCCATCGTGCCCTTGACGATCGCCGCGACGCCCTTCATTGCGCGCATCGTGGAGAGCGCGATCCGCGAGGTCGATCCCGGACTGATCGAGGCCGCGCGGGCCATGGGCGCGAGCCCCGCCCAGATCGTGCGCCACGTTCTCCTGCCCGAGGCCCGTCCCTCCATCGCGCTCGGCCTCACCTTGGCCGTGGTGAGCCTGCTGGGCTACTCGGCCATGGTCGGCGCCGTGGGCGGCGGCGGGCTCGGCGATCTCGGCATCCGCTACGGCTACCAGCGCTTCATGCCGGAGATGATGCTGGCGGTCGTGGCCGTTCTCATCGTCATGGTGCAGTCCGCCCAGACGATCGGCGATACGATCGCGCGCCGGCTGGATCGGCGGACCCGCCGCGGCTAAGGCGCGCGCCCCGCGGGACGCGGCGGGGCCGCCGCCGGTCGGAGCCGGCCGACGACCAAGGGGCCCTGCTGGTCACTTGCTTTCCCGGCCGTCACGGCCGATATAGACGGCCGGGAGGTTGGCGGTGGACGAGCCACTCGCCAACCGGGTCAGGTCCGGAAGGAAGCAGCCCTAACGAGCTCCGGTTCGGGTCGCTCGTCAGCCTCCCACTTCGCCCCCTGAACTCGTGCACGCACGCGCCTGCCGCGGACCGATGGCCTCATGAGCGACGCCGAAATCCGCGGTGACAGCCCAGCCCCTGCCCTCGACCTCGGCGCGCCGGAGCAGCCCCCCGGCGGCAGCTACCGCGTGCTCGCCCGCAAATACCGCCCGACGACCTTCGAGGACCTGATCGGCCAGGACGCCATGGTGCGGACGCTGACCAATGCGTTCGAGACCGGGCGCATTCCCCAGGCCTGGATTCTCACGGGCGTGCGGGGCGTGGGCAAGACGACGACCGCGCGCATTCTCGCCCGCGCGCTCAACTACGAGGCGCCGGGCGCCCCCGGCCGACCGACCGTCGTCATGCCGACGCTCGGCGTGCACTGCCAGGCTATCATCGAGAGCCGGCACGTCGACGTGATCGAGATGGACGCGGCCTCCCACAACGGGGTCGACGACATCCGCCAGATCAACGACGCGGTGCGCTACGCGCCGGCGAGCGCCCGCTACAAGGTCTACATCCTGGACGAAGTTCACATGCTCTCCGGGGCGGCCTTCAACGCGCTCCTGAAGACGCTCGAAGAGCCGCCCCCGCACGTGAAATTCGTGTTCGCGACGACCGACATCCGCAAGGTGCCGGTGACGGTGCTTTCGCGCTGCCAGCGCTTCGACCTGCGCCGCGTGGAGGCGGGCGTGCTGGTCAAGCACCTCGCCGGCATCTGCGCGAAGGAAGGGGTCGAGGTCGAGCCGGAGGCTCTCGCGCTGATCGCGCGGGCCGCCGAAGGCTCCGTGCGCGACGCGCTGTCGCTGCTCGACCAAGCCATCGCCCACGCGGCCGGCCGCGTCGGCGCCGAGGACGTGCGGCGCATGCTCGGCCTCGCCGATCGCGCCCGCATCATCGAGCTGTTCGAGGCCCTGATGCGGGGCGACGCCGCCGCCGCGCTCGCCGACCTGCGCGACCAGTACGACGCCGGCGCCGACCCCGCCGTGGCGCTGACCGACCTCGCCGACTTCACCCACTTCGTCACCCGCATCAAGATCGTGCCGTCGCTGGCGGACGATCCCTCCTTCGCCGAGGCCGAGCGCGTGCGCGGGCGCGCCTTCGCGGCGTCCCTCTCGCTGCGCGTGCTCTCGCGAACGTGGCAGATGCTGCTCAAGGGCATCGCCGAGGTCCAGAGCGCGCCGAAGCCGCTCGCCGCCGCCGAAATGGTTCTGGTGCGGATCGCCTATGCCGCCGACCTGCCCGCGCCCGAGGACCTCGTCCGCTCCCTCGTGACCGGGGATGCCGCAACGGCGGGTCCGTTCTCTGTGGGCGGAGCCCCGGCCGCGCCGGCCGCCCCGTCGCCCGCGCCCTGGCCCCAAGGCGCGCAGACGGCTCGCGGCAGCGCCCAGCCGGCGCTGCGCCGCGACCCGCTGCCCCGTCCTTCGAGCCCGCCCGCCGCAAGCGAGGCCGCCGCGCCGCGCAGCCTGTCGCGCTTCGAAGACATCGTCGCGCTCGCCACCGAGCACCGCGACCTGCTGCTGCGCGCCGCGCTCGAACGCGACGTGCGGCCGGTGCGCATGGAGGACGGACGGCTGGAAATCGGCCTCGAGCCCGGCGCCTCGAAGAACCTGGTGAACGAGCTTGCGCGCAAGCTCACCGAGTGGACCGGCCGCCGCTGGATGGTCGTCGTCTCGGCCGAACCGGGCGCGCCGACGCTCAAGGCGCAGGCGGAAAGCCGGCGCGTGGAGCTGACCCGGGGCGTTCAGGCGCATCCCCTGGTCCAGGCGGTACTGGCGCGCTTTCCCGGCGCTGAAATCACGCGCGTCACGCCACGCGAGGACGCGGACGACGCCGCGTTCCATCGCCCGCCGGACGAAATGCTCGATTTCGACGCGGACGCGTCCTGGTCGCCGGACGATCAGGACGAGGACGATCGCTAGCCTCGCACGAGCGCATTTCCGTTTCCGGTTGCAGGCGGACGTTTTTCAGCCTGCAAGCGGACCTCCGCCGCGGGCGCTGCGGCCGCGCGCGGCGCCCCGCCGTCGCTTACCCCCGTCCGAGGGAATGGGACGGCAAGGTGTTTTCGCCGACTTTCCGGGCCCGGCCGGTCTCTCCCGGCCTCTCGTATCCGCGCTTTCCGCGTCATCAAGGTCGCGGCGGGTCTGAAAAGCAGTTCGGACGTCGCGGAGAAAGCTCTGCGAAACGCTGACCTCAGCCATTCAAAGCCCGCAAGGCGGGCACCCGGCGCATTCGGCCATCGTTCTGCGCGCAAAAGGTTTTCCGCCGCGCCGGAGATGACTCCCCCTGTCGGGCGGTTAACCATTTCGGTAAATGTTTCATTAAATGTCATTAGAATTGTCACGTCCTCGTTTACAATCCTTACCGCAAAGTTAACCTGAATGCGGCGGTGAGGAGGAGCAATCATGACTAGCGTGCCGGCAGGGTATAATTCGAAGTTTTTCCAACACGTGCTCGCGTTGTTGGAGCGGATTGACTATCGCCGCGCAGATACACCGGAAGAAAAGGAGGCCATTTACCGCCTCCGGTATGACGCCTATCTGCGCGAAGGCATGGTCGCGCCCAATCCGTCCCGGCGCGTGACGGACAAGTATGACGCGACGGCCTGGATATTCGGGCTTTTCATCGACGGAAAGCTCGCGAGTTCCCTGCGCATCAACGTCGGCAGCAAGGACAACCGCGAGATACCCGGCATGCAGGTTTTCGCGGATCACTTGACGCCGCTGTTCGAAGCCGGCAAGACGATCGTCGACCCCACCCGTTTCGTCGCCGATTACGCGGCCTCCCGCGAGTATCCGGCGCTCGCCTATCTCACGGCCCGTCTCGGCTGGCTGGCGGGAGAGTTCTTCAATGCGGACGTCATCCTGTCCGCCTGCCGCGCCGAGCATCAGGCCTTCTACCGTCGCATTTTCGGCCATCGTCCCGTCTGCGCGGGGCGCGCCTACCCGACCTTGATCAAACCGATCACGCTCATGGTTCTCGACTACCCCGCGATGCGGGACCGCGTGCACGAGCGCTATCCCTTCTTCCGGTCCACCGTCTTCGAGCGGCGAATGCTGTTCGAACGGTTCCGCGAGGCGCCGCGCGTCGCGGCCTGAGCCGCCGTGGCCTTGCGCGAACTCACACGAACGCAGTCGCGCGATTGCGCGCGATTGAAGGCCCGGATGCGGCGCAGCACGGAGCGCGGCGCGCGACGGCGTGCTCCTCGGCCGCCACGGCGGTACGCCGCCGGACCATCGGCTGAATTGAGGCCTCGGTTGCGGCGCGGCTGTTGGCGCGGCTGTTGAAGCCGGGTCCCGCATCGGCGGCGCGCCGCTCCGCTTGCGCTGCTTGCGCTCGCGTGCTGCCCTGCGCCGCAGCACGTCGTCTCCGCTCGGGCAGAAACCGCACTAAAACAGCAGTTCGCCGGCCAACAGCGCGACACCGACGAACAGCAGAAAGATCACGAAGAAGACCGCGAACAGGACCTTGGCGATCATGGCCGCCCCGGCCGAAATGTTGCTGAGTCCGAAGGCGCCCGCCACGAGCGAGATCACCAAAAAAATGACAGCCCACTTCAGCATCGGCCTTGCTCCCGGCGCGGTCTCGCCCGCCATCCTTAACGGCCGGGGAGCGGGGACGTTCCCGTGATCCCCTTGCCCGGCAATCCGGCCGAGCTCCAATCCAGATCTTTCCAATCCGCACTCCGCGCTCTACACACGGGGCGCGCCCGGGCCGCGGCCCCGGCGCGGTCCTTGTCCTTTGCGACGTGTCCTTGGCGAGACGTAACGAATGAGCGCCGTCCTGACCGAAGAGCAGAAACTCATTCAGCAAACGGCGCGCGATTTCGCGATGCGGGAGGTGCTCCCGGCGGCGAACGCGCTTGATCCCGAGCGCAAGGACATTCCGCTCTCGCTCATTCAGCGCGCCGCCGAGCTCGGCTTCTTCGGACTTCTCATTCCGGAGGAATATGGCGGCCTCGGCCTCGGCTGCCTGGAATACTGCCTCGTCACCGAGGAGCTGAGCCGCGCCTGGATGAGCATGGGCTCGATCATCCGCCCCATGATCGGCATGCAGGCCCTGTCGCCGGAGCAGCGGCAGCGCTATCTGCCGCGCATGGCGCGGGGCGAAGCGCTCGGCGCCTTCGCCTTTTCGGAGCCCAATGCGGGCTCGGACCTCTCCAACATCCAGTGCCGCGCGCGCCGCGAGGGCGACGAATGGGTCATCACCGGCAACAAATACTGGTGCACCTTCGCGGACGGCGCCGACTACATTCTCGTGCTCGCGCGCACCGATCCGTCCGCCCAGCGCCATCGCGGCATCTCCGCCTTCATCGTCGACAAGCCGCGCGGCAGCCTGCCGCCCGGGGTGAGCGGCGCCCCGATTCCGAAGATCGGCTATTTCGGATGGAAGACCTGGGAGCTCGCCTTCGACGGCTGTCGGGTTCCGGCCGCCAACATGGTGGGCGAGGAGGGCAAGGGGTTCTACGTGGCGACCAGCGGGCTCGAGGTCGCGCGCGCCCACACGGCCGCCCGCGCCATCGGCCTGGCGCGCGGCGCGCTCGAGGACGCCACGGCCTATGCCCGCGAACGGGTTCAGTTCGGCCACTCCCTCAGCGAGTTTCAGGCCATCCGCTTCAAGCTTGCCCGCATGGCGACGGAGATCGAGGCGGCGCGCCAGCTCCTCTACTTCGTCTGCCGCCTGATCGACACCGGCGAGCGGTGCGACAAGGAGGCCGCGATGGCCAAGCTTCAGGCGACCGAGATGGCCGAGCGCGTCACCAGCGAAGCGCTGCAGATCCACGGCGGCGCCGGATACACGACGCTTCACGCGGTCGAACGTTACTGGCGCGACGCCCGGCTGACCAAGATCTTCGAAGGCACGTCGGAAATTCAGATGCGGATCATTTCCGACCACCTTCTCGGCAGAAACCGCGCTTGACGCGAACGACAGGGCCGGCCCCCGCAGCCGGCCGATATTGCACTGCACAGCGCCGCCACCGCCCCGCGCCCGGCGCCCATCGTCTCGCGCATGGCAGCTTTACACGGAATTGTGACTCCGGCCCTGCCGTTGCATTGACGGCGGTTTTGGGTGAATGCTCTCTCTAGCGCTGCCGAAGGGCGCGCCCGAGGATCTTGCCGGCGGGCAGCACGCGTCTGCGTCGAATGTCGAATTGATGCAGGCGGGTCACGGCGCTTCCATCGGCGGGCGAAAAGTCAAAAAAGTAAAGAACCCAAGGGAGGAAGACAGTGACGCATCTCGATCTCCGTTCGTGCTCAAGAGTGGCGGCGCTCGGCCTTGCGGCCGCCTTTATGGCGAGCATGCCGAGCGCCGCGCAGGCCGCGTGGGAGCCCACCCGGCCGGTCGAGTTCATCGTACCCGCCGGCACCGGCGGCGGCGCCGACCAGATGGCGCGCACGATCCAGGGCATCATCAGCAAGCACAACCTGATGAAGCAGCCGATGGTGGTGATCAACAAGGCGGGCGGGGCCGGCGGCGAGGGCTTTCTCGACGTCAAGAATTCGAAGGGCAATCCTCAGAAGATCATCATCACGCTGTCGAACCTGTTCACGACGCCGCTCGCGACCGGCATTCCCTTCAACTGGAAGGACCTCACCCCTGTCGCGATGCTGGCGCTTGACGAGTTCATCCTCTGGGTAAACGCCGAGAAGCCCTACAAGACGGCGAAAGACTTCATCGAGGCCGCCAAGCAGGCGAACGGCAGCTTCAAGATCGCGGGCACCGGCTCCAAGCAGGAAGATCAGATCATCACCGAAGCGATCCAGAAGGCGACCGGCGCCAAATTCATCTACATCCCGCAGGGCGGCGGCGGCGCGGTCGCGGTCCAGCTCGTCGGCAATCACGTGGACGCGACCGTGAACAATCCGATCGAGGCCGTGTCCCATTGGCGCGGCGGCAAGCTGCGGCCGTTGTGCGTCTTCGACTCGAAGCCCGTCGAGTATCACGAGAAGATCACGCCGGACGGCCAGACTTGGGCCGACGTGCCGGCCTGCAAGGCGCAGGGGCTCAACGTCGAGTACCTCATGCTGCGCGGCGTCTTCATGCCCGGCGGCGCGAGCAACGATCAGGTTCAGTACTACGTGGACCTGTTCAAGAAGGTGCGCGAGACGCCGGAGTGGAAGGATTTCATGAGGAGCGGCGCCTTCAACACGACCTTCATGTCGGGCGATCAATTCAAGGACTGGATCGCCAAGGAGGAGAAGCGCCACGAAGAGCTCATGAAGGCGGCGGGCTTCCTCGAGAAGAAGTGAGAGACCGAGCAACAGCCAGTGGATGTGGCCGGCTTCGGTGGGGGTAACCGGCCGGCCGCAGAGGGAGCCATTCCAATGCGCAAGGAGATCGAAGGGATGACGGCGGCCGGCCCTTCCCACCGGCGGGTGGAGGTCGGCATGGCCGTCTTCACGGCCGTGTTCGCCCTAATCGTCATCATCGGCAGCATGCGGGTCGGCCGCGACTGGGCCGAGGACGGGCCACGGGCGGGCTTCATTCCGTTCTACGTCGGACTGTTCATTCTCGGTGCGAGCCTGGTCAATCTCGTGCAGGCTTGGAGAGACCGGGCCGATGAGCGGCGCTTCGCGACCTGGGACCAGCTCGGTCGCGTGAGTTCCGTCGTGCTTCCGACCGCGGTTTATGTCGCCCTGGTGCCCTGGATCGGGATCTACACCGCCTCGGCGCTCCTGATCGGCGCCTTCATGAAATGGCACGGACGCTACAACTGGTCCCGGGTGCTCCTCATCGCGATCGGAGTGCCGCTCGTGACCTTCGTCGTGTTCGAGCGTTGGTTCCTCGTGCCCTTGCCGAAGGGGCCGATCGAGTACTTTCTGGGGTTCTGAGGGGCTTTAGGGGGAGGATCGAGGGCGTACGCCCGGTCCGCGCAATCCGACATGGAAGAGATCGCCAATCTTTTTCACGGCTTCGCCGTCGTCATCGAGCCGTTCAACTTGATGCTGATGCTCGTGGGCATTCTGCTCGGAGTCATCATCGGGGTGCTGCCCGGGCTCGGGGGCGCGAACGGCGTCGCCATCCTGCTGCCGCTCACATTCTCGATGTCGCCGACGTCGGCCATCATCATGCTCTCCTGCATCTACTGGGGAGCCTTGTTCGGCGGCGCCATCACCTCGATTCTGTTCAACATTCCGGGCGAGCCGTGGTCTGTCGCGACCACCTTCGACGGCCACCCGATGGCGCAGAAAGGCCGCGCGGGCGAGGCGCTGACCGCCGCCTTCACCTCCTCCTTCGTCGGCGCGCTGTTCGCCGTGATCATGATCACGCTGGTGGCGCCACTTGTGGCGGCCTTCGCTCTGCGCTTCGGGCCGGCGGAAAAATTCGGCGTGTACTTTCTCGCCTTCTGCAGCTTCATCGGCATGAGCAAGGAGCCGGCCTTCAAGACGGTCGCCGCAATGATGATCGGTTTCGCGCTCGCCGCCGTGGGGCTCGACCAGATGACCGGCCAACTGCGGCTGACCTTCGGCTCGGAGTACCTGCTCACGGGCTTCGACTTCCTGATCGCCGTCATCGGCCTCTTCGGCATCGGCGAGATCCTGCTGACCATGGAGGAGGGTCTGAGCTTCAAGGGCCGCACCGCGGTCATCAGTCCGCGCGTGGTGCTCGAGACCTGGGCCGAGCTGCCGCGCTACTGGATCACCTCGCTGCGGTCCTGCATCATCGGCTGCTGGATGGGCGTCACCCCCGCGGGCGCCACGCCGGCCTCCTTCATGAGCTACGGGCTTGCCAAGCGCATGTCGAAGACCGGCCACAAGTTCGGCACCGGCGAGATCGAGGGCGTGGTCGCGCCCGAGACGGCCGCCCACGCGGCCGGCACCTCCGCCCTGCTACCCATGCTGTCGCTCGGCGTGCCCGGCTCGCCGACCGCGGCCGTGCTGCTCGGCGGCCTTCTGATCTGGGGTCTGCAGCCGGGCCCCATGTTGTTCGTCGAGCAGAAGGAGTTCGTCTGGGGCCTGATCGCCAGCATGTATCTCGGCAATGTGGCGGGGCTCCTGGTCGTGCTCACCTGCGTGCCGCTGTTCGCGGCCATCCTGCGCATTCCGTTCAGCATCATCGCGCCGATCATTCTCGTGTTCTGTGCCATCGGCGCCTACACGGTGCACAACTCGACCTTCGACGTGATGCTGATGCTGGTGTTCGGGGTGCTCGGCTATCTGATGAAGAAGTGCAACTACCCCATGGCGCCCATGGTCCTGGCCATCGTGCTGGGCGACAAGGCCGAGGAGGCGTTCCGGCAGTCGCTGCTCACCTCCCAGGGCAGTCTCAGCATCTTCTGGTCGAACGGCCTTGTCGGCACAATCATGGCGCTCGGGTTGATCGTGCTGCTGTGGCCGCTGATCCAGTCCGGGTGGAGCCGCGTCTTTCGCCCCGCCGCCGCCTGAGCCGCGGCGCCGATGAGCCGCGGTTGCCGGTTGCCGGATGCCGGCTCTCGGTATAATGTATGCCACAGCTCCGGGATTCGAGCCCTCCGCCGCCTCGGGCGTCCTTGCGCAAGGCGCCGATGCGGCGGGGGTCGCGCGAGGCAGGAAGACGGAACGCGGAGCCGTCCACCTCACCGAAGGGCGTCACGGCGCAACAAACATGCAGGATCGGACCGTCACGCTTCAGCGCGCAGGCCGCGAGCCGGCAGCGCCGCCCCGTGTGGCCCTAGCGCCGCTCGAAGACACCTCGACCTTCGCGGACCGCGCCTATGCGGCGCTGAAGGACGTCATCGTCTCCCTCAACGTGTACGACCAGCCCTCCGAGGTGCGGCTCGACGAGCGCCAGCTCGCGAGCGACCTCGGCATCAGCCGCACGCCGGTGCGCGAGGCGATGGCGCAGCTCGAGCGCGAAGGCTTCGTGCGCTCCGTGCCGCGGCGCGGCGTCTACGTGGTCCGCAAGACCAAGGCCGAGGTCATCGAGCTCATCACCGCCTGGGCCGCCCTGGAGAGCATGGCCGCGCGGCTGATCACGCAGAACGCCTCCGACGCGGAGATCGCGACCTTGCGGGCGATGTTCACGACCTTCGAGGACGGCAAGCTGCACGCAAAGCTCGACGAGTACTCCGAGGTGAACATCCAGTTCCACCAGGCGATCATCGGCATGAGCCATAATCGCGTGCTCGTGAATCTCGCCGAGAACCTCTTCACCCATATGCGCATGATCCGCCGCAAGACCATCGGCGAGCAGGATCGCGCGGACCGCTCGATTCGCGACCACATGAACATCATCGAGGCGCTCGAGCTGCGCGACACGGAGCGCGCCGAGGCTCTCGTGCGCGACCATGCGCTCGGCCTCGCCGAGCACGTGCGGCGCTACGCCGATTATCTGGACTGAGATGCAGCCCTCGGTTCTCGAGCCCATTCCGCCGCGCCGGACGTTCGCCACGGGCCGGACGGACGGCGAGCGGACCCCGACGGACGGGCATGTCGCCGGCCGGCGCGCGCTGCCCGATCGGACCGCGGCTGCCATGTTCGCGCCGGCGCCGATCCGGCCGGGCCGTGGCGCGGCCGCGCCGGGCGGAGCGTCCCGACCAGTCGATGCCCGTGCATGTCGCGCCCGGACCCAGTCGGCGGGGCCGGTCGCGGCGCAATTCGAGATCCACTTCACGCAGGCGGTGACGCGCGACGGCGTCGCTTCCCAATGAACGCCCCGGAGGACTTCCATGGCTGAAGCAACATTGAAGGCACAGAAGCCGGAACCGACGACCGCTGAAGACACGCTGAAGCGCAAGAGCACCGACCCCAACGTCATTTCGGGCGGCCACCTGGTCGCCAAGGCGCTCAAGGCGGAAGGCGTCGACACAATCTTCACGCTGTGCGGCGGCCACATCATCGACATCTACGACGGCTGCCTGGACGAGGGCATCCGCATCGTCGACGTGCGCCACGAGCAGACCGCGGCGCACGCCGCCGACGGCTATGCGCGCCAGACCGGCAAACTCGGCTGCGTCGTCACCACCGCCGGCCCCGGCTGCACCAACGCGGTCACCGGCATCGCCACGGCTTTCCGCTCGGAGAGCCCGGTTCTGCACATCGGTGGCCAAAGCGCCCTCACCCAGTGGAAGATGGGCGGCCTGCAGGACCTTCCGCACGTCGACATGATGAAGCCGATCACCAAATTCGCGTCCACGGTGATGTCGACCGAGCGCGTCGCCGACATGATCGCCATGGCGGCGCGGGAATGTTTCGCGGGCGCCTACGGCCCGAGCTATCTCGAAATCCCGCGCGACGTGCTCGACCGCGAGATCGACGTCTCCAAGGCGGTCGTGCCGAAGCCGGGGCACTACCGCGCATCGGTCCGCGCCCTCGGCGATCCGCGCGACATCGAGCGGCTCGCCGACATTCTGGTGAACTCCGAGCGGCCCGCCATTCTGTTCGGCCAGCAGGTATGGACCGCGCGCGGACACGAGGAGGCGATCGCGCTGCTGCGCGGCCTCGACATTCCGGGCTATTTCAACGGCGCAAGCCGCGGCCTGCTGCCGCCCGGCGACCCGCACCATTTCGACCGCACCCGCTCGCTCGCCTTCGGGAAGGCCGACGTCATCGTCATCGTCGGCACGCCGTTCGACTTCCGCATGGGCTACGGCAAGCGCATCAACGTGCCGACGCTCGTGCAGATCGATATGGACTACCGCACGGTCGGCAAGAACCGCGACATCACGCTCGGCATCGTCGGGCATCCCGGCGCCGTGCTTGAGGCGGTGCTCAACGCCGCCAACAGCCGGATCAAGAACGACAAGCGGCAGGCGCGCCGGCAGTGGATGAAGGAGTTGCAGGCGGCCGAAGAGGCGGCGCTCGAGAAGCTGATGCCGATGTTCAAGTCCGAGCAGACGCCGATCCACCCCTATCGCGTCGCCTACGAGATCAACGAGTTCCTCACCGAGGACACGATCTACATCGGCGACGGCGGGGACGTCGTGACGATCTCGGCGCAGGCCGTGCGCCCGCGCAAGCCGGGGCATTGGATGGACCCGGGCGCGCTCGGCTCGCTCGGCGTCGGCACGGGCTTCGCCCTCGCCGCGAAGCTCGCGCATCCGAACAAGGAGGTGCTCTGCTACTACGGCGACGGATCGTTCGGGATGACGGCCTTCGACATGGAGACCGCCGACCGCTTCGGCGCCCCCTACATCGCCGTGATCGGCAACAACTCGGCGATGAACCAGATCCGCTACGGCCAGATCGCCAAGTACGGTCCGCAGCGCGGCAATGTCGGCAACAAGCTCGGCGACATGGAGTTCTCCCACTTCCCGAAGATGTGGGGCGGCTGGGGAACGGAGGTGCGCGCCGCATCCGAGATCGCGCCGGCGCTGAGGAAGGCGCGCGAGATGGTCGCGAAGACCGGCAAGTCGGCCGTCGTCAACATCTGGGTCGATCCCAACGAGTATGCGCCCGGCACCAAGAACCAGACCATGTACAAGTGAGGCGACGGCCCGGGGCGGAAACGGCCGTGCCGCGCGCGACGCGGCACGCGCGGCCTTCGCTTCGCGTCGGGCTCCGGTTCCTGCAAACGGCGATCGCTCGAGACGGAAATCCTGCAGCGCACCCTTTCGCCTCGCGGAAGATACGCTGCGCGCGAGACACGGAACGGAGATTTCAGGAGAAAGCTCAATGGCCACGCGCAAGAAACCGAGGAAGACGGCCGCTGCGGCCTCGCGAAAAAAGGCGCTGACGAAGCCCAAGCGGACATCCGCCGCGGTTGCCGCGAAGAGGCCGGCGGAACGGCGCGCGGCCACGCCCGCCGCCAAGCGCGCCGCCGCCACGACGAAGCGCACGGCTGCGCGGCCTGCGGCCGCGGCGAAGCGCGCCACCGCCAAAGCGGCCGCCCGGCGCACCGCAAAGTCCCCCGCGCGGGCGGCGACGATCAGGCTCCCCAAGCCGTCGACGAAGCCCTGGGGCCAGGCCGGCAAGGCGCTCGAGGGCGTGCGCGTCCTCGATTTCACGCACGTGCAGTCGGGCCCGACCTGCACGCAGCTTCTGGCCTATATGGGCGCCGACGTCATCAAGGTGGAGCGGCCGGGCACTGGCGACATCACGCGCGTCCAGCTGCGCGACGTGCCGAACGCCGACAGCCTCTACTTCACGATGCTCAACGGCAACAAGCGGTCGATCACCGTCGATTCCAAACATCCGAAGGGCAAGGAGATCCTGGAGCGCCTGATCAAGTACTGTGACGTGCTCGTGGAGAATTTCGCCCCCGGCACGCTCGACCGCATGGGCTTCACCTGGGAGCACATCCATAAGCTCAACCCGCGCATGATCGTGGCGTCGGTGAAGGGCTTCGGTCCGGGTCCCTACGAGGACTGCAAGGTCTACGAGAACATCGCCCAGTGCGCCGGCGGCGCCGCCTCCACCACGGGCTTTCGTGACGGGCCGCCGCTGGTGACGGGGGCGCAGATCGGCGATTCCGGCACCGGCCTGCATCTCGCCTTCGGCATCGTCTGCGCGCTCTATCAGCGCATGCGCACCGGCCGCGGCCAGAAGGTGCTCGCCGCCATGCAGGACGGCGTGCTCAATCTCTGCCGTGTCAAGCTGCGCGACCAGCAGCGCCTCAAGCACGGCCCGCTCAAGGAGTACAGCCAGTACGGCGAGGGCATCCCGTTCGGCGACGCCGTGCCGCGCGCCGGCAACGACTCGGGCGGCGGGCAGCCGGGATGGATCCTCAAGTGCAAGGGTTGGGAGACCGATCCCAACGCCTATGTCTACTTCATCACACAGGCGCCGGTGTGGGGGGCGATCTGCGACCTGATCGGCAAGCCGGAGTGGAAGACCGATCCCGACTACGCGACGCCGAACGCTCGGCTGCCGCGCCTGCGCAAGATCTTCGACACGATCGAGCAGTGGACCATGACCAAGACGAAGTTCGAGGTCATGGAGATCTGCAACAAATACGACATCCCCGTGGGGCCGATCCTGTCGATGAAGGAGATCGCCGAGGAGCCGTCGCTGCGGGCGACCGGCACGGTGGTCGAGGTCGACCATCCGGTGCGCGGCAAGTACCTGACGGTCGGCAATCCGGTGAAGATGTCGGACTCGATCACCGAAGTGAAGCGCGCGCCTCTGCTCGGCGAGCACACGGAGGAGATTTTGAAGCTCCTCGGCTACTCGCCGAAGGAGATCAGCGAGATCATGGGCTCGGGTGCCGTGACGGCGCCGGAGAAGCCCGCGGCCGCTGCGGCGTAGCAGAAACCGTCCCCGCGCCGGCGGGGACGCAACACATGACGTCGATGCCTGGCGGAGGCCCGCGGCCCGCGGGCGCCCCAGGCGGGTTGGGAGGATACTGAATGCGTATCGTGGTCCACGGGCAGCAGGCGTTCGGCAAAGCCGTGCTGGAGGCGCTGCTCCAGCGCGGCGAAAACGTCGTGGCGGTTTACGTCGCGCCCGAGAAGCCCGGGCAGAAGCCCGACGCGCTCAAGGAGGCGGCGCTCGCCGCAGGCTTGCCGGTCTATCAGCCGACCTCCTACCGCAATCCCGAGGTGTGGGAGGAGTTTCGCGCGCTGAAGCCCGACCTACAGGTCATGGCCTTCGTCACGCTGTTCGTGCCGGAGGAGTTTCTCAACATTCCGACCCACGGCTCGATCCAGTATCACCCGTCCCTGCTCCCCGCCTACCGGGGCCCGAGCGCGATCAACTGGGCGATCATCAAGGGCGAGACCGAGACCGGGCTGTCGATCTTCTGGCCCGACAACGGGCTCGATACGGGCGACGTCCTGCTGCAGAAGAGGACGCCGATCGGCCCGAAAGACACAGTCGGCTCCGTCTATTTCGACCGCCTCTTCCCCATGGGCGTCGAGGCGATGCTCGAAGCCGTGGACCTCGTGAAGGCGGGCAAGGCGCCGCGCATCAAGCAGGACGAATCCAAGGCCACCTACGAAGGCCGCTGCGGTCCCGAGAACGCCCACATCGACTGGGGCAAACCGTGGCAGCAGATCGACCGGCTGATCCGCGGCTGCAATCCGTCGCCGGGCGCCTGGTCGAACCTCGACGGCCTGCGGCTGCGGATCTTCGACGCAACCCCGCTGCCCGCGAAGGACCCGAAGGGCATCGGCGGTAAGATGGGAGAGGTCGTCGCCGTGGAGGCGGACGGCTTCACCGTCGTGTGCGCCGACGGCCGCTTCAAGGTCACGCGCGTGCAGGCGGACGGCCCGAAGATCCCCGCCGGCGAGTGGGCGGCGAGCGCGCAGCTCGCGCCGGGCGCGCGCTTCACCTGAAGGCCCGCCCGACGCCCTCGCTCGGTCGTGCGCGCGCCGCGCGGACCTGCAAGCCATGATCCGCGGGCGCCGGCGCGACGGCGAAAGACGAGTTCCCGTTTTCGCAATTTGGACCCTAGCCCCAGCACAGTGGACCGCGCCCCATGCCCGCCTCACAGCATCTGAACCCGAAATCCGACATCGAGATCTCCCAGGCCGCGGCGAAGCGGCCGATCGTCGAGATCGCGCGCGAGAAGCTCGGCATCGCGCCCGAGAACCTCGAGCCCTACGGCCACTACAAGGCCAAGATCTCGATGGACTACATCAAGACGCTCAAGGACCGGCCGAACGGCAAGCTCATCCTCGTCTCGGCGATTTCGCCCACCCCTGCGGGCGAGGGCAAGACGACGACGACGGTCGGCCTCACCGACGCGCTGAACCACATCGGCAAGAAGGCGATGCTCTGCCTGCGCGAGCCGTCGCTCGGGCCCTCCTTCGGGATGAAGGGCGGCGCGGCGGGCGGCGGCTATGCGCAGGTCGTGCCGATGGAGGACATCAATCTCCATTTCACCGGCGACTTCCACGCCATCACCGCGGCGCACAACCTGCTCGCGGCGCTGATCGACAATCACATCTACTGGGGCAATGCGCTCGGCATCGACAGCCGCCGCATCGCCTGGCGGCGCGTCATGGACATGAACGACCGCGCCTTGCGCCAGATCGTCTGCTCGCTCGGCGGCGTCGCCAACGGCTTTCCGCGCGAGGCGGGGTTCGACATCACGGTCGCTTCCGAGGTGATGGCGATCTTCTGCCTCGCCCGGGATCTCGACGATCTCAAGGAGCGGCTCGGCAACGTCATCGTCGCCTATACGCGCGACCGGAAGCCGGTCCGCGCCCGCGATCTCAAGGCGCACGGCGCCATGACGGCGCTGCTCAAGGACGCGCTCGCGCCCAATCTCGTGCAGACGCTCGAGGGCACGCCCGCCTTCGTCCACGGCGGCCCCTTCGCCAACATCGCCCACGGCTGCAACTCGGTTGTCGCGACCACCACCGCGCTCAAGCTCGCCGATTACGTGGTCACCGAGGCGGGCTTCGGCGCCGATCTCGGTGCCGAGAAATTCATCAACATCAAGTGCCGCAAGACCGGGCTCGCGCCCGACTGCGTCGTGCTCGTCGCCACCATTCGCGCGCTCAAGATGCACGGCGGCGTCAAGCGCGAAGACCTCAAGGCCGAGAACCTCAAGGCGCTCGAGGCCGGCATGGCGAATCTGCAGCGCCATGTCGAGAACGTGCGGAAGTTCGGCCTTGAGGCCGTGGTCTCGATCAATCGCTTTTCCTCGGACACGGAGACCGAAATCAAGCTCGTGCAGGAGTCCTGCCGGAAGCTCGGCGTCGAGGCGTTCATGGCCGATCACTGGGCCATGGGCGGCGCAGGCGCGGCCGATGTCGCCCGTGCCGTGGTGAAGATCTGCGACAGCGGCAAGAGCAAGCTCAAGTTTCTCTACCCCGACGACATGCCGCTGTTCGAGAAGATCGAGACCATCGCGCGCGAGATCTATCGCGCACGCGGCGTCGCCGCCGACAAGTCGATCCGCGACCAGCTCAAGGCGTGGGAAGACATGGGCTACGGAAAGCTGCCCATCTGCATCGCCAAGACGCAGTACAGCTTTTCGACCGATCCCGACCTCAAGGGCGCGCCGGTCGACCACATCATTCCGATCCGGGAAGTGCGGCTCTCCGCGGGGGCCGAATTCGTCGTCGCCATCTGCGGCGAGATCATGACCATGCCGGGGCTGCCGAAAGTTCCCGCCGCCGATTCCATCGACGTGGATGCCGAGGGCCGGATCGTCGGCTTGTTCTGAGCCGTCCGCGGCCGCGGGGGCGCCCCCCGGCGCACCCCCCCCCCCCCCCCCCCCCCCCCCCCC